>NZ_LDRK01000043.1 GCF_001477055.1 Leucobacter chromiiresistens
GCGTGTCGGCGCCGTGCACGGGGTCGCCGTCGAGGTGGGGTCGGATCGCGGCGGCGATGACCGACTCCACGTGATCGGCGGGCGCCGTCGCGGCCGTCGGCCGCACCCGCCGGAGGGTGCGGTAGTGGTCGAAGTGGGCGTCGGCGACGATGCGCGGCCAGAACTGCCGGTCGAAATCGATGGGGCGGGGCACCGCCGCCCAGTCCACGCCGAGCAGGAACCGCTGCTCGGGGCGCGGCGGCAGCGATCCGTAGAGCGTCTTCGCGCGGAAGGGGACTCCGCGCCCCGAGGTCACATGCAGCACGGGCTCCCGGCCTGAGGGCTCGTAGCGGAGCCCGCCGCGCGCGTCCGGGTCGTCGATGAACGCGCCCCCGCGCTCGAGGGTGAGGAGCGCCATGGTGTCGAAGAACCCCATGCCCATGCCGCGCACGATGACGGGCGCTCCGGCGCGCACGCCGCTCAGATCCTGCTCGACGGGGCTGGCCGGCCGCACCCAGGTCAGCTCGGGGCGCTCGGCCAGCACGGCGGCGAACTCGCGCTCCTCGGCGGTGTCGATGCCGGGCATCCACCCGGCGGCGAGCACGACGGCGTCGGCGTCGACGGGCGCCCCCTCGCGCAGCTCGATGCGCTGGCCCCCGCCCGGGTGCGGTGCGATGCCGACCGCGCGGTCGCGGTGCCGCACCACGCGCACGTCGTCGGGCAGCTCGGCGATCGCCCGGTCGAGGCACCACTGCAGGTACTCGCCGTAGAGCGCCCGGCTCGGGTGCGATTCGGGGCGGAACGCCGCGAGCTCCTCGCCGTACTCCTCGGCGAAGCCGGGCCGGATCGGGTGGGCGTCGACCGCCGCGGCGCGCTCGGCCGGGATGCGCGCGATCGCCTCGGCGGTCGCGGCGGGCGGCTGGGGGCCCGCCGATCGGGTCGCGAGGGCGAGGAGGCCCCACTCGTACAGCGTCGGGCCGACGCGCACGGGCCCCGTCACGGTGCTGCCGGGCTCGGTGAAGAGCGTGACGGCGTCGGCGAGGGTGTTCATGCAGAGCTCGCGGGTCTGGTCGGTGCGCCAGATGCGCCCGGCGCCGAACTCGGTCTCCTCGACGAGGTGCAGTTCGAGGGCGGCGGGATGGCTGCGGTCGCCGGCCCCGTGCAGGTGCGCGCCGATCCGCTCCACGAGCGAGGTGCCGCGCGGCCCGACTCCGATGATGGCGATCTTCGCGGCCGTCGGAGTGGGGGTCATGCTTCCGTTATACGCCGCCCGCGCCGGGGCGGCGCGATCGGATGACCGTTTATGACGCGTGGGGTTCATGAAGTTCTGTGACACCGAGGACTTCCGCTAGCTTATGAGAGCTATAACCTTAACCGGATCGCCCGAACAGCACGAACGGGCGCCGTCGAATGTGCCACGAGCAGCAGAAGGAGCACCATGAAGAAGCACCGCATCGCCTGGATCGCCACCATGGCAGTAGCCGCGATGGCGATCACCGGCTGCTCGGCGAACGCGGGCGGCGGCTCCGGCGACGGCGCGGCGCAGGAGGGCGGCACGCTCACCTACCTCGAGCCGCAGACCTGGAACACGCTCTACCCGCCGGCCGCGGGCTTCTACCCCAACGGCGGCGTCGTCAACCAGGTGACGGATCGCCTGCTCTACCAGAACCCCGAGACCCTCGAGCTCGAGCCCTGGATCGCGAGCGAGCTGCCCGAGGTGAACGCCGACGCGACCGAGTACACCTTCACGCTGCGCGAGGGCGTCACCTACTCCGACGGCACGCCGCTCGACGCAAAGAACGTGGTGAAGAACTTCGACCTCTACGGCAAGGGCGACACCGATCGCGCGCTCTCGATCTCCGAGGCGATCAACAACTACGAGCGCGGCGAGGTCGTCGACGAGCGCACCGTGAAGTTCCACTTCAGCGCGCCGTCGCCCGGCTTCGCCCAGGCGACGTCGACCATCAACTCCGGTCTGCTCGCCAACGCGACCCTCGATCGCACGAACGAGGAGTTCGGGCCGGGCAACGCCACCGAGATCATCGGCAGCGGCCCCTTCGTCATCTCCGACGAGCAGATCGGCAAGGAGACCGACCTGACCGTGCGCGAGGACTACGACTGGGCGCCCGAGTCGCGCGAGCACCAGGGCCGCGCCCACCTCGACGCCGTCAACATCATCGTCGCGGGCGAGTCGAGCGTGCGCGTCGGCACCGTCACCTCCGGTCAGGCGCAGATCGCCCGCTCCATCCCCGCGCCCGACGAGGCGCAGTTCACCGGCGACACCCTGTCGCTCGTGCACGCGGCGACGAACGGCGTCAACAACAGCCTCAGCTTCCGCTTCGCCCACGCCCCGCTGAACGACATCAAGGTGCGGCAGGCGATCATCGCGGGCATCGACCGCGAGGCCATCGTGAGCACCCTGTTCACCGAGAACTACCCGCTCGCCACGGGCATCCTCGCGAAGACCGCGCTCGGCTACACCGACACCTCGGAGTTCTACGAGTACGACCCCGAGAAGGCCGAGCAGCTGCTCGACGAGGCCGGGTGGAAGCCGGGATCGGACGGCATCCGCGAGAAGGACGGCGAGCGCCTGTCGATCACCTTCAACGAGGCGCTGCCGCAGCCGCGCTCGAAGGAAGTCGTGACGCTCATCCAGGAGCAGCTCGCGGAGCTCGGCATCGAGGTCGAGCTCTTCCCCGGCGACCAGGCGGCGCAGGACGAGGCGCGCCTCGACGCCGACACGATCCAGGTGTACCACTCCATGGTCGGCCGCGCCGACTACGACGTGCTCAAGTCGCAGATCTTCTCGACCAACCGCAACGCGAATCTCAACCTCGACACCGCCACGGGCACGATCCACGACCCCGAGCTCGACGCGGCGCTCGCCGAGATCGCGTCGGTGCCCACCTCCGAGGAGCGCGCGGCCGCGTCGGCGAAGGCGCAGCAGATCCTGGCCGAGCAGGCCTACGTGCTGCCCCTGTTCGAGGAGCCGCAGGTCTTCGGCCTGCAGGCCTCCGTGCAGGGCTTCCAGACCGAGTCGATCGGTCGGCCCTCGTTCTACGACGTGCAGCTCGGCGAGTGAGCCGGGCGGCGCTGCTGCGGCGCGTGGGCCAGGCGATCCTGGTCCTCGCGCTCGCCTACACCGCCGCGTACGTGCTGCTCGCGGCGCTGCCGGGAGACGCCGTCATGGCGCGCTTCGGCAACCCCGACCTCGGGCTCTCCGCCGAGCAGCTCGCCGAGATCCGGGCGAGCTACGGGGTCGACCGGCCCTTCCTCGTGCGGTTCTTCGACTCCGTCGGCGCGTTCCTGCAGGGCGATCTCGGCTACTCCGTGCAGAGCGGAGCGGCCGTCTCCACGCTGCTCGCCGAGGCGCTGCCCTCGACGCTGACCCTCGCCGTCGTCGCGCTGATCCTCGCCGTCTTCCTGGCGGTCGTCATCGCGTTCACCGCGAGCTACGGCGCGGGCAGCTGGCTGCGACGCCTCTTCCGCAACCTGCCGCCGCTCTTCGTGTCGCTGCCGGTGTTCTGGATCGGCATCGTGCTCATCCAGGTGTTCTCCTTCCAGCTCGGCCTCGTGCCGACGATCGGGGCCACCGACGCGCAGGCGCTCATCCTGCCCGCCGTCACCCTCGCGATCCCCATCGCGGCGCCGCTCGCCCAGGTGCTGCTGCGCAGCATCGACGAGGTCAGCGAGCAGCCGTTCATCGCGGTGGTGCGGGCTCGCGGCGCCAGCACCAGCTGGCTGCTCTGGCGCAATGTCGCCCCGAACGCGCTGCTGCCGGCCATGACGATGGCGGGACTGCTCTTCGGCGAGCTCGTCGGCGGCGCGATCGTCACCGAGGCCGTCTTCGGTCGGGTCGGCATCGGCGCGCTCACCGCCCAGGCGGTCGCCAACCGCGACACCCCCGTGCTGCTCGCCGTGGTCGTCATCGCCACCGTCGTCTTCGTCACCATCAACCTCGTGGTGGATCTGCTGTACCCCGTGCTCGATGCGCGGCTCAGGCAGCGCACCGCCCGAACGCAGAACGGAGTGCCCGCATGACCGCGATCGACGTCTCGGCCGCGCGCGCGGTGCCGCCGGCCGCCCGGCGCGGCTTCTCGTGGCGCGCGCTCCTGCGCCCCGGCCTCATCGTGCCGGTGCTGATCCTGCTCATCGCCCTCGCCTGGGCGGTGGCTCCCGGGCTGTTCACCTCGGTCAACCCGACGGCGAACGTCGGCCCGGCACTGCAGGCGCCGAGCGCCGAGCACTGGTTCGGCACCGACGCGACGGGCCGCGACCTGTACGCGCGCGTCATCCACGGCGCCTCGCAGTCGATCAGCGCGGCCCTCATCGCCGTGCTCGTCGGCCTCGTCGTCGGCTCGCTCATCGGCATCACCGCGGGCGCCGTGGGCGGTTGGGTCGACGAGGCCCTCATGCGCGTGGTCGACGTACTGCTGGCGATCCCGACCCTGCTGCTCTCGCTCAGCATCGTCATCCTGCTCGGCTTCGGCACCGCGAACGCGGCCATCGCCGTCGGTGCGACGTCCATCGCCGTGTTCGCGCGCCTCTCCCGCTCGCAGGTCGTGAGCGTGCGCGCGAGCGAGTTCGTCGAGGCCGCCTACGGGTCGGGCGGCACGTTCTTCGGCGTGCTGTGGCGCCACATCCTGCCGAACTCGCTCACCGCCGTCATCGCGCTCGCCGCGCTGCAGCTCGGCTCCGCGATCCTGCAGATCTCCACCCTCGGGTTCCTCGGCTACGGCGCCCCGCCGCCCACGCCCGAGTGGGGGCTGCTCATCGCCGAAGGGCGCAACTACCTCGCCACCTCGTGGTGGCTGACCGCGCTCCCCGGCATCGTGGTGGTGCTCGTGGTGCTCGCGACCAACCGGCTCAGCCGCGCGATCGGCGATGGAGGACGCGCATGACCGCCGCACCCCTGCTCAGCATCCGAGACCTCGCGGTGCAGTACCGCACCCGCCGCGGCACGGTCGACGCGGTGCGCGGCGTCGGCTTCGACGTGCGCGCCGGCGAGGTCACCGCGGTGGTCGGGGAGTCGGGATCGGGCAAGACCACGGTCGCGCAATCCGTCATCGGCCTGCTCCCGTCGAACGGGCGGGTCACGGCGGGCAGCGTCACGCTGAACGAGCGGCGCCTCGGCACGACCGAGCTCGTCGGGCTCCCCGAGCGGCGCTGGCGCGACCTCCGCGGTCGCTGCATCGGGCTCATTCCGCAGGATCCCGGCAACTCGCTCAACCCCGTGCAGGCGGTCGGCAAGAGCATCAGCGAGTCGCTGCGCATCCACGGCCGGCCGAGCCGCGACGAGGTGCGCGATCGCGTGCACGCGCTGCTCGAGCAGGTCGGCATCGACCAGCCCGTCAAGCGCGCCCGGCAGTACCCGCACGAGTTCTCGGGCGGCATGCGGCAGCGCGTGCTCATCGCCGCCGCCCTCGCCAACGACCCCGAGCTGATCATCGCCGACGAGCCCACCAGCGCGCTCGACGTCACCGTGCAGCGCACCGTGCTCGACCTGATCGATCGCCTGCGCGAGGAGACGGGAACCGGTGTGCTGTTCATCACGCACGACCTCGCGGTGGCGGCCGACCGGGCCGACAGCGTCGTCGTGATGCGCGGCGGCGAGGTGCAGGAGTCGGGGCCCGCGGCGCAGGTGCTCGCGAACCCCGCGTCCGCGTACACGAAGCAGCTGATGGCCGACGCCCCGTCGTTCGGCAGGCTCGTCGAGCGGGAGACCGTCGTCCTCGCGGCCGGGCCCGCCGCCGTGACGGCCGAGCCCGCCTCCGCGACGGCCGGGCCCGCCTCCGCGGCGGCCCTCGTCGAGGTGCGCGACCTCCGCCAGGTGTTCGGGCGCGGCACCGACGCGTTCGTCGCCGTCGACGGCGTCTCGTTCGCCGTCGCGCCCGGCACGACGCACGCGCTCGTCGGCGAGTCGGGATCGGGCAAGACCACGACCGGCCGGGCCATCGCGGGCTTCGCCGCGCCGACCTCCGGCAGCGTGCGCGTCGCGGGCACCGAGGTCACCGAGCTGCGCGGAGGCGCCCTGCGCCAGTTCCGCCGCACCACGCAGATGGTGTACCAGAACCCGTACGGCTCGCTCGATCCGCGCCTCTCCGTGGGCCAGACCCTCGCCGAGCCGCTCGCCAACTACCGCATCGGCACCGGAAGCCGCGCCGATCGCGCCGAGCGGGTGGCCCACGCCCTCGAGGTCGTGTCGCTGCCCGCGGAGTTCGCCCAGCGCCGCCCCCGCGAGCTGTCGGGCGGGCAGCGGCAGCGCGTCGCCATCGCTCGCGCGCTGATCGTGGAGCCCGAGCTCGTCGTGCTCGACGAGGCCGTGTCGGCGCTCGACGTGACCGTGCAGGCGCAGATCCTCCGGCTGCTCGCGCGGCTGCAGCAGGAGCTCGGCCTCACCTACGTCTTCATCTCGCACGATCTCGCCGTGGTGCGGCAGATCTCCGACACCGTCACCGTGCTGCAGCGCGGCCGGCAGGTGGAGCACGGCGCCACGGAAGACGTCTTCAGCAACGCCCAAGACCCCTACACCCAGCGCCTCATCGAGGCGATTCCCGGCGCGTCGCTGACGTCGGGCCACTGGGAGATCTGACGCAGAAGGAGCACCCGCTCATGACCACCCCCGCATCCCGCGAATCCGGCGCGGTCGCGCCGCCCGTCGACGTCATCGCCGCGCTCACCGGCATCGCCCCGGGCGACGCGCTCGATCAGGCGCGCGATCGCCGACCCGAGTCGCGCGAGCACGCCCAGGGCAGCTTCGAGGCGCTCTTCGTGCCCGTCGACGCCTCCCAGGTATCGCTGCCCGAGCGCGCGGCGGTCGCCCTGTTCGTCGCGCGCCTCCACCGGGAGCCCGAGGCGGTCGCGTTCTACGGCGCGCTGCTGCGCGAGACGGGCGGCGGGGCGGGGCTCGAACCGCTCATCGTCGCCGAGGCGGAGCGCGCGGCCGGCAGCGGCCCGTACGGATCCTTCCGGGCCGAGAACGCGCCCGAGAGCGTCGCCGGCCCCGAGTACGCGGTGGAGTCGGTGCAGGCCGCCTACGCGCTCGGCGACCGGCTCGCGGCGGCGCTCGAGCACGCGCACATGCTGGTGCTGCACCCGCGCGACGCCGACCGGGAGCGGCTCGGCCGCCTGCTCGACGCGGGCTGGAGCAGCACGGGCATCGTCACCCTGTCGCAGCTCGTCTCCTTCCTCGCCTTCCAGCTGCGCGTCGCGCACGGTCTGCGCGAGCTGCGCGAGAGCATCGGCGGCGCCGCGGCGCCCGACTCCGACGCGCTCGCGTCGCTGGCCGCGCGCGTCGCGGTGGCGGCCCGCGAGCGGGCGGGCGCGACGGCGGAGCGCGATCCCGCGATCGCGACCGAGTCGCTGCCGCCGGCGCCGCGCGTCGACGAGCCGCAGCGGTTCACGCAGGACGTGCTCGGCTGGAAGCCCTGGATCGAGCCCCTGTCGGTCGCCGAGTTCACCGAGGCCCATTACGAGGCGCTCGTGCAGCGCGACCGGGTGCACATGCCCTACTTCCGGCTGCTCGCGCGCGACCCCGAGGCGCTGCGCGAGCGCACGCTCACCGATCTCGACATCTTCTTCAACACCGACGCGGGGCTGCCCCGGGCCGAGCGCGAGCTCGCGGCCGCGGCGGCTTCGCGGTTCAACGGGTGCGTCTTCTGCGCGTCCGTGCACTCCCGCTTCGCCACGGAGCAGGGCGCGGATCGCGGCGAGGTGCAGCGGCTGCTCGACGAGGGGGTGGGCGCCCGCATCTCGTCGCGGATCGACGCGATCGTCGACGCGACCGTCGCGCTCACGGCGACCCCGCCGCGCTTCGGGCAGCAGGAGATCGCGGCGCTGCGCGCGGTCGGGCTCGGCGAGCTCGACCTGCTCGACGCGATC
>NZ_LDRK01000044.1 GCF_001477055.1 Leucobacter chromiiresistens
GCACGATCGGCGCGCCGATCACCGCCGGGGCGTATGCGGCGTCCGCGGACGGCGCCCACGAGTCGGTCTCGGCGGCCGCCACGGCGTCGCGCACGCGCGCGAGCGCTTCGTCGCCCGCCTCGATCAGCTGCTGCAGGGTCTCGTACGGCAGACCGAGCGCGCGGAGCGAGAGGTGACGGCCGTCGTCGACGACGACGAGCTCTGGGGCGGCGGCCGGAGCGGGGATCAAGTGTGCGAATCTCACAGTCACAGGTTACCGGAACCGCTGCCGCGTTGTTCGCGTCGTGCAGTTTGCGGCACCGGGCCGCAGTTCCCCTGTGGGCGAACTCGGAGGCGGCGCGAGCGCGATTTCGGAGAGAATGAAGCCATGACTGAAACACCGCAGACGAAGCCCGAGATCGAGTTCCCCGAGGGCCCCGCGCCCACCGAACTGCAGATCGTCGACATCGTGGAGGGCTCGGGCGAGGAGGCTCTCGCGAGCTCGACCGTCGACGTGCACTACCTCGGCGTCGAATACGACACGGGCGAGGAGTTCGACTCGTCGTGGGGTCGCGGCGAATCCATCAACTTCCCGCTGCGCGCGCTCATCCAGGGCTGGCAGGTCGGCATCCCCGGCATGAAGGTCGGCGGCCGCCGCAAGCTCATCGTCCCCGCCGCGCAGGCGTACGGCACTTCGGGCGGGCACCCGCTGTCGGGCAAGACGCTCATCTTCGTCATCGACCTGCTCGGCGTCAGCTGATCCTCTGATCCGAGGCCGGCTGAGCCGCCGGCCGAAGACGCAGCTCCACGGCCGGGGGCCGCTCGTTCACGCGAGCGGCCCCCGGCCGTCGTCGTTCCGGAACGCCGCCGACTCCGAGCGGTGGTACCGTTTCTGTGTTCAGCGAACACTCAGTGTGACGGAGAGGAGCTGCCCGTGACGGAGGCGCAGCAGGTGACGGACGAGCGGAGACCCACCGGAGCGTGGGGAGGTGTCGACCGCTACTTCAAGATCACCGAGCGCGGATCCTCCTTCGGAACCGAGGTGCGCGGCGGACTCGTCACCTTCGTGACGATGGCGTACATCGTCATTCTGAACCCGATCATCCTCACCAGCGGCGTCGACGTCGAGGGCAACACGCTCTCGTTCCCCGCGGTGAGCGCCGTCACCGCCCTCACCGCGGGCGTCATGACGATTCTGTTCGGCCTCGTCTCACGCCTCCCGTTCGGCTTCGCCGCGGGCCTCGGGATCAACGCGTTCCTCGCGTTCTCCGTCGTCGGGCAGGTCACGTGGCCCGAGGCGATGGCGCTCGTCGTCATCAACGGCGTGCTCATCGTGCTGCTCGCCGCGACGGGCCTGCGCCGCATGATCTTCGACGCCGTGCCGGTCGAGCTCAAGCTCGCCATCACGGTCGGCATCGGCCTCTTCATCGCGTTCATCGGCTTCGTCAACTCGGGGTTCGTGACGGCGACGGGAAGCGCCTCCCCGCCCGTCGGTCTCGGGATCGGCGGATCCGTGGTCACGGTGCCCACCCTCATCTTCGTGGTGACGCTGATCCTCACGGGCGTGCTGGTCGCCGCGAAGGTGAAGGGCGGGCTGCTCATCGGCCTCGTGTCGGGCACCGTCATCGCCGTTGTCGTCGAGGCCATCTGGAACCTGGGCGCGGCGACGGAGCACCCGGGCGGCTGGGGACTCACCGTGCCCGCGCTCGACGGGGCGCCGTTCGGCATTCCCGATCTCGGGCTCGTCGGAGCGGTCAGCTTCGACCTGGGCCGCGTCGGGGTCGTCACGATCGTGATGCTCGTGTTCACCCTGCTCTTCACGAACTTCTTCGACGCGATGGGCACGATGACCGGGCTGTCGCGCGAGGCGGGCCTCGCCGACGCGCAGGGCAACTTCCCGCGGCTGAAGTCGGCGCTCGTCGTCGAGGGCGTCGGCGCGATCGCGGGCGGTCTGACGTCGTCGTCGTCGAACACCGTATTCATCGAGTCGGGCGCCGGCATCGGCGAGGGTGCGCGCACCGGCTTCGCGAACATCGTGACGGGGCTCATGTTCCTGCTCGCCATGTTCTTCACGCCGCTGACGCAGATCGTTCCCACGGAGGTCGCGGCCGCCGCGCTCGTGATCGTGGGCGCGCTGATGATGGCGCAGATCAAGCACATCGATCTCACCGACTTCCGCGTGCTGCTCCCGGTGTTCCTCACCGTCGCAGTGATGCCCATGACCTACTCGATCGCCAACGGCATCGGCGCGGGCTTCGTGGCGTGGGTGCTCGTGCACGCCTGCTCGGGCCGCGCCAAGCAGGTGCACTGGCTCCTCTGGGTCGTGGCGGCCGGCTTCGTGCTGTTCTTCGCGCGCGGACCGATCGAGGCGGCGCTCGGGGTCTGAGGGCGGCGCGGGCGCGGGCGAGCGCTCGGCGCTCGGCGTGTGAGGGCGGCGCGGCGCTGCCGGGCGCGCGCCTCAGCGGCGGGGCGCGTGGCCGTTCTTCGCGCCGACGTCGCCGGTGCGCTGCGCGAGGAGATGGTCGAGGATCGGTTCGAGCACGGCCAACCCGTCGCGCACGCCCCCGGAGGAGCCGGGCAGGGTGATGACGAAGGTCGAGCCGGCGAAGCCGGCGACGCCCCGGGTGAGCACCGCGGCGGGCAGGTGCTCGGCGCCCCGTCGGCGCAGCTCCTCGACGATGCCGGGGAGCTCCAGCTCGAGGAGCGGGGCGACGGCCTCGGGCGTGCGATCGCTGGCCGACACCCCGGTGCCTCCGGTCGTCACAAGCACCGCGGGAGCGGCGTCGAGCGCGGCCCGCACGGCGCGGCCCACGCCATCGCCGTCGGCCACCACCGCCGGCTCGGGCGTGGCGAAGCCCCGCGCGCGCAGCCACTCCGCGATGTGCGGGCCGGTGGTGTCGGGCGCCTCGCCCGCGGCCGCGCTCGTCGAGGCGACGACCACGCGGGCCGAGCCTCGGGTCTCCGCGGTCACGGCGCGACCCAGTCGCCGCTCTTGCCGCCGGCCTTCGCCAGCACGCGCGTTCCGGTGATGACGGCGTGGTGGTCGACGGCCTTGATCATGTCGTAGAGCGTCAGCGCGGCGACGCTCACCGCGGTCAGGGCCTCCATCTCCACCCCGGTCACCCCGCGTGTCGACACGGTCGCGACGATGCGCACGCGGTCGGTCTCGCTCTCGAAGTCGATCGCCACCTTCGAGAGCGGCAGCGGATGGCAGAGCGGAATCAGATCGGGCGTGCGCTTGGCGGCCATGATCCCCGCGATGCGCGCCGTGCCGAGCGCTTCGCCCTTCGGCAGGTCTCCGGCGACGAGGCGTTCGACCACGTCGGCCCGGGTCTCGAGCACGGCCTCCGCCGTCGCGGTGCGCTTGGTCACCGCCTTGTCGCCGACGTCGACCATGTGCGCGCTGCCGTCGGCGCGCAGGTGGGTGAGGTCTCCCGCTGCGGCGCTGTCGATTCGGGGTGCGGAGTCAGACATCGAACCTCTGGATCTCGATCGGGGAGCCGGCGGCGAGGTGCGCGACTCCGATGGGGATGTGGGCGAGCAGTTCGGCGCTCGCCAGGTCGGCGAGCAGATGGGAGCTCGGCGGTGACAGTGCCACGGAGCCGTCGGCGAGGAATCGCCCCCGGCGCACCTGGTGCTTGTGCTCCGGCGACACGGTGTCGTGCGCCAGCCGGGCGGTGGTGCGCGCGCCCCGGGCCGGGAGACCCGCGTGTTCGCGCAGCAGGGGGAGCAGGAAGAGCTCGGCGGAGAGCGCGGAGCTCACGGGGTTGCCGGGGAAGCAGAGCGTCGGCATGCGCACGCCGTCGATGTCGACGGTTCCCGCGCCCTGCGGGCCGCCGGGCTGCATCGCGATGGCCGTGAACTCCACGCCCGATCCGAGCGTCCCGCCCGATCCGCCCCGACCACTCCGATCGCCCGCGTCGAACGCGTCGCGCACCACTTCAAAGGCGCCGGCGCTGATGCCGCCCGAGGTCACGAGCAGGTCGTGCTCGCCCGCCGCCGCGATGCAGGCGCGGAGCGCCTCGGGCCGGTCGGCGACGCGGCGCGCCGTCACATCGGCGCCGGCGTCGCGGAGGGCGGCCGCGAGCAGGGGAGCGTTTGCGTCGTAGATGCGGCCGGGGGCGAGCGGCTCGCCCGGGGCGGTCACCTCGTCGCCGGTCGACACGAGCAAAATGCGCACGCGTCGGCGCACGGGCACGGTCGCGACGCCCGCGCTCGCGAGCAGCCCGATCGATGCGGGCCGGAGCCGGGCGCCCGCGAGCAGCAGCGGGGCACCGGCGGCGTGATCGGAGCCCTGCTCGCGCACGAAGGCGCCGGGCTGCGGGGCGCTCGCGAACGTCACGGTCTCGGCGGCCTGCGCGTCGGGCGGTGCGGGATCGTTCGGTCGGCGCAGCCGCCCGAAGCGCGGGGGCTTTGCCTGCTCGATGGGGATCACCGCGTCGGCTCCGACGGGGATCGGCGCGCCGGTCATGACCGGGCAGGCGGTTCCCGGGGCGCACGCGATCGGGGCGTCGCCGGCCGGTGCGGCGAGGCCGACGACGAGGGTGCGCGGCGCGCCGCCTGCGAAGTCGGCGGTGCGCACCGCGTAGCCGTCCATCTGGGAGTTGTCGAAGGGCGGAAGCGGGATCTCCGCGCGGAGTTCGCGCGCGAGGACGCGACCGGAGAGCGCTGCATCGTCAATGGGAAGCCACTCCGGCTCCCGGAGCGCCGCGGCGCGGAGCACGGGCGCGAGAAGCGCGGCGACGATCTCCGCGTGCTCAGTGTGGGTGCGCACGGTCACCCTCCCGCGAACGCCGGGAGCACGTCCACCACGTCGCCCGTGACCTCGCCGTCGTCGCGGCGGACGGTGCCGTCGACGAGGAACGAACCGGAGCGGATCACTCGCTGCATGGCCGCACCGTACTCCTCGATCAGCTCGGCGCGGAGCGCCGCGAGCGTCGCCGGGGCACCGAGCTCCCACGCCTCCTCCTCCCGGCCGGCGGCATCGGCGGCGGCCGCGAAGTATCTGACGGTGATGCGAGCCATATCGCAATGGTAGCGAACCCCTGCCGGAGCGGCTCGTAGACTGGGCGCATGCCTGCGGTGCGTGATACTCGGTCGACGCAGCCGGAGCGCGGGAGCGCCCGGCCCGGCCCGCTCGTCGCGCCCGCGGCCGCGCTGACCGACACCGCGGCCGCCCGAGCGCAGCGGCAGATCACCCTGCCGGGATTCGGCGAGGAGGCGCAGCGGCGGCTCGCCGGTGCGAGCGTGCTCGTGGTCGGCGCGGGCGGCCTGGGGTGCGCGAGCGCGCCCTACCTCGCGGGGGCCGGCGTGGGCCGCATCGGTCTGCTCGATGACGACCTCGTCGAGCTGTCGAACCTGCACCGGCAGGTGACCCATCACGCAGCGGACGTGGGCCGCGCGAAGGTCGATGCGCTCGCCGATGCGGTGCACGCGCTC
>NZ_LDRK01000045.1 GCF_001477055.1 Leucobacter chromiiresistens
ACACCTCGCCCGCCCGCCGAGACCCTGCCGAACGCGCGCGTTCTCAGCAGGGTTTCGGTGCGCCGGCAGGGGTTCGGTGCACTGGCAGGTGCACGGGCAGGTGCACGGGCAGGGGTGCAGCGCGCCGGCGAGATTCCGGCGCGCGGACCGAACGGTGCGCAATGTCTCACCGATGGCGAAGCGGCAGCGGCACTCCGAAAGCGCGCAGCATCGACGCGAAATGCTCGGTGGTGCTCGTTTCGCGGTGCCCCCAGTGGATCATTCGGCTGCCACTGGTCCCCGTGATCCAGTCGTCCCTGCGTTTCTCGCGCAGCACGGCTTCGCCGGGGGACCGATCGCCGAGCATGCGAGGATCCAGGTACTTCTGCGCGCCGTCGCACTCGCCGAGTATGCCGAGCCCGACCAATCGGAAGTCGACGAAGTACCGGCCTCCGCCGGGCGCGGGCACCGCGAACTGCGGCTCGACTTCGATACCGAGCCGATCGAAGTGCAGGCGGCTGATGCTCTCGAGCGGGGAATCGGCGCGTGCATCCGCGAATTCGATGACGCGTCGCAGCCGACGCACGCCCCGCGCGCCGGGAGCATTGCGCGCGTGCGAACGCAGGTGCTCCCGCCACTCGCTGCAGGCGGCCTCGTCGATCGTCCGCTCGGAACGGGCCTGTGAACGGAGGCGCGCGTCGGCGTAGCCGACGAGAAGCTCTTCGCTCTCGGTGGCAGCGAGGTCGATCAGGGTTCGATCGGGCGCCGTGCACCGCATCCCGGCGACGTCGACGATGTCGCGCTCGTCGAGCGGAAGCTGATGCCGGACGAGGGTTCGGCTGCGACCGTGAGCGGTCATCGCGATCATGTGGACCGCATCGTTGCGGAATCCCCAGAGCGGCAGACCGAGCAGTACCGCCGCGGAGACGTGGGAGAACACCGGTGAACCGTGCGACTCCCGGTGAGCGACGAGTACCGACGCGAGATGACGGTCCTGCGCGTACCACCGCCGCCAGGTGCTCGCTTCGACGCATCCGTTTCTGCCGACGCGCTGCCACGCACCGGAGCGGAACTTCGCAGCAACAGCTCGCCGCTGCATCCCGTGGCGCTGGTGTTCGGTGTGCTCGAGCGCCGTGGCGACTCGCGTGACGTGGTCGGTATGGTGCATGGAGGTAGTCAATACGGTTCGGCGAACGCAAGAGTCGCGGCAGAGCGGAACTCTGGACAAGTCATGGCGATCCGGGCCGCGGACAAGCTGTGAGCGGAATGCGGCTGAGGCGCTCAGCCGCATTCCGCTCAC
>NZ_LDRK01000046.1 GCF_001477055.1 Leucobacter chromiiresistens
GGCACCGCGTACGCGGTGCCGGGCGATCCCACCACCGGGGCCGCGCGCCTCGGCTACAGCGCGGGTGACATCACCACCGTTCCCGCGCCGTGGCTCCTGCTGCTGCCCGCCGGGCCGGCCCTCACGCCGGAGGCCGCCGCGTCGACGCCGGAGGCTCCGTGACCGCCCAGCCGAACGCCCGACGCGCACGGCGCACACGGCGCGCCCGACGCCGCGTCAGCACCCTCGTGCTCGCGTCCGCGATCGCCGCCGGCGCCCTCGTCACCACCCCCGACCTCATCGCCCCCGTGCGGGCCGTCGCCGCCGAGGAGTGCGGTGTCGGCGTCATGGCGCGCCTCCCCGGCCCTCCGAGCGCCTTCGCCGCCATGGGATGGGCCCCTCAGGGCACCGCCGGCACCGGCGCGACCGCCCCGACCGGCGCCGGTATCACCGTCGCCATCGTCGACTCCGGCGTCGACGTCTCCCGACCGCAGCTGGCCGCAGCCTTCGCGCCCGGCAGCACGTCCCTCATCTCCGACGGCGAACGCCCCGACGGGCTCGGCGATCCGCAGGGCCACGGCACCGCGCTCGCCGGCATCATCGCCGCGCGCCCCTCCGAGACATCGGGAGTGGTGGGCATCGCACCCGACGCCCGGATCGTGTCGCTGCGCACCTTCCGCGGCACCGACGAGGAGAGCACCCGCGCGGGGTACGGACCCGACGCCGAGCGACTGGCGAAGGCGATCCGCAGCGCCACCGACCTCGGCGCGCAGATCATCGTCGTCGCGCTCAGCGACGACGTCGACACCCCCGCGCTGCGCGACGCCACGGCAGACGCCGCCGCGCGCGGATCGCTCGTCGTCGCCAGCGGCGGCAACCGCGGCACGACGGAGAACACCGACGACACCCCCCGCTACCCCGCCGCCTACCCCGGCGCGCTCGCCGTGACCGCGGTCGACCCGACCGGCCTGCCCACCGCCGACTCCATCCACGGGCCCCACATCGAGGTCGCCGCCCCCGGCCAGGACGTGCTCACCACCTCCACCGGCGGCGGCGACTGCCGGTACGCGCCCGACGCGCCCTCGTCGAGCTTCGCGACCGCCTACGCGGCCGGAGCCGCCGCGCTGCTCGCCGAACGCTACCCCGACGAGGGCCCCGACGGGTGGGCGTACCGGTTGCAGGCGACCGCGTCGCGCTCGAACCCCGACGCCCGCGACGACCAGGTGGGGTGGGGCGTGATCCGCCCGGCCGAAGCCCTCGACCTGCGCCCCGACTCGACCACGCGCGGCCCCACGAGCCCATTCGCCGACACCAGCGACGCCGCCTTCGCGACGAGCAGCACCCGCGTCACGCCCCACCCCGCCGAACCCGGCAACGCCGCCTTCGTGACCGCGATCGCCGTGGTCGCAGCGGGGCTCGTCTCGCTCTTCGGGCTCGGGGCGATCCTGCGCCGCCGCCGCTGAGGCGGGCGGGCGCGCTGCGGGGCGGCGGGCCGCTCGCCGCGCCCGCGGCGCTGCGCCCTGCCCGCCGCGCTGCCCCCTGCCCGCCGCGCTGCGCCCTGCCCGCCGAGAGCGAGGGCTCACAACGAGACCGAGGGATATTCGGCGTGGGAAACGCTCGGGATCGGCGGAAACCCTCGTGCTCGGTGCAGGAACGGGGCGCTCGAGCGGTGCGAGCGGAGCGGCTGGGGGGTCCGCCGCTCGCCGCGCTGACCGCCGAGCGCCGCCGCTCGCCGCGCTACGCCCCGCCCGTCGAGAGCGAGGGTTTACCGCGAGACCGAGGGATATTCGGCGCGAGAAACGCTCGGGTTCGGCGGAAACCCTCATGCTCGGGGCAGGAGCGGGGCAGGGGCAGGGGCGCGGAGCGCCGCGCTCGGAGCGGGCGGCGCACGCCGCCGCGTTCTAGCCGAACGCGAGCACGGCGACGCCCCACAGCCCGACCACCGCGATCAGCAGGCTGGCGGCGAACCCGACGAGGGCGCCCGTACCGAAGCGACGATTGGCGCGGCGCGTCGAGCGCACGGCCGAGCGGTCTGCGGCCGGCGGGGCGGGGCGCGACTCCGGCGGAGGGCCGAAGCGGGCTTCCGGGTCGATGCCAGCGGCAGCGCGCCGGCCGGTGCGCTGCGACGTGATCACGGGCAGTGCCGGGCTGACCCCGCGGCGGGGCAACGCGTGCTCCGGCGCCGGAGTGGGCGCCTCGGGCACACGGTAGCGGGCGTCGAGCGGTGACTTGAACATGCGCGCCGCGAGCTCGGGGGGAAGTTCGAGCGATGCGGGCTCCTCGATGGGCGGCGCCGGATTGCGCGCGGAGGCGGTGCCCGCGGAGGGCGCGCGAGCCGAGTCGGATCGCGCTGGGCTGAAGCCCGCCGCGTCATCCGAGCTCGTCGCCCCCGAACCGCCGGAAGCCCGCGGTGCCACGTCCGGCACTGACGCGCTTGCGACTGCTGTGGCGTCGGCCGCCGCGTCCGCCCCGCCGGAGCCGCCCGAGCCGGAGCCACCCGAGCTGGAGCCGCCTGCGCCCGGGATACTCGGGTCGGGCGTGGACGACGCCGCCGCAGCACGCCTGGCCGCAGCTCGGCCGGTCGCGGGAGGCGCGGGAGCAGCAGGAGCGGGCTCGGGAGCGGACGAGGCCGCGCGCGGGGCGAATATCGTCTCGTCCACGGGGGCGGCGTCGGGCTTCGGCGTGGGCTGAGCCGCGCGCGGCGTCACGATCGTTTCATCAACGGGGGCGGCGTCGGGCTTCGGCGCGGGCTGAGCCGCGCGCGGTGTCACGATCGTCTCGTCCACCGGCGGAGCATCGGACCCCGCCCCGCGCGGAGCATCGGACCCGGACCCGGACTCAGACCCCGACCCGGACCCGGACCCGGACCCGGGCCGAGCCTCAGGCCCGCGCTCCGCACCCGCGCGCGGCGTCACGATCGTCTCGTCCACCGTTTCCCGTGAAACCCCCGAATCCGACGGCTCCGATCCGCTCGCTTCGCGCGGACGTCCAGAAACGGCGGACTCCGCCGGCCCCGGCCCGGCCGGCCCGCTCGGCCCGCCCGGTCCGCTCGCCCCCTGCGGCTCGTTCACTGCCCGCGCCTCGGCACCGTCGCGGTCAGGGTGCGGTCGTTCTCACTCTCGGTGGCGATGCTCGACTCGGGCTCCGCGCTGACGTGCCAGGCCGATCCGCCGGAGAGCACATCGACCACGAGCACGGTGATGTTGTCGCGCCCGCCGGCCTCGTTGGCGCGCTGCACGAGCTCCTCGACGACCGCATCGGGCTGGCCTCCCATGGTGAGTGCGGCGCGCAGCTGCTGGTCGTCGACCTCGGTGGTGAGCCCGTCGGAGCAGATGAGTAGGCGAGAGCCGTCCTCGACGGGCAGCAACCAGCTGTCGGCGGTGGTGTCGGCCGATCCGAGCGCGCGCGTGATGACGTTTCGGCCGGGGAGCGCGTCGGGCCGAGCGCCGCCCGCGATCATCTCGTCGCGCAGCGAGTGGTCGACGGTCACCTGGTGGAGTTCGGCCCCGCGGTGCAGGTAGACCCGCGAGTCGCCGACGTTGAGCACCAGCCAGCACGCCCGATCCTCATGCCGCACCATGACGGCGCCCGTGAGTGTGCAGCCGGCCCCTCGCTCCCGGTGCGCCGCGACCGCGCCGACCGCCTCGCGCGCGGCGTCGAGAGCGAGGCCCACGTCGCGCACGGTCGACAGCTCGCCGGGGCGGATCACGGAGGCGAACGCATCGACCGCGGCTCGACTCGCCTGGTCGCCGGCCTCGTGCCCGCCCATACCGTCGGCTACGAGGTAGCTCGGGAACTCGAGGAGCGCCGAATCCTCGTTCACCGCTCGCAGCATGCCGGGGTCGGTGCGCACTGCGGCGCTCACCTCCGGCGCCATTCCGATTCGCATCATCGTCCTCCTGCGTTCGCGCGTCGCGGCAGGCGCGCGACGCGTCGTGTACGTGTGTGCGGCATGAGCGAGCGGAGGGAGTATCGGGCGCGCAGGCGCTTCCAGAATCCCAGCTCCGCGCGTCTCGCCGACATCTCACCATCGACCGCGGCCCACAGCTGCTCGGCGTCGTCGCCGTCTATTCCCTCGTGAGAATACACCGCCCGATCGACGGTCGCGGCCAGCCACTCCCCCGACGGCACGCGCAGCTGCTCCGCGATGTCGCGCCGGCTTCCGGGCATCGCGGCGACGCGGCCGATGTCGGCGTACCCGTCGACCAGCTCGTCCCAGGCGCCGAGCGCGCGCTCCTCGGGGGTCGATGCACGGCGGCGTCGGGTGCTGCGCATCCGCTTGGCGACCGGGAGGAAGAGCAGAGGGAGGGCGAGCAGCGCGAGGGCGAGCAGCGAGAGCCCGACGGCGCGCAGAATCGGCCACAGCGCAGCGAACGCGTCGCGATCCTGCGTCTCCGAGGGCTCGTTCGAATCGCCGCTCGTGCCCGATGGCGGGTCGGCCTGGCTCGCGTCGCGCTCCTCGGGCACCGAGGGGAACTCGGGCAGCTGCTCACCGCGTTCGAGCGTGATGGGCGGCGTCTCGACCTGCGGGCTTGTATCGACGGCGGCCCACGCGCCGTCGTCGCCCCGCACCTCGATCCATGCCGCGAGATGCTCCCCGGTGCATACTTCGGAGCAGGCGGGCACTCCGGGCACTCCCGCGTCGTCTGCGGAGCCGAGTCGCACGCCGAGCACGACGCGCGAGTCGAATCCCATCGCGCGGGCGATGAGGGCGGCGGCGGCCGCGAACTGCTCGTCGTCGCCGATGCCCGCGACGAGCGCCCGCTCATCCGCCCCGTCGCCGGCGGCGCGCTGCTGCTCGTTCAGCTGCAGGAAGAGCGCTTCGAGCCGGGCGATCGAGTGCCCGCCGGTGCTCGGAATGAACTTCACGCCGTGCGCCTCGGCCGCCGCCTCCAACCATGCGCGCTCCCCGTCGCCGTCGGTGAGGGAGTGGCTGAGGTAGCCGCGGTCGCGCAGGCGCTGGATCGCTTCGAGCAGTCCGTCCACCGTTGTCGGCAGCTGCTGGGCGGCGAGCCACTGCGCGAGCTGCGGGGTGCGCTCGAGGTCGATGAGCGGCGCGTCCTGCACCGGGTCGCCCGACGGGTCGGCGCCGTCGGCGGCGCTCATCTCCGCCGTGTAGGCGTCTCCGGCGCGCACCCCGCGCCCGCCGGGCACGGCGATCGCGGCCCAGCTCGAGCGGTTGACGTAGAAGGCGTCGCCGAGGGCGCCGGATCGCGATCCCTCGAACACGGGCGGCGCCGCGAGCGGGGGCGCGATGGGCAGCCAGATGCCGTCGTACCCCTCCGCGATCTCGATCGAGACGTCGACGGGTTCGGGCACCGCCTCGCCGCTCGGGAATCGGGTGAAGCGGCCGTCGGCTCCCGGTTCGACGAAGAAGTCGACCCCGTCGTAGCCGTCGAGCACGGCCATGCGCAGGCGCTCGGGCATCGCGCCGTCGCTCTGCACGCTGAACATGGGCGCATCGAAGGCGGCGTCGCGCTTCGCAGCGCGGTATCCGGCGAGCGGGCTGGTCTGCTCGCGCACGACGAGTTCGGGATCGACGCGGTCGCGGGGCACCTGCCGGTCGGCGTTCGCGAGCGGTGCGACCGCCGCACCGACGCCGAGGGCGACGGCCGCGGTGACGACTGCGCTGACGGCGCGCACGACGGCGTTGCGGCGCACCCCGCCGGCCCCTTCGGCGGGCTGCGCGGAGCGCCCGAGGCGGATCGCCCGGCGCCGGCCGATGCCCGACGACCAGGCGACCCAGACGGCGCCGGCCACGCAGATGACGGCCCACAGCAGCAGCTCGCGCGGCGCGGACACGGTGACCGGTCCGATCTGGGCGGGAGCGCTCACCGCCGACGACCCGAAGACGACACCGAACGCGACGGGCAGCAGCGCGGGCACCGCGGCGAAGGGCGCCGTTCGGCCCCCGCGCAGCGCGAGCGCCGCGATCATCGCCGTCGTGCACATGGCGACGAGCAGCCACGGCACCATGACGGCCTGGTAGGTGCCCACGGGCAGGGTGAGGGTGAGCAGCTGCTTCCAGCCGAGCGTCACCGTGGCGAGTCCGTCGACGAGGCCCCCGAGCACTCCGAGCGGACCGGTGCCGAGTGCGCTCGGCACGCCGAGCGGCACGACCGCCACCACGAACACGGCGATCAGGGCGGCGATGGCGGCGACCCCCCATCCCAGGCGCCGGCCCGCCCACACGACGCCGAACGCGAGGGCCCAGGCGACGCCGGCGACGACCCACACCCAGCCGGTGCGGTAGATCGGCATCGCCGAGAACGCACCGGCGGCGAGCGCGACGGCGCTGAGCATCGCGGCGCCGACGACCAGAGCGGGGCTGGTGGACGCGCCGCGCCGGCGGCGTCGCTCGAACGACGGGCGACCGCCCCGTGCGGGGCGCTTCCGGCGCGGCCCGGGCACTGCCGGCGCGCTCACGACAGCCCTCCCCGCACCATCAGCTGCGGCAGGTCGCCGATCGCGCCCACGGTGAGCATGGTGCAGGAGTCGACGAGGTGCGCTGCGGGATCGGCGAGGGTTTCGACGCGCACCACGAGCACCCGCACGTCTTCGGTGAACGCGGCGGCGGCGCGGCGCAGCCGCGACGGATCCGGAACCGAGCCCGTGACGACCGCGACGATCGAGAGCGGCCGCCGCGATTCGGCGAGGCCGCGGGTGAGCCGTTCGATGGGCAGCGCATCCTCGGCGGCTTCGAGCTCGGCCCACGCGTCGAGCAGTTGCGCCGGCGTGCCCGACGGCAGCTCCTCGAGCCCGTCGATGCTGGGGCGCACGCGGCCGGGCGCCCACTGGGACGCGATGAATCGCTCCCGCCCCTCCCGCACGGCCTGCAGCCCGAGCGATGCGGCGACGCTCACGCCGAGCTCGAACTCCTCGTCGCTCGCGTACTCCGCGCGCACGGCGTCGAAGAGGATCGCGGCGCGCGCCGTCTGCGACTCCTCGTACTGGCGCACCATGAGCGTTCCGGTCTTCGCCGTCGACTTCCAGTGGACGTGCCGCATCGCGTCGCCGCGCACGTACTCGCGCACCGCGTGGAACGAGAGGTCGGAATCGGTGAGGCGGCGGCTCGCCGCGCCCTCGAGGTCGCGCACGAGCCCGGCGGACCCCTGCGGCAGGAGCGCGGTGCGCGGGTGCACGTGCACGAGGTGGCGGTCGCGCCAGGTGATCTCGCGGCGCACGAGGCCGAGCGGGTCGCGGCGCGCGAGGGTGAGCGGCCCCACCTCGATGACGCCGCGGGAGACCGCGGGGATGCCGACCGGCACCGTCGCGGTGCCGCGCGGCCCGATGAACGGGATCGGGATCTCGCGGAGGGCCTCCCCCACCGGCAGCTCGGCCGTGGCCGGGAGCGCGGGGCGGGCGCCGGAGTTCTCGACGTCGATCCGCAGCGCCACCTCGCCGCCGACGACGACGCGCATGCGGTCGAGCGAGATGCGGATCAGGTAGGCGCGCGACCCGAGCAGGAACGGCAGGCCGACGAGCAGCAGCACCCCGAAGCCGATCGCCACGAACCAGGCCTCCACCCACCCGAAGGCGACGCCGAGCAGCAGCGAGAGCACGGCGACGCCGAGCACGAAGTAGCCGGTCGGGGTGACGGTCTCGCGCACGCGCCGCCACTGGCGCCGCACCCTGCGCCGGTTGCGGCGCCACCAGCGCCGCGCGGCACGGCGACGGCGCGTGCCGGCACGACCCGTGCCCGCAACGGTGTCGCCGAACCGCGTGGCGGTGCTGCCGCGCGTGTTCGTCCCGGTGTTCGAGACCGGGGCGCGCGAGGTGTCGAGACTCACGCGGTGCCGTTCTCCTGGGGAGCCGCGATGTCGAGCAGGATCTGGCCGAGGATCTGCGCCGCCGTGACCCCGTCGAACTCAGCTTCGGGCTCGAGCACGAGGCGGTGCGTGAGCACGGGCATCGCCAGGTCGCGCACGTCGTCGGGAGTGACGTAGTGGCGGCCGCTCGCCGCGGCCCACGCCGATGCGAGCCGGACGAGCGCGAGGGCGCCGCGCACACTCGCCCCCAGTCGCACCTCGCTCGCGCGCCGGGTGGCCTCGACGAGGCGCACGGCGTAGTCGGCGACCAGGGGGCTGACGTGCACGCGGCTGATGAGATCCTGCGCCTGCGTCACCATGCCGGTGGTCACCACCGGCGAGAGGGGCTGCTGCGGGGCGCGGTCGCCCTGCAGGATGCGGGTCATCGCCGCCTGGTCGGGGTACCCGATCGAGGTCTTCACCATGAAGCGGTCGAGCTGCGCCTCGGGCAGGCGGTACGTGCCGGCCTGCTCGACCGGGTTCTGCGTCGCGATCACGAGGAACGGGCTGCCCACATCGTGGCTGGTGCCGTCGACGGTGACGCGCCCCTCCTCCATCACCTCGAGCAGCGCGGACTGCGTCTTCGGGCTGGCGCGGTTGATCTCGTCGGCGAGCACGACGTTCGCGAAGATCGGGCCCGGATGGAACTCGAACGCGCCGACGCGCTGGTCGAAGACGGTGATGCCCGTGATGTCGCCGGGCAGCAGGTCGGGGGTGAACTGCACGCGCGAGGAGGTGCCCTGGATCACCTGGCCGAGCGCGCGGGCGAGCGCCGTCTTGCCCGTGCCGGGCACATCTTCGAGCAGCACGTGCCCGCCCGCGAGGGCGCACGCGATCACCAGTTCCACGACGCGGCGCTTCCCGTGGATCGCCTGCTCCATCGCATCAGCGGTGGTCGCGAACAGCTGCGCCACCCACTGCGCCTGATCGGGGGTGATGGCGTGGGACGAGGTCTGCGGCTGTGCGGTCATGCGGCTCCTTCGGCGGGGCTGGTCGAAACGTGGTGCGTGCGTGCGCTACGGGGTCTGCGGGGTGGTGGGATCGGGATCGCCGCCGGGCTCCGGTGGTGTCGGCGTCTCGGGCTGGTAACACACACTGACGGTGACGGGGGCGAGATTTCTGTAATCGCCTGTCCACGTGATCGTCAGCGGGATCCGCTCACCCTCTGGTACGCCTTCCGTCACAATCGCAGACTCCCTCGCCGCAGCGGAAATGCTCAGCAGCGCGCGCTTCTCCTCCGCTGTTCGCGGCGGGGAGGCTGCAACCCAACACGTGCCTTGCTCGCGAATTGTCACCACTGTCGGGGCGGTGTTCACGCGAGCATCGGCCCAATCCGAACAGGAGCTCTCATTGCGAGTGTCGATACACTGGCGCGCCCGCACCTTCTGCGCGGAGTCCGCACGGAGTGCGCTACCCAATTGGTCTGCCGCTACCACAGCGTTGCCTACCGACCATTGACCGACCGCGCCCTCGACGGTCGCGATCTCTGCAGACGACAAGGCATAGTCGTAGCCTGTCTCCGCAGCTCGAGGATCAAAACCGATTGTAAACGACGCGGTCGGTCGGGGGACGGACCCCCCAATGAGTTCTGGATTCGTCGTCACTTCGCTTCGGCCAAATTCGTTACTCAAGCACACCTTGGCGGTGTAGACGCGATACTTCTTCAACGCCTTGAAATTCGGGTCGTTGAGTTGTCCGTCCGCGAAGCAGTCCCCGGGTTGCCCGTACGGGTCGCTGATGGTGTACCTCGACGTCACCCCGTCGCTCGTGCCGTCATGGCCAACGACAGCCGAGTTGTCCCCTGTTGTTGTCAGCGATGCTCGCGAAAGGCGCGGCGCCCCGTAGACGAACCCGTCGCCCTGCGCCGCAGCGCCCGTGTTCGATCCGCCGCCGATCTCGGGCACGTCGAAGCGGGTGGTCGGGGTCACGGTGAACGAGACCGCTCCGACCGCGAGCCCCGTGTACTCGCGGCTGCCCTGCGCGCCGTCGATCGTGCCGCCGTCGACGCCGCGGTACGAGACCGCGAAGCTTCGCGTATCGCTCGATCCGCTGACGGAGAGTCGCACGCCCCCGGTGCCCTGGTCGGTGTTGCGCGGGTTCTTGATCGGTTCGACCGTGACCTTCGGGGCGGCGGGCGCCGCGTACGCCCACGCGGTCACCGCGGTGGATGCCGCGGAGGAACCGACGGCGTTCACCGCCTGCGCGGTGAACTGGTGCTTCTGCCCGTTCGCGAGGCCCGTAGCGACGCACTGGAACGAGGCGCCGCCGACCGCGGTGCAGCTCGTCGATCCGCCGCCCGAGAGGTTCACGCCCGAGACGGCCGGGTGGGCCGGGCGGCCGCCCAGCGTCACCGTGAAGCTCGCGCTGTCGGCGGTGTACCCGGTCTGCTGGATGCTCGGCCGGCTCGGCAGCCCCTGGGCGTCGAACTCGATGACGCCCTCGCCCGTGCGCCCCTGCGCGTCGACGACGGTGAAGCCCACGCGGCAGGTGCCGCCGATCTCCGGCCCGCCGGGCCACGAGACCGAGACGCCCGAGTCGCCGACGCGCGTGAAGCTGCCGTACGAGCAGCCGGCGCCGCTGACCGCCGCGAGCTTGAGCCCGCCGCCGCTCTTGCCCGCGAACGGGTCGTGCTCGCCCGATACGCCGACGAGCTGCGTCTGGCACGAGCTGCCGACGGTGCACTGCAGTGCGACGGTCGCGCCCTTCGGCAGGTCGCGGGGCGCCTGCCCCACGCGCAGCGTGAGGGGGGCGCGCGAGGCGCCGGCGCCGCTCACCGCCACCGAGACCGACTCCTGGCTGCCGGGCACCGCGTCGGCGCGCGCCTCGACGGAGAGGGTCGCCCCCTTCTGCACGACGGAGAACAGGGAGGTGCCGCCCGAGACCTCGAACCGCAGCTTCGAGGCGTCGCCCTCGCGGCCGCCCTGCCAGGTGACCATGTCGACGAGCTCGATCGTCGCGCTCGTGCCGGGGTCGACGGTACGCGTGAGCGGCGCTGCCTGCACGGCCGGCTCGTCGGGGACGACGACGACGGGAACGGGCAGCGTGGTCCACGTCTTCTGGCCGACGAGTCGCGCCTGCATCAGGCAGGAGTCGTTCCACGGCGCCTCGCGGCCCGCCGAGTACCGCAGGCGGTCGGCGGAGACCGCTTCGCAGGTGGCCTGCGCGCGCCCCACTGCGAACGATTCGCGCCGCAGTTCGACGCGATCGCCCGATCCGGTGTCGACCAGATCGGAGACCGCGACTTCGCGCTGCTCGTTCTCGTCGACCTTGATGGGCTGCAGGTCGGGCTTCAGCGTCAGCCGCAGTTCGTCGAGCGGCGGCACCACGAGCAAGCCGTAGGAGGCGACCTCCTGCCCTGAGGCGTCCGTGCCGGTGAGCTTGAAGACGACCGTGTCGCCGCCCGGTCGGTACTCCCCCGAGATCTTCGAACCCGATACGCGGTAGCCGTCGCGCGTTCCCGACCAGAGCGAGAGCTTCAGCTTCGACACATCGCCCGTCGCCCACCGCACCTTGTCGGTCACCACGTCGACGCCGCCCGCGGCGAGCTCGGCGCGGTCGCGCACGTTGAGCACCGTATCGGTGATGGAGGGCGCCTGCGCGCCGACCCGTTCGGAGGTGTGCACGACGATGAGCCCGTCGGCGGTGCTCTTCGTCGCCGCCGAGCGCACCGTGTAGCGGTAGGAGACGGCGCCGAGTTCGTCGCCGGGTTGCACCGAGATGCGCCCCTCCTCGAGCTGGGAGAGGTCGAGTCGCTCGGCGAGCCGCCGAGCTTCGGGGCTGTTCGCGCCTCCGACGACGTTGGGCACGACCGATTCGATGGTGAGCGCGCCCCCGGCGGGGTCGACGTCGTTGTCGAGGGGGCGCACGACGGCGGGCTCACTCTGCGGGGTGAGCCGCAGGTAGTCGGTCGATGCGACGATCGCGCTCGACTCGGTGGCGGGCACCACGATGACGGAGAGCCTGCCCGTGCCGGTCGCCCCCTCCGCGTCGCGCACGCCGTACGTCAGTTCCACCGGCCCCTCCGCGGCATCCGCGAGCGCCGCGACGTCGAAGCCGTTGGCGGCGTCGTTCACCGTCGCGGAGACGCCCGCGTCGGTGTCGCCCTCGACGCTCACGAGGCGCACGCGGTCGCCATCGGGGTCGACCCCCGAGAGCGGCACGCGCACCTGGGTCGTGGATCCGGGGCTGACGCGCGCGGTCACCGCGGCCGGTTCGGGGTCGCGGTTCGATCCCTCGGGCAGCACGGTGACGATCACGGAGCCGACGTCGCCGGCTGCGGGATCGCTGGCGCCGTAGGCGGTGTAGCTGAGCCGGTACGTGCCGGGCTGGTCGGGCGCGAGGTAGCGGAGCACGTTGCCGGAGGCGAAGGCGAGTTCGCCCTTCGCGCCCGATCCGACGATCTCGGGGTCGAGCAGCAGGCGCTCCCCGGGCGCGGCGACGTCGTTGTCGAGCACGCGGATGTCGACGACGGATCCGGCGCGAACGGTGGCAGTGTCGGCGACCGCGATCGCGCCGGTGGCCCCGGTGTCGGGCACTTGGAAGACTGTGAGCTTGCCGGTCGCCCGCGCGTCCCCCTCGGCGACGGTGACGTCGACCGAGCCGATGCGGCCGGCGCCGCCGTCGGCGGTGCTGCCGGCGACGCGCACCTGGGCGTGATCGATGAGGTCGGCCTGCAGGTCTCCGTCCGCCACGTCCGCCTCCGCGACCGACAGGGAGCGGGAGGCGGCGCCCGGGATCGCGTCGAGTATCTCGACCGTCGCGTCGGTGAGCGGGCGCACGAAGGCGCGCAGGGCGGGGAGTGCGAGCGGCGGCCCCGCGGGTGTCGCGGTGACGCGCACCTGCCCGGTGATCTCGCCGCCGGTCACGGTGTCGCGCACGGTGACGGTGACGGCCGCCGTGCCCGCCGCCGAGGCCGCGATCTCGACGGCGCCGCTCGTGGGCTTCGGGGTGACCTGCACGGTGCCGCTCGGGTCGGTGGCGTCGAGCAGCGCGAATGATCCCGACCCGCCGGCGACGCGGTCGAGCGGTCGCACCGTGGCGGTGCGCCCCACCTGCACGGTCGTCGCGGTCGCGGTGAACTCGGGGGTCGCGCTCGGGTCGACGACGAGCGTCAGTTCGCGCTGCGCCTCCTCGCCGCGGCCGTCGCGCACGGTGATCCGCAGCGCGACATCCGACGCGCCGGCGTTGGGGTCGGTGTGCCGGATCCCGAGTCGGCCGTCGGCCGTGACGATCGCGCGCACCGGATCCTCCGACCGCACCGCCTCGGCCGCGGCGAGCGTCATGACGTCGCCCTCGGGATCGACCCAGCCCTCGAGCACCGGGTAGACGAGCGTGCCGCCGGGCGCGATCGACGGCACCCGCCACTCCCGCTGGCAGCCTTCGACGGGGCACCACGCGGGGGCCGTGTTCGTCTCGTCGTCCACCACCGTGAGCGTGACGGTCGCGGGCTCCGAGACGAGGGCGCCGTCGGTGACGCGGTAGGTGAAGGTGGCGCTCCCGCTCGCGTCGGCCGCGGGCTGCACGGTGAGCGACTGGCCGTCGGGCATGAGCTGCAGGGCGCCGAACGACTCGGGGAGGCCGGGCTCGCCGATCGAGTCGGGCACGATCGTGAGCACATCGCGCTTGTTCGCGTCGTAGTCGTTGAGCAGCACCGGCAGCGGGGCGGGCTCGCCCGCGCGCACGCCGAACTCGTCGTCGACGGCGGTGGGCGGCACCTGCTCGGTCACGTCCTCGACGACGACGGTGCCGCGATCCTCCTTCGGCGGGTCCGAGATGGTCCACTGCGAGAGGGGGATCAGGTCGCCGCCCGGCAGGGTCCACAGCATGCCGGTGCGCATCTCGTTCAGCACGCCGCGCTCCCCGTTCGACCGGATCACGGGCAGCAGGTCGCCGGCCTCGCGCGCCGATTCGTCGATGACGAGGGGCTTCTCGCCTTCCTCCGAGGTCCAGAGCGCGCCGGAGTTCTGCCCGACCCACGCGGCGTACGCGACCTCGTCGATGTACACCGGCTGCGCGGGCGTGCCGGTCGTCTCGACGACGCGCTCGGCCTCGCCCTCGGCGTCGACGACGGTCAGCCCGCTGGTATCCGCCACGAGCACGCTGCGGCCCTCGCGGGCGCCGTCGCCGCCGCTCGCCTGCAGCCGCGCGGAGCCGTCGAGGTCGAGCTCGGTCGAGCCGCCGCCCTCGCGCCAGAGCACGCCGCTCTCGGGGTCGAGCAGCGCCCAGTCGCCCGCGACGAGCGCGAGCTGGGGCGCGGGTGCGTCTCCGGCCTCGGCGGGCACCTCGCGGGTGCCGCCGACGAACTCGCGGCGCGTCAGGTCGTACTCCCGCACCGCGTCGTCGTCGCCGGAGAAGAGCGCGACGCGACCCGATTCGGTGAGGGCGATCGCGGATGCGCGGTACGAGGATCCGCCGTCGACGCTCTCCGCCGCTCCCCCGCCGGCCGCCCCGCCGTCATCGGCCGCGCCGCCGTTCGCCGCGTCGCCGTCCGCCGCGTCGTCCTCGCTCGCGAGCGGGTCGACGCGTACGAGGGAGGCCAGGCGGGATTCGAGGTCGGCGAGGGCGCCGTCGTCTCCGGAGAGGTCGGTCGCGGCCGAGCCGGCGCCGCCGAGGGCGGGCGTCGACGCATCAGCTGCGATCTCCCCGGCGTAGACGGCCCCCGATTCCGTGCGCACGGCGACGAAGCGACCGGCGCTGACCACATCGCGCGTGCCGTCGGGCAGACGCACCGCCTCGGCGCCGCCGCCCGCCGCGGCACCGGCCGCGTCGCCCTCGCCCTCCTCCGCGTCGGAGACGGGGGTTGCCGTTCCCTCCCCCGCAGCGTCTCCGTCGGCGGCCTCGTCTCCGCTCGCGGCGGCGGGGGCGCGGTCGCCCAGATCGACGGGGTCGCCCGCGTCGAGCGGCCAGGCCCGGCCGTTGCCGTGCGACAGCACCGCGGCGCGCGCTCCCGACTGCAGCACCCCGCTCGGATCAGCGACCTTCCGCACGAGGTCGAGCTCGCCGGTGTCGGTGTTCACCCGGGCGTACTGCCCGGCTTCGCGAGCCACCCACACCCCGGGTTCGGCCCGCGGCGTCTCCCGCGCGTCGTAGCCGTTGGCGATCACCGCGACGGTCGCGATGAGGGCGCACGACACGGCGCCCGCGATCCACCACTGCAGCCGACGGAACCGCTCGCGCCCGGCGCTCGGCGGCGCGCTCACCCGGCACCGCCGCTCATCGCCCACAGCACGCCGGCGGCGGCGGCCACCACGGCGAGCGCGACGCCCGCCCCGATGAGCCCGGCGCGCCACGGCGACGCGGGCCGGTCGAGGATGAGCCCGTCGTCGTCCGTGCCGCGTCGCTGCGCGAGCATCTCGGCGCGGGCCTCGGCGCGTGTCACGCGCCCCACGGTGCTCACGACCGGACCGCGCGTGCCGGCGGGCACCGCCTCTGCGCGGGGCAGCCAGGCCTCCGCGACGATCTCGAGCGGGGTCACGTCGTAGCCGAACACGCGCTGCAGCTGCTGCAGCGCCTCGCCGAACTCCGCCATCGCGGCGTACCGCTCGTGCGGGTTCTTGCGCAGCGCGCGCGAGACGACCTCGTCGAACCGCTCGTAGCCCTGCGCCCCGGGTATCGCCTGGTAGACCGCCTTCGAGATGCGCTCCGTGAGCTTCGACCGGGAGTTCTGCGCGCGGTCGGCGAGCTCGAAGGGAGAGCGGCCTGCGGCGAACGAGTAGAGCGTGGCGCCGAGCGACCACACCTCGGTCGCGACGCTGCCGGTGCTCTGCAGCCCCACGACCTCGGGCGCCGACCACGGGATCGACATCGCCATCTCCCCGTCGAGCTCGCGCCGGCCGAGCACCTGCGCGATGCCGAAGTCGGAGAGCGCGGGGCGGCCGAGCGTCGTGAGCAGCACGTTCGAGGGCTTGATGTCGCGGTGCAGCACTCCGGCGCGGTGCGCCGTCTCGAGGGCGCCCGCGATGCGCACGCCGGCATCGAGCACGTCGCGCAGGCGCGCCGGCTGCCCCTTCGTGAGCGCGCCCATCGAGGCGGGGCAGAACTCCATGGCGAGGTACGGGTGCCCCTCCAACGAGATGCTGGCCTGGTAGATCGACACCACCGATGGGTGGCTGCTCAAGCGGGCCATGACGTCGGCTTCGCTCTCGAAGACCTCGCGCAGCTGGTCGACGGCCGATGAGCCCCGGGCCGCGCCGTTCAGCACTTTGACGGCGACGAGGCGGCGAGGCATGTCCTGCTCGTACAGGAAGACCTGCGCGAACCCGCCCGAGCCGAGCGGGCGCACGTAGCTGAACCCGGGAATCGCCGGAGCGCCCACGGGTGCGCGCTCAGCCACGAACGGCTCCCGGTGCGACGCGCTCGCACTCGCGCTCGTGCAGTGCGCGTGCGCGTGCGCGTGCGGGCGCCTGCGCGGCGCGGGAACAGAGTGTCACGTGATCATCCTAATCGAGGGGAGGGGGTGCGAAACCCCTATCCACAGCCGCGGAATCGGGGGCCGCGGACGCGCTTCCGCGGCCCCCGAGAGCAGTGCAGCCCCCGACCGCGGAGCGGTCGGGGGCTGCACTGGATCCGGCGGGTGTTACAGGCCGGAGACGTCGAGCGGAATGCCCGGGCCGAAGGTCGTCGAGACGGCGCCCTTCTGCACGTACTTGCCCTTCGCCGACGACGGCTTCAGACGCGAGATCTCGTCGAGCACCGAGTTGAGGTTGTCGGTGAGCTGCTCGGCCGAGAACGACGCCTTGCCGACGATGAAGTGCACGTTCGAGTGCTTGTCGACGCGGAACTCGATCTTGCCGCCCTTGATCTCGGTGACGGCCTTCGCCGCATCCGGGGTCACGGTGCCGGTCTTCGGGTTCGGCATGAGGCCGCGCGGGCCGAGCACCTTGCCCAGACGACCGACCTTGCCCATGAGCTCGGGGGTCGAGACTGCCGAATCGAAATCGGTGTAGCCCGCGGCCACCTTCTCGATCAGCTCGTCGCCGCCGACCTCGTCGGCGCCGGCTGCGATGGCCGCCTCAGCGGCAGCACCCACGGCGAACACGATGACGCGCGCGGTCTTGCCGGTGCCGTGAGGCAGGCTCACGGTGCCGCGCACCATCTGGTCGGCCTTGCGGGGATCCACGCCGAGCTTGACGGCGACCTCGACGGTCGTGTCGGTCTTGGTGGAACCGGTCTCCTTCGCCAGGGCGACTGCCTCGGCGGGAGTGTAGAACTTGTCTGCCTGAATCTTCTCGGCAGCGGCGCGGTACGCCTTCGACTTCTGTGCCATGTCCGATGCCCCTTACTCGACCGTGATGCCCATGGAGCGAGCGGTGCCCGCAATGATCTTCGCCGCAGCGTCGATGTCGTTCGCGTTCAGATCGGCCTGCTTCTGCTCGGCGATCTGGCGCACCTGCTCTGCGGTGACCTTGGCGACCTTAACGGTGTGCGGAGTGCCGGAGCCCTTCTGCACGCCCGCCGCCTTCTTCAGCAGCTCGGCTGCCGGAGGGGTCTTGAGCACGAACGTGAACGAGCGGTCCTCGTACACGGTGATCTCCACCGGGACGATGTTGCCGCGCTGGGATTCCGTCGCAGCGTTGTACGCCTTGCAGAACTCCATGATGTTGACGCCGTGCTGACCGAGCGCCGGGCCCACGGGGGGCGCGGGGTTGGCTGCACCGGCCGGGATCTGAAGCTTGATCAGACCGGTAACCTTCTTGGCCTTTGCCATGATTGTTTCCTTTCCTTCGAACTCGCACGGTGGTGCGAGCTCTCCCGCGAGTCCGGCCGTTCCGGATGCGGTACTCGTTCGCGTCGGCGCACGCCAGTGGCGTTCGCAGACGCAAACCAGGCAAGTCTACCCGAGAATGCGGGATCACGCACGTCCGACCGCCGTCGTCGCGGCGGGCCCGGTGCGGCGCGCCCTACGCGGTGAACTCGACGGTGTGCCAGCCCGTCGCCCCGTCGGGCGCGGGTGGCGCCTCGTCGGGGGTCTGGGTGTATCCCGAGGCGTCGGTCGCCCGCACGCGAGCGGTGTGGGGGCCGGGGGTCGCAGTCCAGGGGAGCGACCACTGCACCCACGTGTCGTCGGATATCGCCGGAGCGAGGGTCGCCTGCTGCCACTCGCCGTCGTCGACCTGCACCTCCACCCCGGCGATGCCGGTGTGCTGGGCCCAGGCGACGCCCGCGATGGCGATGGTGCCGCCCGCGACCTCGGCGCCGGCGCGCGGGGTGTCGATGCGCGAGGCGGTCTTGATGGGGCCGCGAGCGGACCATCCGCGCGGCGTCCAGTAGCCCTCCGCGTCGGCGAACCGGGTCACTTCGAGACGGGTGACCCACTTCGTCGCCGACACGTACCCGTACAGGCCGGGCACGATGAGGCGGGCGGGGAAGCCGTGCTGCTCGGGCAATGGCTCGCCGTTCATGCCGACGGCGAGCAGCGCGTTGCGGCGCGGATCGGTGAGGGCCTCGAGCGGCGTGCCGGCCGTGAACCCGTCGGGCCCCGAGGAGAGCACCATGTCGGCTCCCGGCTTGACGCCCGCCCGCGCGAGCAGCTCCCCGACGGGGTGGCCGAGCCACGTGGCGTTGCCGATGAGGTCGCCGCCGACCGTGTTCGAGACGCACGCGATGGTGGTGATGTGCTCCTCGAGCGGCAGCGCGAGAAGCTCCTCGTAGGTGAGCGTGAGAGGCCTGTCGACGAGCCCGGTGATCTCGAGCGTCCACGTCGACGGGTCGATGCGCGGCACCTGCAGCGCGATGTCGATGCGGTAGAAGTCGGCGTTCGGGGTGATGAGCGGGCTGATGCCGGGCACGTCGAGCTGCGCGCCGACGGGTACGGGAGCGGCGGCCTTGGCGGGCTGCGGCAGGCGGATCGCGGCGCGCACCGCGGTGTAGGCGGCGCTGCCCGCGTTCTTGACGCGCGCGCCGACGCCGACGAGGATCGCCGCCGCCGAGGTCGAGCCCACGAAGACCAGGAAGCTGCGCCGCGCGATGCCGGCGGCTCCGGCGGCTCCGGCGTTCCCGACCGCTGCGGCGGCTCCGGCGGCTCCGCTCCCCTCGGCGCGCGATTCTTCGGCGGCGCTCCAGGCCAG
>NZ_LDRK01000047.1 GCF_001477055.1 Leucobacter chromiiresistens
AGTGATACTTCGGCAGCGTAGGAGGGGTATAAAGGACAGTCGCGACCCACGGCGCGCGCAAGGGTCTCGCCGACACCGCGCTCCGCACCGCCGACTCGGGGTACCTGACCCGTCGTCTGGTGGACGTGTCGCAGGACGTCATCATCCGCGAGGAGGACTGCGGCACGCGTCGAGGCCTCGACCTCCCGATCGCCGCTCCCGACGCGAACGGCGTGCTCGTTCGCGACGAGAACGTCGAGAACTCGGTGTACGCGCGCACCCTCGCCGCTGATGCGGTGAACGGCGACGGCCAGGTCGTCGCGCAGGCGGGCGAGGACGTGGGCGACGTGCTCATCGAGAAGCTCGTCGCAGGCGGCGTCACCGAGATCAAGGTGCGCTCCGTGCTCACCTGCGAGTCGGCCGTCGGCGTGTGCGCGACCTGCTACGGGCGCTCACTGGCGACCGGCCAGCGCGTCGACATCGGCGAGGCGGTGGGCATCATCGCGGCCCAGTCGATCGGCGAGCCGGGCACGCAGCTCACGATGCGCACCTTCCACACCGGCGGCTCGGCCTCGGCCGACGACATCACGCAGGGTCTGCCCCGCGTGCAGGAGCTCTTCGAGGCGCGCACCCCGAAGGGTGCGTCGCCGATCGCGGAGGCTGCGGGCCGCGTCGTCATCGACGACTCCGAGAAGAGCCGTCGCATCCTGCTCACGCCGGATGACGGCACCGAGGAGAAGGCGTACCCCGTGCTGAAGCGCGCCACGCTGCTCGTCGAGGACGGCGATCACGTCGAGCTGGGCCAGCCCTTCCTCGCCGGAACGCTCGACCCGAAGGACATCCTGCAGGTCGGCTCCACCGAGGGCGGCAAGCACATCCCGGGCGAGCGCGCGGTGCAGAAGTACCTCGTCGAGGGCGTGCAGGGCGTGTACCGCTCGCAGGGCGTGCCGATCCACGACAAGCACATCGAGGTCATCGTGCGCCAGATGCTGCGCAAGGTCACCGTCGTCGACCACGGCGAGACCGAGCTGCTCCCGGGCGAGCTCGTCGACCGCGCGCGGTACCAGCGCATCAACCGCGAGGCGCTCCTCGACTCGAAGCGGGCCGCCACGGCGCGCCCCGAGGTCATGGGCATCACGAAGGCCTCGCTCGCGACCGAGTCGTGGCTCTCCGCCGCCTCCTTCCAGGAGACGACGCGCGTGCTCACGCAGGCCGCGATGGAGGGGTCGCGCGATCCGCTCATCGGGCTCAAGGAGAACGTCATCATCGGCAAGCTCATCCCGGCCGGCACCGGCCTGGGCGTGTACCGCGACGTCGATGTGGCCGCGACCGAGGAGGCGAAGGCGGAGCGCTACCCGAACCGCCTCTTCGCGACCGAGGGCACCTTCGACGAGAACGATCTCTCGTTCGTGGACTTCGACAGCTTCACGGCTGACGAGTTCAACCCGGGCAACTACAGCTAGTCTGCAGCGCCGATGAGACGGGCGCCCGCACCTTCCGGTGCGGGCGCCCGTTTCGCGTGTATCGCCGCACCACGGCGCGGGAGACGCGCGCGATCGCTCCGAGCTTGTACTGTGGCCGCACAAGATCGTGTCGGGTGCGGGCACCGCCCCGGCATCCCGATCCGCTACGAGAGGTGAAGCGATGAGCGACGAGCGCGACGGATCCGCGTCGAGGGCTGCAGAGGCGCCCGAGACCTCCGCGAACCCGGGGGCACCGGTCGAGGAGACCGAGGCGAGCCGCACGGAGGTGCTCCGCGCCGTGCAGCGCTCCCGGGCCACAGGCGGCGAGAGCGGTGCGGCCGACGAGGGGGAGCGGTCGGAGTCGGAGCCGGCCCTCGGGGCGGCGGAGGCGGATCGCGCCCCCGCTTCGGATGAGGCGGCGGAGCAGGCCCGTCGCGAGCAGGCGGCGCTCGTCGACACCCAGCTCGACATGGATCCCCCGGCGAAGCGCTCCGATGCTCCGGCCACCCCGACCCGCGAGGAGACCGAGGCGCTGCCCGCACTCGACGACCTCCCGTCGGCCGCTGCGGAGGCGAAGGCGCGCGAGCGGGAGGAGGATGAGATCCGCATCAGCTCCGACCACCCGATGGCGGGCCTGTACGTGCAGACGCCGATGCCCCCGGACATCAAGGGGAACCGTGGCGCGGGAGTGCTCATCGCCATCGTCGCGACGATCGGGTTCGCCGCGGTCTTCGCGGGGGTGCTCGCGCTGTGGCTGGCCCCGATGTTCCCGCCCTCCGCGTTCCTCACGGACGGGCTCGTTCCGTGGCTGACGTCGTGGCCGGTCATCGCGGGCGCCGTGGCGTTCTTCGTCGGCCTCGTGCTGCTCGTGCTCATCGTGGGCAGAGCGGGATGGTGGGCCTACGTGCTCGGCGGCTTCTTCGTGGCGGCGCTCGTCTGGGCTGCGGTCACGCTCGGGCTCGCGTACTTCGGCACGCCCTTCGAGAGCCCGCGCGAGATGCTCGGGGGATCGCGCGGCTGGTCGGGCGACCTGCACACCCTGGTGACGCGATTCGGCCTGACGGTGCCGGCGCTCGGGGCCGCGCTTGTCGCGCGCGAGGTCACCGTCTGGTTCGGCGCGTGGATCGGCGGCCGCGGCCGTCGGATCAAGCAGCGCAATGCGCGCGAGCTGGCCGACTACGAGGCCTCCCTCGCGGAGTCGAAGGCCCCCGCTCAGGCATGACCTCCGAGCCGCGTCGCGGGGTGACCCGCGGATACGTCGCGGGCCTCGTCGGCGCGGCGATCGTCGTCGCGACGGCGCTGCTCGTCGCCGTGTGGGGCGGGCTCGCGCTGCTGCTCGGGCGCGACCCCGTCGAGTCGGGCGACGTCGTGTCGTGGGCGGCGCCGCTCATCCTCTTCGGCGGCCTCGTTCTGCTCGCCGTGCTGCTCTGGCGACAGGCGATCACGCTGCTGCGCGGCCGCCGGGAGCCCGCGTGGTCGTCGCTCGTCGGGGCGGCCGCGGGGGTCTACCTGTGGTGGGGCGTGCTCGGCATGCTGGCCGGGATGACGGTCGGGGAGACGTGGCTCAGCCCCTTCGCTGCGGCGCTGCCCGTGATCTGGGCGGCCGCGGCGCTCCTGTTCTGGGCGGTTCTCGCCCGTCGGGTGTACACGGACCGCCCCGCGCCGAGGTGGCCGTGGGAGCGCGACGAGGACGAGGAGTGAGGGTGGCTGCCGGCATCGAGGAACGGGTGGACGCCGCAGTCGACTCGTGGCTGCGGTGGGTGCCGCGGTGGAGCCCCGGCACGCACCGGGGCCGTTCGCGCGTGTGCCGCCGCTGCACCGGTTCGCCGATGGTCGCGGCGGCGGGGCTCACGGCCGATGTGCCGCACCAGGTCGTGCACGCCCTCGTGTCGCGCCTGCAGCGCATCATCGACAAGCGCGTCGACGAGTTCACGGAATCGCGGCTGCCGACGCTGCACGCGGAGCTGCAGGGCGCCGAGCTGTGGGAGGCGGGCGGATACGACCCGGCGGCCGGGCTCGAACCGGAGTTCGACGGGCTCGACCCCGATCCCGAGCCGGGGGATGCGGATCAGCCCTTCCTCTTCACCCTCGCGGGGCTCGCCGAGGAGTCCCGGCCGGAGCCGCCGCTGCCGCGGCCGCCGCTGAGCGCGGAGGAGAAGCATCGGCTGCGCCGCGAGATCGAGCTCGCCGATGCGCAGGCCGAGGAGGCGGGGCGCGAGGTCTGCTTCGCCCTCATGGCCCATCGGGGGCGCATCGAGACCGCCGTCCAGCGCTTCGTGGAGCCCCAGGTGCAGAGCATGCTCGACGATCTCAGCCGGAATCTCGAACCGCCGCGGTGATGCGCGTGCTCGCGCCGTTGCCAAAGCGCGCGGCCGAGCGTATAGTTGTGTGTTGGTGTGTTCCACCGGTTCAGTCGTGCCTGCACGACGGCGCCCGGGGGACTGCGCCGCAGGGTCGGACGCTTCGCGAGAAGTGGGCCCCCACGGCATACCTGCACTCGGTTCCGCACGCGGAACAGCAGGTCCGCGGTCGCGCAAGCGGTCGCACATGCTCATCCATTGCAGCATTCCTGTCACCGTGCAGGACAAATGAGGAGAACTATTGCCTACCATTCAGCAGTTGGTTCGGAAGGGCCGGTCGCCGAAGGTCACTAAGACCAAGGCGCCCGCTCTGAAGGCGAACCCGCAGCAGGCTGGCGTATGCACCCGTGTGTACACCACCACTCCGAAGAAGCCCAACTCGGCGATGCGCAAGGTCGCCCGTGTGAAGCTCCGCAACGGCACCGAGGTCACCGCCTACATCCCGGGCGAGGGCCACAACCTGCAGGAGCACTCGCTGGTGCTCGTGCGCGGTGGTCGTGTGAAGGACCTCCCCGGTGTTCGTTACAAGATCGTGCGCGGCGCGCTCGACACGCAGGCGGTCAAGGATCGCCAGCAGGCTCGCAGCCGCTACGGTGCGAAGAAGGTGAAGTAATGCCCCGTAAAGGTCCCGCTCCCAAGCGCCCCGTCGTCGCTGATCCCGTCTACGGCTCGCCCGTAGTCAGCCAGCTCGTCAACAAGATCCTCCTCGACGGCAAGAAGGGTCTCGCCGAGCGCATCGTCTACGGTGCACTCGAGACCGTCGCCGAGAAGTCGGGTCAGGACGCCGTCACGGTGCTCAAGAAGGCGCTCGACAACGTGCGCCCCACCCTCGAGGTCCGCTCGCGTCGCGTCGGCGGCAGCACCTACCAGGTGCCCGTCGAGGTGAAGCCGCATCGCGCCAACACGCTCGCCCTCCGCTGGCTCACCAGCTACGCGAAGGCTCGTCGTGAGAACTCGATGACGGATCGCCTCACCAACGAGATCCTCGACGCCTCCAACGGCCTCGGCGCCGCTGTGAAGCGTCGTGAGGACACGCACAAGATGGCGGAGTCGAACCGCGCGTTCGCCCACTACCGCTGGTAGAACCTCGACGGCCGGCGGGTGCGCACTCGCCGGCCGTCTCCGGGGCCCCGCCCCGCGACTTGGACGGCGCAGTTCGGCAGCCGAGTCGACATCTCCCGAAACTTCACCCCCACCCCGGAGGAGAACCCTGTGGCACAAGACGTGCTCACCGACCTGAGCAAGGTCCGCAACATCGGCATCATGGCCCACATCGATGCCGGCAAGACCACCACCACCGAGCGCATCCTGTTCTACACGGGTGTGAACCACAAGCTGGGCGAGACGCACGACGGCGCTTCGACGACTGACTGGATGGAGCAGGAGAAGGAGCGCGGCATCACCATCACCAGCGCCGCCGTCACCTGCTTCTGGAACAAGAACCAGATCAACATCATCGACACGCCCGGCCACGTCGACTTCACCGTCGAGGTGGAGCGCTCGCTCCGCGTGCTCGACGGCGCGGTCGCCGTGTTCGACGGCAAGGAGGGCGTCGAGCCCCAGTCCGAGACCGTCTGGCGCCAGGCCGACAAGTACGGCGTGCCCCGCATCTGCTTCGTCAACAAGATGGACAAGATGGGCGCCGACTTCTACTTCACGGTCGACACCATCGTCAGCCGTCTCGGTGCGAAGCCGCTCGTCATGCAGCTGCCGATCGGCTCCGAGTCCGACTTCATCGGCGTCGTCGACCTGCTGTCGATGCAGGCATTCGTCTGGGAGGGCGACGCCAAGGGCGACGTCTCGCTGGGCGCAGCCTACGAGACGCAGGAGATCCCCGCGGACCTGCAGGCGAAGGCCGAGGAGTACCGCGCGCAGCTCGTCGAGGCGGTCGCCGAGTCCGACGATGCGCTGCTCGAGAAGTACTTCGCGGGTGAAGAGCTCAGCATCGACGAGATCAAGGCGGGCATCCGCAAGCTCGTCGTCAACAACGAGATCTACCCCGTGTACTGCGGCTCCGCGTTCAAGAACCGCGGCATCCAGCCGATGCTCGACGCGGTCGTCGACTTCCTCCCGAACCCGCTCGACGTGGGCGCGATCGAGGCGCACGACCCGCGCGACGAGTCCGTCGTCATCGAGCGCAAGCCGTCGGCGAGCGAGCCCTTCTCGGCGCTCGCGTTCAAGATCGCCGTGCACCCGTTCTTCGGTCGTCTGACCTACGTCCGCGTGTACTCCGGCAGCGTCCCCTCGGGCACCCAGGTGGTCAACTCCACCAAGGGCAAGAAGGAGCGCATCGGCAAGATCTTCCAGATGCACGCCAACAAGGAGATCCCGGTCGAGGAGCTCACGGCGGGCAACATCTACGCCGTGATCGGTCTGAAGGACACGACGACCGGCGACACGCTGTCGGATTCGGCGAACCAGGTCGTCCTCGAGTCGATGACGTTCCCCGAGCCCGTCATCGAGGTGGCGATCGAGCCCAAGACGAAGAGCGACCAGGAGAAGCTGGGCGTCGCGATCCAGAAGCTCGCCGAAGAGGATCCCACGTTCCGCGTGAGCCTCAACGCCGAGACCGGCCAGACCGTGATCGCGGGCATGGGCGAGCTGCACCTCGACATCCTCGTCGATCGTATGAAGCGCGAGTTCAACGTCGAGGCGAACGTCGGCAAGCCCCAGGTGGCCTACCGCGAGACGATTCGCCGCGAGGTGCCGAAGTACGACTACACCCACAAGAAGCAGACCGGTGGTTCGGGTCAGTTCGCGAAGGTGCAGATCTCGCTGGCGCCGCTCGAGGGCGACGCCGACAAGACCTACGAGTTCGAGGACAAGGTGACCGGCGGACGCGTGCCGCGCGAGTACATCCCCTCGGTCGATGCGGGCATCCAGGACGCGATGCAGTACGGCATCCTGGCGGGCTTCCCCGTCGTGAACGTGCGCGCGCAGCTGCTGGACGGCCAGTACCACGACGTCGACTCGTCGGAGATGGCGTTCAAGATCGCCGGTTCGATGGCGTTCAAGGAAGCCGCGCGCCTCGCGCAGCCCGTGCTGCTGGAGCCGCTCATGGCGGTCGAGGTGCGTACGCCCGAGGAGTACATGGGCGACGTCATCGGCGATCTGAACTCGCGTCGCGGGCAGATCCAGTCGATGGAGGATGCGAGCGGCGTCAAGGTCGTTCGCGCGCTCGTCCCCCTCTCCGAGATGTTCGGGTACATCGGCGATCTGCGGTCGAAGACCAGCGGTCGCGCGGTGTTCTCGATGACCTTCGACTCGTACGCCGAGGTTCCGAAGGCCGTCGCCGAGGAGATCATCCAGAAGGCCAAGGGCGAGTAATTCCGCCCGCCGGTCGGCGGAGGCGCTTCGCATCTCCGCCGACCGGTCGGCTCAGGTCGCGATCGAAGGCCTGAGCTTGTAACATAGTGACACCAACCCCGTATTCGTGTCCTCCGAAACCGTCGGAGGAAAACGGTACTCGACGTCCTGAGGAGGACCATAGTGGCGAAGGCCAAGTTCGAGCGGACCAAGCCGCACGTAAACATCGGAACGATCGGTCACGTCGACCACGGTAAGACGACTCTTACCGCGGCGATCTCGAAGACCCTCGCCGACAAGTTCCCGTCGGACGTGAACGTGCAGCGCGACTTCGACACGATCGACTCGGCTCCCGAGGAGCGCCAGCGCGGCATCACCATCAACATCTCGCACGTTGAGTACGAGACCGACAAGCGCCACTACGCGCACGTCGATGCCCCCGGTCACGCTGACTACATCAAGAACATGATCACGGGCGCAGCGCAGATGGACGGCGCGATCCTCGTGGTCGCGGCGACCGACGGCATGATGGCTCAGACCAAGGAGCACATCCTGCTCGCCAAGCAGGTCGGCGTCCCCTACCTGCTCGTCGCACTCAACAAGAGCGACATGGTCGACGACGAGGAGATCCTCGAGCTCGTCGAGATGGAGGTCCGCGAGGAGCTCTCCAAGCAGGGCTACCCGGGAGACGACGTCCCCGTCGTCCGCGTGTCGGGCTACGAGGCGCTGCAGGGCAACGAGAAGTGGGTCAACTCCATCGTCGAGCTCATGGAAGCCGTCGATGAGTCGATCCCGGACCCGGTGCGCGACAAGGACAAGCCGTTCCTGATGCCCGTCGAGGACGTGTTCACGATCACCGGTCGTGGCACCGTCGTCACCGGCCGCGCCGAGCGCGGTACGCTGAAGATCAACTCCGAGGTGGAGATCGTGGGCCTGCGCCCGACGCAGAAGACCACGGTCACCGGTATCGAGATGTTCCACAAGCAGCTCGACGAGGCGTGGGCCGGCGAGAACTGCGGTCTGCTGCTCCGCGGCACCAAGCGCGAAGAGGTCGAGCGCGGCCAGGTCGTCGTGGCCCCGGGCTCGATCACCCCGCACACCAAGTTCGACGGCACCGCCTACATCCTGAAGAAGGACGAGGGCGGCCGCCACAACCCGTTCGAGACGAACTACCGTCCGCAGTTCTACTTCCGTACGACTGACGTGACCGGTGTCATCACCCTTCCCGAGGACAAGCCGATGGTCATGCCCGGCGACACCACGGACATGTCGGTCGAGCTGATCCAGCCGATCGCTATGGAAGAGGGCCTCGGCTTCGCGATCCGTGAGGGTGGCCGCACCGTCGGCGCCGGCACGGTGACCAAGGTCGTCGAGTAAGTCTCGGAGCACCACCGGTACCCGCCCCTTCGGGCCGGGTATGAGAACCCCTGGGGATTCGTCCCCGGGGGTTCTTCCGTCTCTCCGGGAATCCGTCGACCGGTGCACGTTCGTTCCCGGACGCCTGCGCGCGGCCTCCGCTTTCGCGCAGGCGCTCCGCGGTATCCTCGAAGCTGATCCACGCCCGGAGTCATCGGACCCGGGTGCGAAGAAGGGAGGCCGTGTGCCGCAGTCCGCAGCGGGTCGCATCGCCCACTTCACCCGGCAGTACGGCGTGCTCTTCGCCGCCGATGCCGCGGCATGGGGGATCGGGATCCTCGCAGCGCTCGTGCTGCGGTTCGACTTCAACCTCATGCGCATCCACTGGGGCTGGACGCTCGTCGTCATCGGCATCACCGCGCTGCTGCAGCTCGCCGCGGGCTGGCTGTTCTCCCTGTACCGCAACCGCTACCAGGTCGGCAGTTTCGACGAGGTGCGGGTGCTGGTGCTCGACATCGTCGTCGTCATGACGGTCGCGTGGCTGTTCGCCTACGTCGTCGGCTACGGCAACGGCATCCCGCGCAGCACGCTCTTCATCGCCGCGCCCATCACCTTCAGTCTCATGGGGGTCGCCCGTTACGTGGCGCGCCTGTACGTCGAGCGGCAGATGCTTCCGGGGTCCGAGGCCGAGCGCACGCTGCTCTACGGAGCGGGATACCTCGGCGTGCAGACCGCGAAGCGCTTGCTGACGGATGCGAAGGGCTCGGCCCTCCCCGTCGGGTTCATCGACGACGACCCGAAGAAGCGCCGGCAGGAGGTGCGCGGCGTGCGCGTGCTCGGCGGCTTCGACGATCTCGCCGACGTCGCCCGGCGCACCCGCGCGACCAAGCTGATCGTCTGCATCGGCGACGCCGATGCGGGTCTCATGCGACGCGTCGACGAGGCCGCCAATCGGGCGGGCATGACGGCCCTGGTGCTCCCGCCGCTCGACCAGATCCTCCGCAACAACTCGGTGATCTCCGATCTGCGCCAGCTCTCGATCGAGGACCTCATCGGCCGGCACCCGGTCCGGCTCGACACCGAATCGATCGCGTCGTATCTGCAGGACCGACGGGTGCTGGTGACCGGTGCTGGCGGATCAATCGGATCCGAGCTCTGCCGCCAGCTGGCGCGCTTCGCCCCGCGGGAGCTGATCATGCTCGATCGCGACGAGACGTCGCTGCAGGAGACCCAGCTCTCCATCAGCGGCCACGGACTGCTCGACACGAACGACGTGGTGCTCGCCGACATCCGCGACGCGGGCGCGCTCGAGCGGCTCTTCCTCGAACGCCGCCCCGAGGTGGTCTTCCATGCGGCGGCGCTCAAGCACCTGCCCATGCTCGAGCAGTACCCCGACGAGGCGTGGAAGACGAACGTGCTCGGCACCCTGAATGTGCTGCGTGCGGCGCAGGCTGCGGAGGTGAGCACCTTCGTCAACATCTCGACGGACAAGGCGGCGAACCCCACGAGCGTGCTCGGGCACTCCAAGCGGGTCGCCGAGAAGCTGACGGCGTGGATGGCCGAGCGCACCGGCCAGCGGTACCTCTCCGTGCGGTTCGGCAATGTGATCGGCAGCCGCGGTTCGATGCTGCCGACGTTCCGCAAGCTCATCGACGCGGGCGGCCCCGTCACCGTCACGCACCCGAACGTCACTCGGTTCTTCATGACCATCCCGGAGGCCTGCCAGCTGGTGGTGCAGGCGGGTGGCATCGGCCGGCCCGGCGAGGTGCTGATCCTGGACATGGGGGAACCGGTGAGCATTCTCGATGTCGCGAAGCGCATGATCGCGCAGTCCGGGCGCGACGTGGACATCGTGTTCACGGGCCTGCGGCACGGTGAGAAGCTGCACGAGGAGCTCGTGGGCGACGGCGAGGGGGATGAGCGCCCGTACCATCCGAAGATCTCGCACGCGCGCGTCGATTCGATCTCGCCCTCGGTGCTCGACCACGAGGGATGGGTGGCGCGCATGGACCTGACCGCCGAGGCCGAGGAGCGGGTGCAGTGACCCCGTTCGACGTCGCCGGACTGGCGGGCGCCATCGCCCTGCTCGCGAGCGCCCTGCTGCCGCTCGCCGTCCGCCCGCTCCTCGTGAGACTCGGCATCATGGACGTGCCGAACGAGCGCTCCTCGCATGAGCGCCCGGTGCTGCGCGGGCTCGGCCTCTCGGTGCTCATCGCCATCGGGATCGCGGGGGTCACGGCCGTGACGCTGCTCTCCGCCGGTTCCGATCGTCCGCCCGGCTGGATCATGCTGGTGATCGTGCTGGCGGGCTCGATCGCCGCCGGTCTGCTCGGACTGGCCGAGGATCTGCGCGGGTTGAGCGTTTCGGTCCGGAGCGTGCTGCTCCTCGCGCTCGCATTCGCCGCGGCGTTCGCCTCGCTGCACTTCGCGCCGCGGGGCGTCGCGTACGCTCCCGCGCTCGACGGCGGGAGCGCGTCGTTCGCCGCAGTGAGCGGGGGAGTCTCCTTCCCGCTCTGGGCGTCGCTCGCGCTGATGATCTACGCCGTGCTCTTCATCTCGAGTTACATCAACGTGGCCAACTTCATGGACGGACTGAACGGCATCAGCGGCTTCCACGGGGTCATCGCCGGACTCACGTTCGCCGCAGCGGGCTGGATGCTGGGCGCGGTCTGGCTCTGCGCGGCCGGACTCGTGCTGGCCGCGGGCTTCGCCGGCTTCCTGCCCTGGAATCTCACGAAGCCCGGTGCCTTCCTCGGCGACGTCGGCAGCTACCTCCTCGGCGGGGCGGTGGCGATCACGAGCTTCGCCGCTCTGGTCGCCGGAGTGCCGCTGCTCGCCACGATCGGTCCCATGGTGATCTACTTCGGCGACGTCGCCGTCACGCTGGTGAAGCGCGTCCGCGCAGGGCGGCGATGGGACGAACCCCACAAGGAGCACGCCTACCAGCGCATCCAGCAGCTCGGGTACACGCATGTGCAGGCCTCCGGCATGGCTGCGGCGGCGACCCTCGCAACGTCGCTGCTCGGGCTGGGCTCGCTCTTCACGGGCGTCGCGGGATCGCTCGCGCTCTTCGCCGCCGGACTCGTGGTGCTCGTGCTCTACCTGCTGCTCCCGAAGCTGCTGCCGAGCCGAGCCTGAGCGGCGCGACACGCCCGGGTTGCACGGTGGCTGCCGCCGTGCGAGAATAGACAGGTTCAGTACTCCGCGCTCCGGTGCGGATCACTGCCAGGCAGTGCATAACCGCCCCGATCGCTCGGGGTGCCGGTTAGGCCGCGGGTAGCGAACGAGACCTGCACGCCGATGGGCGGCCAGACATCAGTCCGGCCGCTTTCGTGCGCGTGGGGCCGCCTCGCCCGTCCATACGGGCAGGGCGGTATTGACAGGTGAACAGAGACCCAGCACGAAGCGCGCAAGCGCTGCAGCCAGGGCGCTGGTACGTAAGACGTCCAATGCCGCGATCCTCCGGGGGAGCGGTACGACGCAAGTAGAAAGTAGAGAGTCACATGGCGGGACAGAAGATCCGCATCCGACTGAAGTCGTATGACCACGAGGTCATCGACAGCTCCGCACGCAAGATCGTCGACACGGTGACCCGCGCGGGTGCGACCGTGATCGGCCCCGTGCCGCTCCCCACGGAGAAGAACGTGATCGCAGTGATCCGTTCGCCCCACAAGTACAAGGACAGCCGCGAGCACTTCGAGAAGCGCACGCACAAGCGCCTGATCGACATCGTCGATCCCACCCCGAAGGCCGTCGATTCGCTCATGCGTCTCGATCTGCCTGCCGACGTCAACATCGAGATCAAGCTCTAAGGGGGGATCCGGAAATGTCAGTAGTACGCAACGTGAAGGGTCTTCTGGGCACCAAGCTCGGTATGACGCAGGTCTGGGACGAGAACGGCAACGTCGTTCCCGTCACCGTGATCGAGGTGGCACCGAACGTCGTCACCCAGATCCGCACCGCAGAGGTCGACGGCTACAGCGCCGTGCAGATCGCCGCAGGTCAGATCGACCCCCGCAAGGTGAACAAGCCCACGGCCGGTCACTTCGAGAAGGCCGGCGTCACGCCGCGCCGCCACCTCACCGAGGTGCGCACCTCCGACGCGTCGGAGTACTCGCTGGGCCAGGAGCTCACCGTCGACGGTACCTTCGAGGCCGGTCAGCTGATCGACGTCGTCGGCACGTCGAAGGGCAAGGGCTTCGCCGGCGCCATGAAGCGTCACAACTTCAAGGGCGTCAGCGCGTCGCACGGCGCGCACCGCAACCACCGCAAGCCCGGCTCGATCGGTGGCGCCGCCACTCCCGGCCGCGTCTTCCGCGGTCAGCGCATGCCCGGTCGCATGGGCGGCGAGCGCGTCACCGTGCAGAACCTCACCGTGCAGGCGGTCGACGCCGAGAAGGGGCTCATCCTGGTCAAGGGTGCGGTTCCCGGCGCGCGCGGTCGTCTCGTATTCGTTCGCAACGCAGTGAAGGGGGCGTAGTTCATGGCTACCGCTACCAAGCTCGAGGTGTTCGACGCACAGGGCAAGAAGGCCGGGTCGGTTGATCTTCCCGAGACCATCTTCGGCGTCGACCCCAACATCCCGCTGATCCACCAGGTGGTCACCGCTCAGCTCGCCGCTGCGCGTCAGGGAACGCACAAGACCAAGAACCGCGGCGAGGTCTCCGGTTCGGGCGTCAAGCCGTTCAAGCAGAAGGGCACCGGCCGCGCCCGTCAGGGTTCGGTGCGTGCTCCCGAGCACCGCGGCGGCGGCGTCGTGCACGGTCCCGTGCCGCGCGACTACGCTCAGCGCACCCCCAAGAAGATGATCGCCGCTGCGCTTCGCGGCCTGCTCTCGGATCGCGCCCGCGCGAACCGTCTGCACGTCGTCGAGACGTTCGGCATCGCCGACAAGCCCAGCACCAAGGCCGCTCGCGAGTTCCTCGCATCGGTGGCGCCGGGCAAGCGCGTGCTCGTGGTCATCACCCGTGAGGATGAACTGACGGCGCTCAGCGTTCGCAACCTGGCGCACGTCCACGTGCTGTTCCAGGATCAGCTCAACGCCTACGACGTGGTCGTCAGCGACGATCTCGTCTTCACCAAGGCCGCCTTCGACGCGTTCGTCGATGGCCGTGCCGCTCAGGAGGACACGAAGTGAGCTTGAACAAGTCCGCACACGACGTCATCATCCGCCCGATCGTCTCGGAGAAGAGCTACGGTCTCATCGACGCCAACGGCCAGTACACCTTCGAGGTGCAGCCGGAGTCGAACAAGACCGAGATCAAGCTCGCCGTCGAGGAGGTCTTCAATGTGAAGGTCGCCAAGGTCCGCACGCTGACCCGCAAGGGCAAGACCCGCCGCACGAAGTTCGGTCTGGGCAAGCGCAAGGACACGAAGCGCGCGATCGTCACCCTGAAGTCGGGCTCCATCGACATCTTCACGGCTGCGCTGTAGAAGGGGCGAAGAGGAACACATCATGGCAATTCGCAAGTACAAGCCGACGACCCCGGGTCGTCGCGGCTCGAGCGTCGCTGATTTCGCCGAAATCACGCGCTCGACGCCTGAGAAGTCGCTGCTCCGTCCGCTGCCCAAGACCGGCGGCCGCAACAACCAGGGCCGGATCACCACCCGTCACATCGGTGGTGGCCACAAGCGCCAGTACCGCGTCATCGACTTCCGTCGTCATGACAAGGACGGCGTGAACGCCAAGGTCGCGCACATCGAGTACGACCCGAACCGCACGGCGCGCATCGCGCTGCTGCACTTCGTGGACGGCACGAAGCGCTACATCATCGCCCCGAACAAGCTGAAGCAGGGCGATATCGTCGAGTCGGGCTCCGGCGCGGATATCAAGCCGGGCAACAACCTGCCGCTGCGCAACATCCCGACCGGTACCGTCATCCACGCGATCGAGCTGAAGCCGGGCGGGGGAGCGAAGCTCGCTCGTTCCGCCGGCGCTTCGGTGCGCCTCGTGGCGAAGGACGGCCCCTACGCCCAGCTGCGTCTGCCCTCGGGCGAGATCCGCAACGTCGACGCGCGCTGCCGCGCGACCGTCGGCGAGGTGGGCAACGCCGAGCAGTCGAACATCAACTGGGGCAAGGCCGGCCGCATGCGCTGGAAGGGCGTCCGCCCGACCGTGCGCGGTGTCGTCATGAACCCGGTCGATCACCCGCACGGCGGTGGCGAAGGCCGCACCTCCGGTGGTCGTCATCCGGTCAGCCCCTGGGGCCAGAAGGAAGGCCGTACGCGCCATCCGAACAAGGAAAGCGACAAGCTCATCGTGCGTCGCCGTAACGCTGGCAAGAAGCGTTAGTCGACAGGTAGGAGAGAGTAGAAGATGCCTCGTAGTCTCAAGAAGGGCCCCTTCGTCGACAACCACCTGTTGAACAAGGTGATTGTCCAGAACGAAGCCGGTTCCAAGAACGTGATCAAGACCTGGTCGCGCCGCTCGATGATCATCCCGGCCATGCTGGGTCACACGATCGCGGTGCACGACGGTCGGAAGCACATCCCCGTGTTCGTCACGGAGACCATGGTCGGTCACAAGCTGGGCGAGTTCGCGCCCACGCGTACCTTCCGCGGTCACGTGAAGGACGACAAGAAGGGCCGTCGCCGCTAAGCGGTGACGTGAAGGAGGAAGAGAAATGGTGGAGTCGATCGCACGCGTGCGTCATATCCGCATCACCCCCCAGAAGGCCCGTCGTGTCATTGACCTGGTCCGCGGGAAGAACGCGCAGGAGGCCCTCGCCATCCTGAAGTTCGCCCCCCAGGCCGCAGCGGAGCCGATTTTCAAGCTCGTCGCCTCGGCGATCGCGAATGCGCGCGTCAAGGCCGACAAGGAGAACCTGCGTCTCAATGAGGACGAGCTCGTGGTAGCTCGTGCCTTCGTGGACGAGGGCGCGACGCTCAAGCGCTTCCGCCCCCGCGCACAGGGACGCGCATTCCGTATCAACAAGCGCACCAGCCACATCACCATCGTGCTGCAGACGGCTGATGAGCTCGCCGCCGTGAAGAAGGGAGCCTAGGTATGGGCCAGAAGATTCATCCCTATGGCTTCCGCCTCGGGGTCACCACCGACCACGTGTCGCGTTGGTTCTCGGACTCGACGAAGGCCGGTCAGCGTTACGCCGACTACCTCGCCGAGGACATCAAGATCCGTCAGCACCTGACGAAGCAGCTCGATCGCGCAGGCGTCTCGCGCGTCGAGATCGAGCGCACCCGTGACCGCGTCCGCGTGGACATCCACTCGGCGCGTCCCGGCATCGTCATCGGTCGCCGCGGCGCCGAGGCCGAGCGCATCCGCGCCGACCTCGAGAAGCTCACCGGCAAGCAGATCCAGCTGAACATCCTCGAGGTCAAGAACCCCGAGGCCGACGCTCAGCTCGTCGCGCAGGGCATCGCCGAGCAGCTCGCTGCTCGTGTGGCGTTCCGCCGCGCGATGCGCAAGGGTCTGCAGGGCGCTCAGCGCGCCGGAGCCAAGGGCATCCGCATCCAGGTCTCCGGCCGTCTCGGCGGCGCCGAGATGAGCCGCTCGGAGTTCTACCGCGAGGGCCGTGTGCCGCTGCACACGCTCCGCGCGAACATCGATTACGGCTTCTACGAGGCGAAGACCACCTTCGGCCGCATCGGCGTGAAGGTCTGGATCTACAAGGGCGACCTGACCAACAAGGAACTCGCCCGCGAGCAGGCGGCCCAGAAGCCGTCCCGCGACCGCGGCGACCGCCGCCGTGCGCCCCGTGGTGCACAGGCCGAGGCTGCACCCGCTGCAGCAGGAGCGGAGAAGTAAGCATGCTGATTCCCCGTCGAGTCAAGTACCGCAAGCAGCACCACCCCAGCCGTACCGGCCAGTCCAAGGGCGGTAACCAGATCGCCTTCGGCGAGTTCGGTATCCAGGCGCTGACCCCCGCTTACGTGACCAACCGTCAGATCGAGTCCGCTCGTATCGCGATGACGCGTCACATCAAGCGCGGCGGCAAGGTGTGGATCAACATCTACCCCGACCGTCCCCTCACCAAGAAGCCCGCGGAAACCCGCATGGGCTCGGGTAAGGGCTCGCCGGAGTGGTGGGTTGCCAATGTCAAGCCGGGCCGCGTCCTCTTCGAGGTCGCCGGTGTCGATGAGCAGCTCGCTCGTGAGGCGCTCACCCGCGCCATCCACAAGCTTCCGCTCAAGGCCCGCATTATCAAGCGCGAGGAGGGCGACGCGTAATGGCGATCGGTACCAAGGAACTGGCCATCACCGAGCTCGATAGCTTCGAGAACGAGCGACTGGCCGAAGAACTGAAGAAGGCGAAGGGCGAGCTCTTCAACCTTCGTTTCCAGTCGGCCACCGGCCAGCTGGAGAGCCACGGACGCGTCCGCCAGGTGAAGCGCGACATCGCTCGCATCTACACCGTGCTGCGCGAGCGCGAGCTCGGCATTCGTGCCACCCCTGCTGCTGCGCCCGCGAAGGCGAAGAAGAGCAGCAAGAAGACCGAGCAGGCGGATGCCGCCGCTGAGACGAAGGAGGCCTGAACATGGCTGAGGTCGAGAAGGAACAGCGCGGCTACCGTAAGGCTCGCCGCGGATACGTCGTCAGCGACAAGATGGAGAAGACCATCGTCGTCGAGGTCGAGGATCGCGTGAAGCACCCGCTGTACGGCAAGGTGCTGCGTCGCTCGTCGAAGGTGAAGGCTCACGACGAGCAGAACACGGCCGGCATCGGCGATCTCGTGCTCATCCACGAGACGCGGCCGCTGAGCGCTTCGAAGCGCTGGCGTCTGGTCGAGGTCCTCGAGAAGGCGAAGTAAGCCCTCGGGCTTACTCAGTGAAGGAGTAGCAAGTGATTCAGCAGGAATCCCGACTCAAGGTGGCCGACAACAGCGGCGCCAAGGAGTTGCTCACGATCCGTGTCCTCGGTGGCTCGAAGCGTCGTTACGCCGGTCTCGGCGACACGATCGTTGCGACCGTCAAGGACGCGATCCCCGGCGGCAACGTCAAGAAGGGCGATGTGGTCAAGGCCGTCATCGTCCGGACGCGCAAGTCGACCCGTCGCGGTGACGGTTCGTACATCGCGTTCGACGAGAACGCCGCCGTTATCCTCAAGGCCGACGGGGAGCCCCGCGGCACCCGCATCTTCGGGCCGGTCGGACGTGAACTCCGCGACAAGCGGTTCATGAAGATCGTCTCGCTCGCACCGGAGGTGATCTAGTCCTATGGGCGCAAAGATCAAGAAGGGTGACCTCGTCGAGGTCATCTCTGGCCCGTCGCAGGAGCGCGGCGGCTACAAGGGCAAGCAGGGTCGAGTGATCGAGGTTCTCTCCGACACCGACCGCGTCGTGGTGGAGGGCGTGAACTACGTCACCAAGCACGCACGCGTCGGCCAGTCGGATCGTGGCACCCGCGAGGGTGGCATCGAGACCGTCGAGGCTCCGATCCATGTGTCCAACGTCGCAGTCGTCGACCCCGAGACGAAGAAGCCGACCCGCGTCGGCTTCCGCGTCGAAGAGGTCGAGAAGGACGGCAAGAAGAAGACGGTTCGCGTTCGTTTCGCGAAGAAGTCCGGGAAGGATCTCGCATGACCGAGACTGCAGCGACCACCGCTCAGCCCCGCCTGAAGCAGAAGTACCGCTCCGAGATCGTTCCGCAGCTCCGCGAGGAGTTCGGCTACGCCAACATCATGCAGGTTCCCGGCGTCGTCAAGGTCGTCGTGAACACGGGTGTCGGCGAGGCCGCTCGCGACAGCAAGGTCATCGAGGGCGCGATCGCCGATCTCGTGAAGATCACCGGCCAGAAGCCGATGGTCACGAAGGCTCGCAAGTCCATCGCGCAGTTCAAGCTGCGCGAGGGCCAGGCCATCGGTGCTCACGTGACGCTTCGCGGCGACCGGTCGTGGGAGTTCCTCGACCGTCTCGTCAACCTCGCACTGCCGCGCATCCGCGATTTCCGCGGTCTCTCGCCGCGTCAGTTCGACGGAAACGGCAACTACACCTTCGGTTTGACCGAGCAGAGTGTGTTCCACGAGATCGATCAGGATAAGATTGATCGCGTGCGTGGCTTCGACATCACTGTCGTGACCACCGCGAAGACCGACGATGAGGGCCGTGCGCTGCTTCGCGCGCTCGGATTCCCGTTCAAGTCGGAATAACTGAATAGTCCAAACGGTGAGGGTGCCCGGGATTTCCCGGGCACCCAATCCGTGTGTCACCCAGGTCATGCGGCGGTGTACCGACGTATGAAACCAGGCGAGAAAGAAAGAGTCACTCATGACGATGACTGATCCGGTAGCAGACATGCTCACCCGGCTGCGCAATGCAAACTCTGCGCATCATGACGACGTTTCGCTCCCCGGCTCGAAGCTGAAGGAGCGGATCGCTGAGATCCTCAAGCGCGAGGGCTACATCCAGGACTGGAAGGTCGAGGCGGCGCGCGTCGGCACGACCATCACCATGTCCCTGAAGTACGGCCCGAACCGCGAGCGTTCCATCGAGGGCATCAAGCGGGTCTCCAAGCCCGGCCTTCGCGTGTACGCGGGCTCGACCGAGATCCCGAGCGTGCTCGGCGGACTCGGCATCGCGATCCTGTCCACCTCCTCCGGTCTGCTGACCGACCGCGAGGCCGAGCAGAAGGGCGTCGGCGGGGAAGTCCTCGCCTACGTGTGGTAAGGCGTCATGTCACGTATTGGTAAGCTTCCCATCGCCGTTCCCGGCGGTGTAGATGTCAAGATCGACGGCCAGAAGGTCACGGTCAAGGGCGCGAAGGGCGAGCTCTCGCTCGTCGTCGCCGAGCCCATCCGCGTCGCTCTTGAGGACGGCCAGGTGCTGGTCACCCGTCCGAACGACGAGCGCGACTCCCGAGCGCTGCACGGCCTGAGCCGCACGCTCATCAACAACAACATCATCGGTGTCACCGAGGGCTACTCGAAGCAGCTCGAGGTCGTCGGCACGGGATACCGCGTGCAGCAGAAGGGCACGGGCCTGGAGCTCGCGCTCGGCTTCTCGCACCCGGTCAGCGTCGAGGCCCCCGAGGGGATCACGCTCGCGGTCGAGGGCAACACCAAGATCACCGTCAGCGGGATCTCGAAGCAGGCTGTCGGCGAAGCCGCAGCCAACATCCGCAAGCTGAAGAAGCCGGAGCCCTACAAGGGCAAGGGCATTCGCTACGCGGGCGAGGTCGTCCGTCGCAAGGCAGGAAAGGCTGGTAAGTAACCCATGGCCGCTTCAGTATCCCGGGCTAAGGGTCGGTCGGCTGCGCGCGTTCGCCGCCACACCCGCCTGCGCAAGAAGATCGTCGGCACGGAGGTCCGCCCCCGTCTCGTCGTCAACCGCTCGTCGCGCCACGTCTTCGTGCAGGTCGTCGACGATTCCAAGGGTCTCACCCTCGCATCGGCCTCCACCATGGAAGCCGACCTCCGCTCGTTCGACGGTGACAAGACCGCCAAGGCACGCAAGGTCGGCGAACTCGTCGCCGAGCGCGCCAAGGGCGCTGGCATCGACGCAGTGGTCTTCGACCGCGGCGGGAGCAAGTACGCCGGTCGCGTCGCCGCGATCGCCGATGGCGCTCGTGAAGGAGGGCTGACCCTGTGAGCAACGAAACGAAGGAGCAGCAAGTGTCTGCAGAGGCCCAGTCTGAGACGACGGCCGCGCAGGCCGCTCCGGCTCAGGATCATCGCAACGAGCCGCGCGAGCAGCGTCGTGGAAGCCGCGATCGCGGCACCCGCAACGAGCGCGGCGGCCGCGACCGCAACGAGAGCCAGTTCCTCGAGCGCGTCGTCACCATCAACCGCGTCTCGAAGGTCGTCAAGGGCGGCCGTCGCTTCAGCTTCACCGCGCTCGTCGTGGTGGGCGATGGCAACGGCACCGTCGGCGTCGGCTACGGCAAGGCGAAGGAGGTGCCCCTCGCGATCGCGAAGGGCGTCGAGGAGGCGAAGAAGAACTTCTTCCGCGTCCCCCGTGTCGCGAGCACCATTCCGCACCCCGTGCAGGGCGAGGCCGCAGCCGGCGTCGTGCTGCTGCGTCCGGCCGCAGCCGGTACCGGTGTTATCGCCGGCGGTCCGGTCCGCGCCGTTCTCGAGTGCGCCGGCATCCACGACGTGCTGAGCAAGTCGCTCGGTTCGTCGAACACCCTGAACATCGTGCATGCGACCGTCGAGGCGCTGCAGCAGCTCGAGGAGCCCCGCTCCGTCGCAGCTCGCCGCGGTCTCGACTTCGACCGCGTCGCTCCGGCCCGCATCGTGCGCGCCGAGGCGAAGGCCGCGGCCGACGCTGCCGCGAAGGCAAAGGCAGGTGCGTAATGGCGAAGAGCCTGAAGGTTACGCAGACGAAGTCCGTCATCAGTGAGAAGCAGAACCAGCGCGATACGCTGCGCAGCTTGGGCCTCAAGAAGATCGGCCAGTCGGTCGTTCGCGAGGACACCCAGGCCAACCGCGGCTACATTCGTGCGGTCGCTCACCTGGTAGTGGTTGAGGAGATCGACGCATGAGCGAGAACAACGAGGAGCGTGAGTCGGTGCTGAAGGCGCACCACCTCCGTCCGGCTCCCGGTGCCAAGAAGGCCAAGACCCGCGTGGGTCGCGGTGAGGCATCGAAGGGCAAGACCGCGGGCCGCGGTACCAAGGGAACGAAGGCCCGGTACCAGGTCAAGGCCGGCTTCGAGGGCGGGCAGATGCCGCTGCACATGCGCACCCCGAAGCTGCGCGGGTTCAAGAACCCGTTCCGCACCGAGTACCAGGTGGTGAACGTCGCGAAGCTCGCAGAGCTCTACCCGCAGGGTGGCGACGTGACCGTCGAGGATCTCGTGGCCAAGGGCGCCGTGCGCAAGAACCAGCCCGTCAAGGTGCTGGGCGACGGCGACCTCCAGGTCAAGCTCTCCGTCCAGGTCGACAAGGTCTCGAGCTCCGCGGAGCAGAAGATCGTCGCCGCAGGCGGTGCAGTGAAGTAACGATCCGTTCGGATCAGCAGTATCCTCGGGATTCTCCCGAGCAGCGGGGGCGCGGTGGATACGGCATTCATGCCGTTCCACCCACCCCCGCTGTCGTGTTTCACCCGCCATTCATGGCGATAACTCGGTCTTGCGGCGCTCGCCGTGTAGGCTGAAGAAATTGGTTCTCGTCGGTAGGCGAAGCCCCTTACGACGTTCCAGGAGGCAGATTTTGTTCAGCGCCATCGGACGGATCTTCCGGACACCCGATCTGCGGCGGAAGATCGTCTTCACGCTCGCGATCGTGTCGTTGTTCCGGCTCGGGTCATTCATCCCCGCACCGTTCGTCGACTTCAACAACGTGCAGGCGTGCCTGGTGGCAAACCAGAATCAGGGCAGCTCCGGCCTGTACGACATGATCAATCTCTTCAGCGGCGGCGCGCTGCTGCAGCTGTCGATCTTCGCCCTCGGCATCATGCCGTACATCACGGCGTCGATCATCACGCAGCTCCTGCGCGTCGTGATCCCGCACTTCGAGGCGCTGCACAAGGAGGGGCAGGCCGGTCAGGCCAAGCTCACGCAGTACACCCGCTACCTGACGATCGCCCTCGCGATCCTGCAGTCGACGACGCTGATCACCGTCGCGCGCTCGGGCCAGCTCTTCGGCGCTGCGGCGAACCAGGCGTGCCAGAACCTCGTCTCCCAGGAATGGTGGGCGGTGCTCATCATGATCATCACGATGACCGCGGGCACGGGCCTCATCATGTGGTTCGGCGAGCTCATCACCGAGCGCGGCGTCGGCAACGGCATGTCGCTCCTCATCTTCACCTCGATCGCGGCGACCTTCCCCGGCGCCATGTGGATCATCAAGGAGTCGCGCGGCTGGGAGGTCTTCTTCATCGTGCTGGCGGTCGGCCTGCTCGTCGTGGCGGCGGTCGTGTTCGTCGAGCAGTCGCAGCGCCGCATCCCCGTGCAGTACGCGAAGCGCGTGGTCGGGCGTCGCACCTACGGCGGCAGCAGCACCTACATCCCGATCAAGGTGAACATGGCGGGCGTCATCCCCGTCATCTTCGCCTCGGCGATCCTCTACCTCCCCATGCTGATCACGCAGTTCAACCAGCCGCAGATCGGCGAAGACCCGAAGCCCTGGGTCGTGTGGATCCAGAACAACCTGGTCTACGGCGACCAGCCGGTCTACATGCTCGTCTTCTTCCTGCTCGTCATCGGGTTCACCTTCTTCTACGTGCAGATCACGTTCAACCCCGAAGAGGTCTCCGACAACATGAAGCAGTACGGCGGCTTCATCCCGGGCATCCGCGCCGGGCGCCCGACCGCCGAGTACCTCAACTACGTGCTCACCCGCATCACGAGCGCAGGTTCGCTCTACCTCGGCGTCATCGCCCTGCTCCCGCTCATCGCACTGTCGTTCTTCGGGGCGAACCAGAACTTCCCGTTCGGCGGCGCATCGATCCTCATCATCGTGGGCGTGGGCCTGGAGACGGTGAAGCAGATCGACGCGCAGCTGCAGCAGCGCCACTACGAAGGGCTCCTCAAGTGACCGAAGCGACCACCGCACGCCTGCTCATCATCGGGCCCCCCGGCGCGGGCAAGGGCACGCAGGCCGGCCGGATCGCCGAGCGCTACGGCGTGCCCGCGATCTCCACCGGAGACATCTTCCGCGCCAACATCCAGGGAGGCACGGAGCTCGGCAAGCAGGTGCAGGCCATCATCGAGCAGGGCGAGCTCGTGCCCGACGCGCTCACCAACGAGATCGTCGCCGACCGCCTCGCGCAGGCCGACGCCGCATCCGGCTTCCTCCTCGACGGGTACCCGCGCACAGTCGAGCAGGTGCACGCGCTCGACGGCATGCTGAGCGGCGAGTCGCTCGACGCTGTGGTGCTGCTCGAAGCCGATCCCGAAGAGGTCATCGCCCGCCTGCTGAAGCGCGCAGCGCTCGAGGGGCGCGCCGACGACACGGAAGAGGTCATCCGGCACCGCCAGGACGTGTACGCCGCGCAGACGGCGCCGCTCATCGAGCTGTTCTCGGAGCGGGGCATCCTCGTCGCCGTCGACGGTCTCGGTACGATCGACGAGGTCTCGGAGCGGATCGCCGCCGGGCTGTCGGCGAAGCTGAGCGCCCGAGTCGGGCAGTAGCCGTTGGCGCGTCGAGGTCTGCTGCGACGTTCGATCTACAAGTCGCCGGCGCAGCTGCGCCTCATGATCGAGCCGGGTCTCGCGACCGCCGCCGCGCTCGAGCAGATGCGCGCGGCGGTGGCGCCCGGGGTGACGCCACTCGAACTGGACGCCATCGCTGAGCGAACCATTCGCGAACGCGGCGGAGCGCCGAACTTCATGCTCGAACCCGGGTACCGCCACACCATCTGCGCGAATGTGAATCAGCACGTCGTGCACGCGATTCCGACCGCTCGGCCGTTGGAGCCGGGCGACATCGTCGCGCTCGACGCGGGCGCCGTGGTCGACGGGTGGCACGGCGACTCGGCGTTCACCGCGGTGCTGCCGGATCACTCCGATCCGGACCGCACCGCGGCGAATCAGCGGTTGAGCGACGTCACCGAGCAGGCCATGTGGCGCGGGATCGCGCGGCTCGCCTCGGCCGCGCACCTCAACGAGGTGGGGGAGGCGGTCGCCGGCTACGTGCGCTCGCACAGCGACTTCGGCGTGCTCGAGGACTACATCGGCCACGGAATCGGACGCAGCATGCACGAGGACCCGCCGGTGTTCAACGTTCCGGTGCGCCGGCGCGGGCCCGAGGTCAAGCCGGGGCTCGTGGTCGCCATCGAACCCATCATCTCGGCGGGCGGCATCGACACGGTCGTGGAGGACGACGACTGGACGGTCACCATCGCCGACGGCTCGATGAGTGCGCAGTGGGAGCACACGGTCGCGGTGCACGAGCGCGGCATCTGGGTGCTCACGGCGGCGGACGGCGGCGCGAGCGGCCTGGAGCCGCTCGGGGTGCGCCCCGTTCCGATCCCGTGACGGCGACCGCCGGGGAGCCTCGCCGAGGGCGACGCGCCGAGCTTTACAAAAGCCGACACGCCGAGTACTCTTGATCTTTGGTGCTTTGCGCCTGCTTTTGCGTTCGCTCCGGTTCGATTCGGATCGGTCGGAGACGCAGCGGCTGAGCATTCGCATGACCAGTACACCTACGCGAGCGATAGTGAGGCTATGGCGAAGAAAGACGGCGTCATCGAGATCGAGGGACACATCGTCGAGGCTCTGCCGAACGCGATGTTCCGCGTCGAGCTGACCAACGGACATAAAGTGCTTGCCCACATCTCGGGCAAAATGCGCCAGCACTACATCCGCATCCTCCCCGAGGATCGCGTGATCGTGGAGCTGACGCCCTACGATCTGACCCGCGGCCGCATCGTCTACCGCTACAAGTAGGTCGCTGGGAAGTAACGACTCGCGGCACTCTGCGAGTACGAGGACAGCGATACACACGAAGGAACCATCATGAAGGTCAATCCCAGCGTCAAGCCGATCTGCGATCACTGCAAGGTCATCCGTCGCCACGGACGCGTCATGGTGATCTGCAAGAGCAACCCGCGCCACAAGCAGCGCCAGGGCTGAGGCCCGGCCGCCGCCGGCGGCTCTGCAGAACACACAACTGAATAACCGATCCAGCGCATCGAAGAACCCGCGCGGGTCTCGTCGCATCGGGCGCTCAGCGTCCGACGGGAGCCGCGATGAGCCGAAGGCTCACCTCGATCACGAGCGGGGGACACCTCGGGCCGGAGGCCCGAACCCCCGATGCGCACCACACCTCCACGATCCGCAAGGAGAGCCAACATGGCACGTCTCGCAGGAGTCGACATCCCACGCGACAAGCGCGTTGAGATCGCACTCACCTACATCTACGGCGTCGGGCGCACGAGCGCACTCAAGACCCTCGCCGACACCAACATCGACGGCAACATCCGCGTCAAGGACCTGTCGGATGACCAGCTGGTCGCGCTGCGCGACTACATCGAGGGCAACTTCAAGGTCGAGGGCGATCTCCGCCGCGAGGTCGCAGCCGACATCCGCCGCAAGGTCGAGATCGGCAGCTACCAGGGGCTCCGCCACCGTAAGGGCCTGCCTGTGCACGGTCAGCGCACCAAGACGAACGCTCGCACCCGCAAGGGCCCGAAGCGCACCGTCGCCGGCAAGAAGAAGTAACGCCGGTTCGTTAGACCACCACACAGAGCTTTTCAGGAGAACACTCAATGGCTGCACCAAAGACCGCGGCTCGCAAGCCGCGTCGCAAGGACAAGAAGAATGTCGCCGTGGGTCAGGCCCACATCAAGTCGACCTTCAACAACACGATCGTCTCGATCACCGACACCACGGGTGCCGTGATCAGCTGGGCCTCCTCCGGCGGAGTCGGCTTCAAGGGCTCGCGCAAGTCGACCCCGTTCGCCGCTCAGCTGGCCGCCGAGTCCGCTGCGCGCAAGGCGCAGGAGCACGGCATGAAGAAGGTCGACATCTTCGTCAAGGGACCGGGTTCGGGCCGCGAGACCGCGATCCGCTCGCTGCAGGCCGCCGGCCTCGAGGTGGGTTCGATCAACGACGTCACCCCGCAGACGCACAACGGGTGCCGTCCGCCGAAGCGTCGCCGCGTCTGATCGGTGAGTCGCGCCGGCTCCGGCCGGCGCGACTGCCGCTTCCGAGCGGCGATCCGTCATTCCCAGCGTCGGCCGAGGCCGGCGCTTCAGCCCACTTCATCCCGATACCGCATGAGTCATATAGCGGACTCCAGCGAAAGGATCACACACCGTGCTGATTGCACAGCGACCCACTCTGACTGAAGAATCGATCTCCGAGTTCCGTTCGCGTTTCGCCATCGAGCCGCTCGAGCCCGGCTTCGGCTACACGCTCGGCAACTCGCTGCGTCGTACCCTGCTGTCGTCGATCCCCGGCGCGGCCGTCACGAGCGTGCGCTTCGAGGGCGTCGCCCACGAGTTCACGACCATCCCGGGCGTGACCGAGGACGTCACCGAGATCATCCTCAACATCAAGGATCTCGTCGTCTCGAGCGAGCACGACGAGCCCATCACCGCCTACCTGCGGAAGACCGGCGCCGGCGAGGTCACCGCCGCCGACATCTCCGCCCCGGCGGGCGTCGAGGTGCACAACCCCGAGCTCGTCATCGCCACGCTCAGCGACTCGGCGCAGTTCGAGCTCGAGCTGACGATCGAGCGCGGCCGCGGTTACGTCTCGGCCGCTCAGAACCGCAACGAGGATGCAGAGGTCGGCCGCATCCCGGTCGACTCGATCTACTCGCCGGTGCTCAAGGTCACGTACCGCGTCGAGGCGACGCGCGCGGGCGAGCGCACCGACTTCGACCGCCTCGTGGTCGACGTCGAGTCGAAGCCCGCGATCTCCCCGCGAGACGCGATCGCTTCGGCCGGGTCCACGCTCGTCGAGCTCTTCGGACTCGCGCGCGAGCTGAACACCGCCGCCGAGGGCGTCGAGATCGGCCCCGCGCCGGTCGAGGTCGTCGCCGAGGGCGAGCTCTCGATTCCGATCGAGGACCTCGATCTCTCCGTGCGCAGCTACAACTGCCTCAAGCGGGAGGGCATCAACACGGTGAGCGAACTGGTCGCGCTCTCCGAGGCGCAGCTGATGAACATTCGCAACTTCGGCCAGAAGTCGGTATTCGAGGTGCGCGACAAGCTCACCGAGATGGGCCTCTCGCTCAAGGACGCGGTGCCCGGGTTCGACGGCGCTCAGTTCTACAGCTACGAAGACGACAACAACTAACGGTTCGGCACTGTCAGCCCGACCGCACATCTACTGGAGTAAATAATGCCCAAGCCCAACAAGGGCCCCCGCCTCGGAGGCGGCCCCGCACACGAGCGTCTGATGCTGAACCAGCTGGCATCGCAGCTCTTCGAGCACAAGCGGATCCAGACGACGGAGACCAAGGCGAAGCGCCTGCAGCCCGTCGCAGAGCGTCTCGTGACCTTCGCGAAGCGCGGCGACCTGCACTCGCGCCGTCGCGTGATGCGTCAGATTCTCGACAAGTCGGTCGTCCACGAGCTCTTCACCGAGATCGCCCCGCTCGTCGAGAACCGCGAAGGCGGCTACACGCGCATCGTCAAGACCGGTTTCCGCAAGGGCGACCGCGCGCCGCTCGCCGTGATCGAGCTCGTGCTCGAGCCGGTGTCGCCGAAGCCGAAGGCCGAGAAGCCCGCTGCTCCGGTCGCGGAGGAGCCCGCTGAGGCTCCGGCGGAGGAGACCTCCGAGGCTCCCGTCGAGGAGACCGCCGAGGCTCCGGCAGAGGAGACCGCCGAGGCGAAGGCCGAGTAAGTCTCAGGCTGTTCGTCGAAGGCCCCGTCGTGCACTGCGCGACGGGGCCTTCGCGCGTCTCGGGAGACCCCGGGCGCGTGCACTGCGCGGCGTCAGCGGCGCGGCACGGAGAAGCCCATCGCCTCCCCGGGCTGCTGGAGTTCTGAGAGCGCGCGCTGCACGCTCTCCGCGTACCGCTCGCCGCCGCTCGGGTTCGGGTGGATACCGTCTCCCGCGAGCGCTTCGGCGGGAGCCGCCGCGATCGCCCCGTCCCAGTCGGCGACCACCACGCCGCGGTGGGCGTCGGCGTACGCGTCGAGCGCGTCGTTGACGCCGGGAATCCAGTCGCGCTCGCCATGGGCGTTGACGAGTACGATCAGCCGGCCGTCCGCTGCCGTGCGCAGGGCTTCGAGCTCCTCGGGGTCGATCGGGCCGTTGGTGCCGAGCCCGACGAGGACGACGGGGCGCAGCGCTCCCGCGTCGGCCTGCTGGGCGGCGATCTCGACGCCCACCCCGAGGCCGCGCGAGACCTCGGCGTCGACGGCGATGCCCGGGAAGCGCTCCTCGAGCTCGGGCAGACTTGCGAGCATCACCGAATCGCCGATGGCAGTGAGGTCGGGGCCCTCCGGCTCGATGGGACCCGCTGCGGCCCCCTCGTGCGCAGCGTCCGGATCCTGCCCACCCGTTGCATCGTCCCCGCCGGTCTCGGCCGCTGGCTGCTCGGCGTCTCGTGCGGCCTTCCCGCGCTCCACGGCGTCGACCGCAGTGCTCTGCTCCGGGGCGGTGGCGACCGCGACCACCGTGGCGGGCACCGCGACCGCGAACGCGAGCCCGGCGATCGCCGGCGCCCAGCGCAGCCGGGGAGCGGTGCGCGCCCGCCGCAGCATCAGGGCGAGCGACCGGCGCATCCCGAACCGCCGCACCGGCTCCTCGACGAAGCGATATGAGAGGGCCGCGACGCCGACGGACGCCGCGAGCGTGACCGCCCCGATGGCGGGCGGCGGCCAGCCTCCGAGCACCGCCGTTGCGATCAGCAGCAGCGGCCAGTGCCAGAGGTAGATGCCGTAGGAGCGCTCGCCGATCCACCGCAGCGGCGGTGCGTCGAGTGCGCGACCGATGCGCGCGCCCGGGCGCGTGACCGCCCAGACCGTGAGGAGCGCGGCAGCGGTGGCGAGCTGGAAGCCCCAGGCGAAGCTCTCGGCGCTGCCCTCGCGCAGGGTCGCCGCCAGCCAGCCGAGTACCCCGAGACCGGCGACCGCGGCGGCGGCCAGCGCGAACTGCGCCGCGGTTCCCGGCATCCGGGGCCCCGCGATCGGCCCGGCGGCGGCGGGTGCCGCGGCGGGGTCTGCGCCCAGTGCCCCAGCGGGGGCGGCAGGCGCGGACCGCGGTGCCGCGATGAGGGCGAGCGCGGCGCCCAGGGCGAGCCCGAAGACATGCGTGTCCGAGCCGAAGTAGATCCGCGTCGGGTCGGCTCCGGCGGCCGCGAGGGCGACCATGAGCAGCGCCGAGGCCGCACCGATCGCGGCGAGGGGCAGCGCGCGAACGAACCGCCCTCGGAACCGGAGGACCAGAAGCAGGAGCAGCGGCAGCACGATGTAGTACTGCTCCTCGATCGCGAGCGACCAGGTGTGCCTGAAGATCTCAGGCGCATCCCGCGCGAAGTAGTCGGAGCCGGCGGCGATCGACGTCCAGTTGCTCACGAACAGCGCGGCCCCCGTGATCTGCCGGCCGATGCCCACGAGGAGATCCCGATCGGCCAGCAGAGCCAGTGACGTCGACACCAGGAGCACCAGGCCGAGTGCAGGCAGCAATCGACGGGCGCGGCGCTTCCAGAAGTGTCGCAGCGCGATCCCTCCGGTGGAGCGATGCTCGCGCATGAGCAGCGCCGTGATGAGGAACCCGCTGATCGCGAAGAAGACATCGACGCCGAGGAAACCGCCGGGCAGCCACCCCGGGAAGAGGTGATAGCCGAGCACGAGACTCACCGCGATCGCGCGGAGCCCATCGAGACCCCCGAGCCGGTCGGCACGGGGGAGCGGGGGGCGGAGAGGCGGAGTCTGAGTCATAGTGGTCGGAGCGGCGCGGCCGGGGCGCCATGAGCATCCAGTGTACGTCGCGCGATCCGACGCCCTCTGAGCCTTCTGGCAGGATCGAAGCATGCACACCCCATCCGTTCGCCTGCGCCTCGACCTGTCGTACGACGGCACCGATTTCTCGGGCTGGGCGGCGCAGCCCGGGCTGCGCACCGTGCAGGGCAGCCTCGAGGCCGCGCTCGCCACGCTGCTCAGGATCGCCGAGCCCGAGACGGCGCGGCTCACCGTCGGCGGGCGCACCGACGCCGGGGTGCACGCGCGAGGCCAGGTCGCGCACCTCGACGTCACGCCCGAGCAGCTCGAGAAGTGGACGGCTCGGCGGCGGCCCGGCGAGCGCCCGCTCAGCACCGACGAACTGGCGCGGATGCGCGGCCGCAAAGTCACCGGAGTCGTCTCCCGGGAAGCGCCCGACATCGTGGTGCACCGGGTGCGCGAGGTGCCGGCCGCGTTCGATGCGCGGTTCTCAGCGCTGCGGCGCCGCTACGAGTACCGCCTCATCGGCGCCGGCATGCGCAAGGATCCGCTGGTGGCGCGCTACACCGCCGAAGTACCGCGCCCGCTCGACTTCGACCTCATGCAGGCAGCCGCCGACGACCTGCTCGGCCTGAACGACTTCACCACCTTCTGCAAAGCCCGCGAGGGCGCCACCGCCGTGCGCGACCTGCTCCGCTTCGAGTGGCGCACGACGGAGGACGGAGCCTACGCCGCACGCATCGAAGCTGACGCGTTCTGCCACTCGATGGTGCGGGCGCTCATCGGCGCGGTGGTGGCGGTCGGCAGCGGTCGCATCGACCGCGACGAGCTGGCGGCGCTGCGCGACGCCCGAGCGCGCACCAGTCGCTTCACGGTGATGCCGGCGCACGGGCTCTCGCTCGAGGAGATCGCCTACCCGAGCGACGACGCCCTCGAGGCGCGCGCGGAGGCCACTCGGGCTCGGCGCGATCCGCTCCCCTGAAGCCAGCTGAGCCGCATGCCCCGCCCCGCTCTGTGCTAGGCTTGACCCTTGGTGCGCAAGCACCCGATTTGTTGAGCCCTCCAGCCGCGCGCGCACCCCTCGGGGACCACGCACCGGAGCGGGATTCACGAACTCCTCCAATTCGACAGAAAGCAGCACTCTAGTGACTCGCACGTATTCACCGAAGGCCGCCGAGCAGAAGCACGATTGGGTCGTCATCGACGCCGCAGACGTGGTGCTCGGCCGCCTCGCATCGCACGCGGCAGCCCTGCTCCGCGGCAAGCACAAGACCACCTTCGCCCCCCACATGGACATGGGCGACTACGTGGTCATCATCAACGCCGACAAGGTCGTGCTGACCGGCAACAAGGCGAAGAACAAGCGCGCCTACCGTCACTCGGGCTACCCGGGCGGCCTCCGCTCCGTCAGCTACACCGAGCTGCTCGAGAAGAACCCCGAGCGCGCGGTCGAGAAGGCGGTTCGCGGCATGCTCCCGAAGAACTCGCTCGGCGCAGATCTGTTCCGCAAGCTGAAGGTGTACGCAGGTGCGGAGCACCCGCACGCGGCTCAGCAGCCCACCCCCTACACCTTCGGCCAGGTCGCGCAGTAATCGCGCCCCGAGACCTCAGAGAGAGAATTCACAGTGACTGAAGAGCAGACCGTGGCCACCGAGAGCTACACCACCGAGACGCCGGCCGGGCAGGCCGCCGCCGCTTCCCCCCGCCCCGCGCTCACCGTTCCCGGCGCAGCAGTGGGCCGCCGCAAGCAGGCCATCGCCCGCGTGCGCCTCATCCCCGGCTCGGGCACCTTCACGGTGAACGGCCGCGAGTTCGCGGAGTACTTCCCGAACAAGCTGCACCAGCAGCTCATCACCGACCCCTTCACGGCGCTCGAGCTCAACGGGTCGTACGACATCATCGCGCGCATCGGCGGCGGCGGCCCCTCGGGCCAGGCGGGCGCACTCCGTCTCGCCATCGCCCGTGCGCTGAACGAGATCGACGCCGAGCACAACCGCCCGACGCTGAAGAAGGCCGGCTTCCTCAGCCGCGACGCCCGCATCAAGGAGCGCAAGAAGGCCGGTCTCAAGAAGGCCCGCAAGGCGCCTCAGTACTCGAAGCGCTAAATCGGGGCTTCCAGCACATGGGACGCCTGTTTGGCACCGATGGGGTTCGAGGGCTGGCCGGAGTCGACGTGACTGCCGAGCTGGCCCTCAGCCTCGCTCGCGCTGCGGCTCTCGTTCTCGGGCGTTCTGCCCGGGGCGAGAGCCGTCGTGCTGTTGCCGTCGTCGCGCGCGATCCGCGCGTCTCCGGCGAGTTCATCTCCGCGGCGGTCTCCGCAGGTCTCGCCTCCGCCGGGGTCGACGTGCTCGACGCCGGGGTGATCCCGACCCCCGCAGCGGCCTACCTCGTGGCTGATACCGGCGCCGACTTCGGCGTGATGGTGTCGGCATCGCACAACCCCGCGCCCGACAACGGCATCAAGTTCTTCGCCGAGGGCGGGCGCAAGCTCGCCGACGACGTGGAGGACGAGATCGAGGCGGCGATGGAGGGCGCCGTGGTCGCGGTGACCGGACGCGAGGTCGGCCGCATCCGCCGCTTCGCCGACGCCGAGGATCGCTATCTCGTGCACCTGCTCGGCACCCTCGAGGGCACGCGCCTCGACGGTCTGCACGTCGTGCTCGACTGCGCGCACGGCGCCGCCGCCGGCATCTCGCCCGACGTGTTCACGGACGCGGGAGCCCGCGTCACCGTGATCGGCAACGACCCCGATGGCTTCAACATCAACGACGGCGTCGGCTCGACGCACCTCGAACCGCTCGCCGCCGCAGTGCGGGAGCACGGCGCCGATCTCGGCATCGCCCATGACGGCGACGCCGATCGCTGCCTGGCGGTCGACGCGGACGGCGCCGTCGTCGACGGCGACAGGATCATGGCGATCCTCGCCCTCTCGATGTCGCGACGGGGCAAGCTCGAGCGCAACACGCTCGTCGCCACCGTCATGTCGAACCTCGGCCTCAAGCTCGCGATGGCCGACAACGGCATCGACGTGGTCGAGACCGGCGTCGGCGACCGCTACGTGCTCGAGGCCATCAACGCCGAGGGCTACTCGCTCGGCGGCGAGCAGTCGGGGCACGTCATCATGAGCGAGCACGCGACGACGGGCGACGGCATTCTGACCGGACTCCACATCGCCGCCGAGATCGTGCGCACCGGCAAGCCGCTCGCCGAGCTCGCCGAATGCATGACCGTCTACCCTCAGGTGCTCGTCAACGTGCGCGGCGTCGATCGCGCCGGCGTCAGCGCCGACGAGGTGCTGCAGCAGGCGGTGCGCCAGGCGGAGATCGCCCTCGCCGGCAAGGGGCGCGTGCTCCTGCGACCCTCGGGCACCGAGCCCGTCGTGCGGGTGATGGTCGAGGCCGAGCACGTCGACGACGCGCAGCGGCTCGCCGACGACCTCGCCGGAATCGTGCTCGACCGCCTCGCGGTCTGAGCGGACGCACCGAGCCGCGCTCCGCGGTCCGAGCGGACGCCCCGCGCTGCGCCTTCCGGCGCCGCGCGGGGCGTTCTGCGCTTCCCGGGGCGTCGCGCACCCGCCCCGCTCAGAGCTTGCGGAGCAGCACCTTCTGCACGCGGTGATCCGCCTCCTTGCGCAGCACCAGGCTCGCACGGGCCCGGGTGGGGCGGATGTTCTCGACGAGGTTCGGCTCGTTGATGTGAGTCCAGAACTCGTCGGCGATCGCGAGCGCCGCGTCGTCGTCGATGGTGGCGAAGCGGCGGAAGTGCGAGGACGGGTCGGCGAACGCGCTCTCGCGGAGCTTCAGGAAGCGCTGCCGATACCAGCGCTGGATGTCGGATGCGCGTGCATCGACGTACACGGAGAAGTCGAAGAGGTCGCTGACGGCGAGCGGGTGCGCCATCGACGCCGGCTGCAGCACGTTCAGCCCCTCCACGATCAGGATGTCGGGGCGGCGCACCACGGTGTACTCCCCGGGCACGATGTCGTACACGATATGGCTGTAGTGCGGTGCGCGCACCTCGTCGACGCCGGCCTTCACCTGCGAGACGAACCGCAGGAGGCTGCGACGGTCGTACGACTCGGGGAAGCCCTTGCGGTGGGTGATGCCGCGGCGCTCGAGCTCCGCCGCGGGGTAGAGGAACCCGTCGGTGGTGACGAGCTCGACGCGCGGCGTCTCGGGCCAGCGGGCGAGCAGGTCGCGGAGGATGCGCGCGACGGTCGACTTGCCCACCGCGACCGAGCCCGCGATCCCGATGACGAAGGGGCTCTGCCGCTCGTCGCCGCGCTGCAGGAAGCCCCGCGTGCGCTGGTGCATCTCGCGGGCGGCGATCGCGTACTGGTTGATGAGGCGGCTGAGCGGGCGGTACACCTCGGACACCTCGGCGAGGTCGAGCGGTTCGCCGAGTCCGCGGAAGGCGGCGATCTCGCCCTCGCTGAGCGGCATGGGCGTCTCTCCGGCGAGCCGGGCCCATTCATCGCGGTCGATCTCCGTGAAGGGGGAGGTGAACTCGGGGCGGACGAGCGCGTGCGTGTCGGTGGATACCGCGGCGCCGGCCGTGGAGGTGTTCTGGGTCATCGTGCATCAATGGTGCCACTAAACTAAGCACCATGTGTGGAATCGTTGGATATGTCGGCCCGAACGACACGGTCGAGGTACTGCTGAACGGGCTGCGTCGGCTGGAGTACCGGGGCTACGACTCCGCGGGCGTCGCGGTCGTCGACACGACGGGTGCGCTGTCGGTGCGCAAGCGCTCCGGCAAGCTGGCACGGCTGGAGGACCTGCTCGAGGCGAGCCCGCTCGACGCGTCGGGCACGGGCATCGGGCACACCCGGTGGGCGACGCACGGCGGCCCCACCGACGTGAACGCTCACCCGCACCTCGGCGACGAGGGCAAGCTCGCGGTGATCCACAACGGCATCGTGGAGAACTTCGCGGAGCTGCGCACGGAGGTCGAGGCGGCGGGAGTCGAGCTGCTGAGCGAGACCGACACCGAGGTGGTGGCGGCGCTGCTCGGCCTCGAGGTGGCCCGGCAGGGAGACCTCGAGTCGGCGTTCCGCTCCGTGGTCTCGCGCCTGCACGGCACGTTCACGCTGCTCGCGATGCACCGGGATGCCCCCGATACGGTACTGGCGGCGCGCCACCACTCGCCGCTCGTGATCGGTCTCGGGGACGGCGAGAACTTCCTCGGATCCGACGTCGCGGCGTTCGTCTCCTTCACGAAGCGCGCCGTCGCCGTCGAGGAGGACAGCATCGCGATCATCACCCCGGCAGAGGTGCGCGTCACGGACTTCGCGGGCAGCACGGTCGAGTTCGAGGAGTTCGAGGTCGAGTGGGACGCCGATGCCTCCGACAAGGGCGGCTGGTCGTCGTTCATGGCGAAGGAGATCAACGAGCAGGCCGACGCCGTCGGCAACACGCTGCGCGGGCGCGTCTCGGGGGCCGGTGTCGAGATCCCCGAGCTCACGGCGCTCGGCGACGATCGCCTCCGGGGCATCGACCGCATCATCATCATCGCCTGCGGCACGGCGTCGTACGCCGGGCAGGTCGGCTCGTACGCGCTGGAGCAGTGGGCGCGCGTGCCCGTCGAGGTGCAGCTGAGCCACGAGTTCCGCTACCGGGATCCCGTGCTGTCGGATCGCACGCTGGTGATCTCGGTCAGCCAGTCGGGCGAGACCATGGACACGCTGATGGCCGTGAAGTACGCCATCGAGCGCGGCGTCACGACGATCTCGGTGTGCAACACCCAGAGCGCCACCATCCCGCGCGAGTCGGATGCGGCGGTGTACACGCACGCCGGTCCGGAGGTGGCGGTCGCGTCGACGAAGGCGTTCGTCGCGCAGATCACGGCGATCTACCTCATCGGCCTGCATCTCGCGCGGGTGCGCGGCACCCTCTCCGCCGAGGATCAGGCGCAGGCCGTCGAGCAGTTCGAGTCGCTCCCGGCGAAGGTGGCCGAGGCGATCGAGACGCGCGATCAGATCGCCCAGCTGGCGCACTGGATGGCGGATACCCGTTCGGTGCTGTTCCTGGGCCGTCACGTGGGCTACCCCATCGCCCTCGAGGGCGCCCTCAAGCTGAAGGAGATCGCGTACATCCACGCCGAGGGCTTCGCCGCGGGCGAGCTCAAGCACGGCCCGATCGCGCTCATCGATCACGGTCAGCCGGTGTTCGTGCTGGTGCCGAGCCCGCGCACCTCGCCGATCATGCACTCGAAGGTGGTCTCGAACATCCAGGAGATCCGCGCCCGCGGCGCCCGCGTCATCGCGGTCGTGGAGAAGGGCGACACGGCGGTGCTCCCGTATGCCGACGACGTGGTGCGCCTGCCCCTCGCAGACACGCTCTTCGAGCCGCTGCTGCAGGTCATTCCGCTGCAGTGGTTCGCGCTCGAGCTCTCGACGGCGAAGGGCCTCGACGTCGATCAGCCGCGCAACCTCGCGAAGTCGGTCACGGTCGAGTAGTTCGGCCGAACGCGGGTCGGGTGATCGGGGCGGGCTGCCGGGAGGCGCCGGAGAGGCGTCGCCCCAGCGGAGGAGGAGTGCGATGATTCTCGGAATCGGCGTCGACACGGTCGATGTCGCTCGGTTCGAGCGCACGCTCGATCGCACGCCGCGACTGCGAGAGCGACTGTTCGCCCCTGACGAGCGGGAGCGCCCGGTGCGCTCGCTCGCCGGTCGCTTCGCGGCGAAGGAGGCGCTCATCAAGGCGCTGGGCGGCTCGGACGGGCTGGGCTGGCACGACATGGAGATCCGTCGCGAGACGGACCGGCGGCCGACGTTCGCACGCACGGAGCGTCTTCTGGCGGTGCTCGAGGGCGCGGGCGCGGCGATGCCGCACCTCTCCGTGACGCACGACGGCGGCATCGCGACCGCGTTCGTCGTCGTGGAGGTCGAGCCGTGAGCGGGCAGCCGAGCGTCGAGGAGCTGCACTGGGCGCCGGATCCCGAGAGCATGGGAGCGCTCGGCGTGCGCCTGGGGCGGGTGCTGCGCGCGGGCGACCTCGTGATCCTCACCGGTCCGCTCGGCGCCGGGAAGACGACGCTGACGCGCGGCGTCGGCGAGGGATTGGGCGTGCGCGGGCCGGTGCAGAGTCCGACGTTCGTGCTCGCGAGAACGCATCCGTCGCTCGTCGGCGGGGCGCCGCTCGTGCACGTCGACGCGTATCGCCTCGGCGGCGCCGACGAGCTCGACGATCTGGATCTCGACTTCGAGGGATCTGTAGTGGTCGCCGAGTGGGGCGCGGGCATCGTCGAGGCACGCGACGACTGGCTGGAGGTCGTGATCGAACGGCCCCTCGGCGGCGATGGGGACGACGATGGAGATGATGCTGCCGCTGCTGACGCGGACGATCCCGGCGACATCGACGACTGGTCGGAGGCGATCGTCGAGCCGCGGCGCATCACGATCACGGGATACGGGCCGCGCTGGGCGGAAGGGGTACTGAAGTGAGCACGACTGCCGAGCTGTTCGCGACCGCGTGCGACACCGGCGACCATGTGCTGCTCGCCATCGACACGGCGATCGGAACGACGGTGGCGCTCGGAGCGGCGGGGCGCGTGCACGTCGCGGTCAGCGATGATCCGCGCGGGCACGCCGAGGCCATCGGCCCTCTGCTGGACGAAGTCTTCCGTGCGGCCGACGTGGAGCCCTCCCGGGTGAGCGGCGTCGTGGCGGGGATCGGGCCGGGTCCGTTCACCGGTCTCCGTGTCGGGATAGCCGCCGCGCACGCGTTCGCACTGGGGCGGGGCGTGCCGCTGCTGCCCGTGCAGGGGCACGCGGCGGTGGCGCTCGAAGCCTTCGACGGGGGCGCGACCGGGTCGCTGCGCGTCGTGCAGGATGCGCGTCGTCGCGAGCTGTTCATCACGGAGTTCGCCGGGCTCGACGACGCGGGCCTGCCCGCGGTCTCGGCCGGGCCGCTCCTGGTCGCGCGATCCGAGTACGTCGAGCAGAGCGGCGATGCGTGGCCCGAGCGGATTCCCGGGGCTGCACTGGTGCGGCTCGCCGCCCGCTCGCTCGAGGCGGGGCGCCCGTTCGCGGATGACCGGGCCCTCTACCTCCGCGCCCCCGACGTCGCCCAGCCGGGGGCGCCCAAGCGGGTGTCCGCGTGAGCGGTGACGCCGCGGCCCCGACGCTGCGTCGGGCGGTCGCGGACGACCTCGATGCGGTGTGGGCGCTCGAGAGCTCGGTGTTCGCCCGGGACGCGTGGAGCCGTGCGATGCTGCAGGAGGAGCTCGCGGGCGAGCACCGCGACTACCGCGTGCTCATCGACGGCTCCGGCGTCGTCGTCGGATACGCGGGGCTCCTCGCCGTCGGCCCCGAGGCGGATATTCAGACGATCGCCGTGCACCCGTCGCTCCGCGGTCGGGGCCAGGGGCGGCGGCTCATGCGCGCACTGCTCGACCGGGCCGACGAGCTGGGGGTGCGGGAGGTGTTCCTCGAGGTACGCGCAGACAATCCGGTGGCGCACGGCCTGTACGCGTCGCTCGGATTCGAGGACATCGGGGTGCGACCGCGCTACTACCAGCCCGACGGCGTCGACGCGGTCGTGATGCGGCGGGCGATGCCCGCGCAGCAGATGCGGGCGACGGCAGAGGAGGATCAGGCATGACCACGACCGAACCGCTCGTACTCGGCATCGAGACGAGCTGCGACGAGACGGGCGTCGGCATCGTTCGGGGGCGCACGCTGCTCGCCAACGCGATCGCGTCGTCGATGGATGAGCACGCCCGGTACGGCGGCGTCGTGCCCGAGGTCGCCGCGCGCGCCCACCTGGAGGCGATGACGCCGACGATCGAGCGCGCGCTCGCCGACGCCGACGTCGCGCTCGCCGATCTCGACGCCATCGCCGTCACCTCCGGGCCGGGGCTGGCGGGCGCCCTCATGGTCGGCGTCGCAGCGGCGAAGGCGCTGGCGGTGTCGCTCGGCACGCCGCTCTACGCGGTGAACCACCTGGTCGGCCACGTCGGCGCGGATCTGCTGCACGGCGACGGGCTCCGGGGTGCGGTCGGCGCGGTCGGCGAGCTCGAACTGCCGACGGTGGCGCTGCTCGTGTCGGGCGGGCACACGTCGCTGCTGCTCGTGCGCGACCTCGTCTCCGACGTCGAGATGCTCGGCGAGACGATCGACGACGCGGCGGGGGAGGCCTTCGACAAGGTCGCCCGTCTCCTCGGTCTACCGTACCCGGGCGGGCCCGAGATCGATCGAGTGGCAGCGGAGGGGGATCCGCATGCGATCCGCTTCCCCCGCGGCCTCACCCTTCCGAAAGACCTCGAACGGCATCGCTACGACTTCTCGTTCTCCGGGTTGAAGACGTCGGTCGCGCGCTGGGTGGAGAAGCGCCGGGCCTCCGGCGACCCGGTTCCGGTGGCCGATGTCGCCGCGAGTTTCCGCGAGGCGGTCGCCGACGTGCTGCTCACCAAGGCGCTCGCCGCGTGCCGCGACCTCGGAGTGCCGCGGTTGCTGCTCGGCGGGGGAGTGGTGGCCAACGCCCGCGTGCGGGAGCTCGCCGCGGAGCGTGCGGCGGCGGCGGGCGTCGACCTGCGCGTGCCGCCGTTGTCGCTGTGCACCGACAACGGTGCGATGATCGCGTCGCTCGGAGCTCAACTCGTTGCGAACGGGCACGCCCCATCGGGTCTGGCGTTCGGCGCCGACTCCACGCTTCCGGTGCAGCAGGTGCAGGTGCACTGACCCGGGCGGCATCTGTCAAGGCCGCGCCCGGAACGCCCGAAATCCTCCCATCCGCCGAAGCTGAACGTTATCTTTGAAGGGCGAATGGGGGAACACGCCTCATCGATGTTCGATCGAAGGAGAATCATGTCCGACAACCTGCCTGGCAACGACCACCAGTCGAACCCGGTGCCGCCTCCGCCCGCGCCCTCCAGCGCTCCGAACGCGCAGGCCGCCCAGAACGCGCCTGCGGCCCCGAGCGCGCCCCCGTACACCGGATCCCCGGCGTACGCCGG
>NZ_LDRK01000048.1 GCF_001477055.1 Leucobacter chromiiresistens
CCTGAGCCGTGCGGGATCGGGGCGCTGCGGCGCGTGCCGATCCCGCACGGCTCAGGATCGCGAGTCGTAGCTCAGCGCACCGCCGAGCACCGTGGCGACGATGTCGAGGTCGGCGACGCGCGGCGCCGTGAGCGGCGAAGCCGAGAACACCGTGAAGTCGGCCAGCTTGCCGCGCTCGAGCGTGCCCTTGTCGGCGATCTGCCCGGTCGCCCGCGCCGCCCACTCGGTGTGCGTGCGCAGCGCCTCCTCGGGGGTGATCGCCTCCGCCTCTCCGAGCACGGTGTCGTTCTCGGTGCGCCGGTCGATGGCGGCCTGCATGCCGCGCCGCAGGTTGTTGTCGGCGACCGGCAGGTCCGAGGACCCGGCGAGCACGATCCCGGCGTCGATCACCGACCGCCCCCGGTACAGCCAGCTCTCGCGGTCTCGGCCCACCCGATCCGCCATCTGGTCGCCGAAGGCGCTGATGAATCCGGCCTGCGGGGTGACGGCGACGCGCAGGCGCCCCGCGCGCTCCACCTGATCGGGCCGCGCGATGCCGAAGTGCTCGATGCGACACGGAACGTCGCGGCGTCCGTAGCGATCCTGCGCCTCCTCGATGAGGTCGAGCGCCAGATCGATGGCGGCGTCGCCGATCGCGTGCAGGGCGAGCGGCCACCCCGCGCGGTACGCGCCGAGCGCCCGCTCGCGGTACACCTCGGGCTCGTCGAGCAGGTAGCCGGTGTTGTGGTCGTGCCCGCAGTAGTCCTCGGTGACCGCGGCGGTGGCGCCGAGCAGCGACCCGTCGAGGAAGACCTTGACGTGCCCGAAGCGCACCGCGTCGTCGCCGAACCCGGCGCGGATGCCGAGGTCGAGCCCGGCGCCCTCGCCCTCGCGGCAGAAGTCGGCGGCGTGCCCGGTGAGGGGCCTGAGCGCGTCGATCGCCGGCATCAGCTGCGCGCGGGCGTGCAGGCGGCCGCGCTCGGCCGCCGCCTGGTACGCCGCGACCTCGATCGGGCTGTGGCCGATCCATCCGCCGCCGACGCCCGCCTCTGTGAAGCTCGTGATGCCCTGCTCGGCGTACCGGCTCGTCGCCGCCTCCAGGGCCTCGACGAGGCGCTCGGTCGCGTACGGCAGCAGCAGCGCCTGCACGAGCCCCTGCGCCGCCTCCTCGAGCAGGCCGGTCGGCGCGCCCTGCGCGTCGCGCACCACCACGCCCCCGGTCGGGTTCTCGAACTCCGCGTCGAGCGCCCCGACGAGCCGCAGGGTGGCGGTGTTCGTGATGGAGGCGTGGCCCGAGGTGTGGCGCAGGTAGAGCGGACGCTCCCCGGTGATCTCGTCGAGACGGGCGATGTCGGGGAAGGCGCCGCCGTGATGCGCCTGGTTGAACCCCGTGCCGTGCACCCACGCCTCGGGATCGCCGAGCGCGTCGAGGCGCTCCACCTCGGCGGCGATCTGCGCGTAGAGCGCGTCGAGGCCGCGCGTCGCGCTGAGGTCGATCGAGGTGAGCCCGAGCCCCCACCAGGCGGTGTGGCAGTGCGCGTCGATCAGGCCGGGCGTGATGCAGGCGTCGCCGAAGTCGTGCGTCTCGGCGGCGGCGAGGCCCGCGATCTCCTCGTCGAAGCCGACGATGCGGCCGTTGATGACGCCGACCGACGTCGCCGTGGGGCGCTCGGGGTGCATGGTGAGGATCTCACGAGCGGTGAGGATCAGGTCGAGTTGCATGGGTGTCTCCTCAGGCTGCGATCTCGCCCGCGGCGGGCGGCATGACGCTCTCGTCGATGAGCAGGTGGATGAGTGCGGGGCCCTCGGCGGCGAGCGCGCGGTCGAGAGCCGCGGCGAACTCCTCGGTGCGCTCCACCCGCTCGCCGTGGCCGCCGAACGAGCGCATCCAGGCGGCGAAGTCGGGGTTCGCCATCCGCGTGCCCGATGGGCGGCCGGGGTAGTGCCGCTCCTGGTGCTGCACGATGGTGCCGTAGATGCCGTTGTCGACCACGATCACGAGCGGTGCCGCCCCGTGGGCGAAGGCCGTGGCGAGCTCCTGCCCGTTCATCATGAAGTCGCCGTCGCCGCACACCGCGACGACGGGGCGCTCCGGGAAGGCGAGGGAGGCGGCCACGGCGGCGGGCACCGCGAGGCCCATGGCGCCGTTGCGGGCTCCGACGAGGCTCGCGGGCGTCCGGTGCTGCACGAAGCGGTGCGCCCAGATGGTCGCGTTGCCCGCCCCGAACGTCAGCACCCCTCGGCCGCCCAGGCGGTCGTCGAGCTCGCCGAACGCGACGCCGAGGTCGACGCCCGGCTGCTCGACGCCCGCGGGAATGCCCGAGACGCCCGCGACGCCGGGTACGGAGGCGTCGGGGCGGTGGGCCGCGAACCGCTGCTGCGCCGCCGCGCGGGCGTCCATCCACTCGTCGCCCCGCCCGCCGCGCGCCGCCGCGCGATCGACGGCGCCGAGCGCCTCGACGAACGCCGACGGAGTCGCGAGCACCTGCTGGTCGATGCGCCCCGCGTGCATCGCGGCCTCCGGGTCCATCGACACGAGCACGGTCTCCGCTGCGAAGCCGAGACGGTAGCCGTCGCTCATCACGTCGGATCGGCCGCACCCGACGAACACGAGGAGGTCTGCCGCGGCGTACCCCTCGGTGACCGCATCGGCGCGGCCGTACCCGAGCCAGCCCGCCCACGCCGGGCCCTCGTGGGGAACCGCGTCGTAGGCGCGCCAATCGGCGAACACCGGGACGCCGGCGTCGGCCGCGAAGTCGAGCAGCGCCCGGCCCGCTCCCGCGTGCCACCCGTCGCCGCCCGCGATGATCGCGGGGCGCTCGGCACGGGCGAGGCGATCCGCGATCGCGGCGATCTCCCCCGCCGAGGGCTGCGGGTCCGGCACCGGGATCGGGGCGCTCGGAGTCGAGTCGGTGAGCTCCACCAGCACATCCTCGGGAAGCCCGACGACCACCGGGCCGGGGCGGCCGGCGGCGGCGACGCGCATCGCCTCCGCCACGAGTTCGCCCGCCCGGTCGGCGTCGTCGATCGTCACGACCCGCTTCGCGGTCGAGCCGAACCAGCCGGTCAGGCTGAACTCCTGGAAGGAGTCGCGCTCCCGATCGGCGACCGGGATCAGGCCGACGAAGAGCACCAGCGGCGTCGCATCCTGCCACGCCGTGTGGATCGCGATCATCGCGTTCGCGGCGCCCGGCCCGCGCGTCACCATCGCGACGCCCGGCAGCCCCGTGAGCCGGCCCTCGGCGAGCGCCATGAACCCCGCCCCGCCCTCCTGACGGCAGACGATCGTGTCGATCGTCGAATCGTGCAGCCCGTCGAGCACGTCGAGGTAGCTCTCGCCGGGAACGGCGTAGACGCGCGGCACGCCGTGCGCCTCGAGGGTGCGGACGATGAGGTGGCCGGCCGACTGTGACATGTGGTGCGATCCTTCCGGAGAACGAGGGGGCGGGAACGAGAGAGGCCGGTGCGGGCCCTCGACACGAGGGTCCGCACCGGCCCCGTCGATCAGTGCTTGAAGCCGGGCAGCTTCACGCTGAGTCGCGGCGCCACGGCGCCCGCGAATGCCGAGAAGAGGCTCAGGAAGATGAGCATCGCGGCGGCGGGCCACCAGTGATCGGCCGCGGCGGCGACGAAGCCGGTCGCGAGCAGCGGGATGAAGCCCGAGAGCATGCCGGCGGTGTTCTGCGCCAGCCCCACGCCGGTGTAGCGCGTCTTCGCGGGGAAGAGCCCGGTGAGCACCGTGCCGGATGCGGCGTAGGGCAGGGAGAGCGCGGCGACGGCGAGCGTCATCGCGAGCACCACGAGCACCGGGTTGCCCGACGAGAGCATGAGGAACGCGGGGATCGTCACGACCGCCGAGGCCACGCCGCCCCACAGGATCACCCGGCTCGCGCCGTACTTCGATCCGAGCACGCCGCCCCACAGCAGCACGAAGATCTCGACGAACGCAGCCACCATGCTGCCGAGCAGCATCAGCGACGACTCGTAGCCGAGCACGTTCACGCCGTAGTACACGCAGAACGCGGTCACGAGGTAGAAGCCGCCGACGCCGAGCAGGGCCGCCGCCATGCCCACGATGATCTGCTTCCAGCTGTGCTTGAAGGTGCTGGCGACGGGGGTCTTGTCGACCTCGCCCGACTCCTCCAGCTGACGGAAGACCGGCGACTCCTCGAGCTTCGAGCGGATGTACACGGCCACGAGCAGCAGCGGGAACGCGATGAGGAACGGGATGCGCCAGCCCCACGAGTCGAAGCTCTGCTGCGACAGGATGAGCGTCATCACGAAGAATCCGCCGGAGGAGAAGATGGTGCCGATGGGCGAGCCGATCTGCGGAATCGCCGCGTACCGGGCGCGGAGGTGCAGCGGGGCGTTCTCGACCACGATGGTCATCGCGCCCGACCACTCGCCGCCCACGAAGAGGCCCTGGAGCACGCGCAGCAGCACGAGCAGCACCGGCGCGGCGATGCCGATGGCCGCGTACGTGGGGAGCAGACCGATGAGGCCGGTCACGACGCCGATGCCGACGATCGTGATCATCAGCACCTTGCGGCGCCCGATGCTGTCGCCCATGCGGCCGAAGATGATGCCGCCGATCGGGCGCGCCGCGAGGCCGACGCCGAAGGTGGCGAACGAGGCGAGCGCCGCCGCCGTCGCGTTCTCGCTCGTGAAGTACTGGACGTTGAAGACCAGAGCCGCGGCAGCGCTGAACAGGAAGAAGTCGTACCACTCGAGAGCGGTGCCGATGAGGGCGCCGATCGCGACCTTGTTCGCGTCCTTGACGCTCAGTTCTTGCGTGGCACCGTATTCGATCGATGCCGTGTGGGTTGTCTCGCTCATGCGTTCTCTCCGTCGAGGATGCGGGATCCGGGCGTGCGGCTCGCGCACGATTGCACGAGCGTCGGTAGTCGATTTTTGCAGGGAATCCGCACATCGGGAGTGCCATATCGCCCCCGAACGCGCGGAGATTTCAGTGCATGTGCACATACACTGGGGGCATGGACGCCCGCTCCGCCGCCGCGCTCAGCGACACCCCCACCCCCGATGACCGCGGCCGGTGGCTGGAGCTGCTCGCACAGCTCGACCCCGAGGCGCTCACCGACCGCTTCCTCTCCCAGGTCGGCGCGGTGCCCGGCTACGACCCGGCTCCGATCCCCGTCTCCGAGCTGCGCCGCACGGGAACGCTCTCGTTCATCTCCCTGATCGAGGGGCTGCGGGCGGGCGGATTCGCCGCCCCCGTGCCCGTCGCCACCGACGTCGGCGTCTCGCGGGCGCGCGCCGGAATCCCGCTCACCTCGCTCATGACCGCCATCCGCCACGACTTCACCGTGCTGTGGGAGGCGCTCACCCGGGCGGCGTCGGCCGCCGACGCCGAACTCATCGTGCGGCACACGAACATCGTGCTGCGCACCGTCGACGACTACGTGCACCAGACGGAGGCCGCCTACCTCGACGAGCTGCAGCGCATGAACGAGGAGCAGGCGTCGGTGCGGCAGGGGCTCATCGCGGCCCTCTTCCAAGACGCGCAGCCCGGCCCCGAGCGCCTCCAGACGATCGCCGCAGACCTCGGGCTCGCCGAGACCGCCCCGCTGCACGTCGTCGCCGCCGTGGGCGACGACATCGCGGCGCTGCGCGTGCACATCTCCGAACTGGAGCGCACGGGCGGGCGCGTCTACACCCACCACCTCGGCGAGACCCTCATCGCCTTCATGCGGCAGACGCCGCTCCCCGGAACGCGGCTCGCGGAGGTCGCGGCGCGCGCGCTCGACCTGCGCGTCGGCGTGGCGCGCGCGCTCGCCGGAGTCGCCGACCTGCGCCAGGCCGCCGCCACCGCGCGGGCGCTGGCGCTGGCGTTCACCGCCGACGAGACCGGCGCGATGACGTGGAGCCGCGGCTGGGCGCGACTCGCGGCCCGCAGCCTGCTCGACGCCGGCAACCCGATCCTCGCCGACGTGCACGACGCGCTCGCGCGCTGCACCCCCGCCGAGCGCGTGCGGCTCGAGGAGGCGGTGCGCCGCTACCTCGACACCGGCAGCATCGGCGCCGCCGCCGAGGCGCTCTACTGCCACCGCAACACCCTCGCGAACCGGCTGCGCCGCTTCGCCGACCTCACGGGCGTCGACCCGCTCGTGCCCGCGGACGCGGCCCGGCTCGTCGTCGGCTGGGCCTGACCGGACGGACCGGCACCGGGTGTCGGGCTGTGGTGACCGGCGTCGGGAGACGCCGGATCAGGCGAGGCGATCCGCGACGATGCGCTGCAGCGCCGCGAGCGAGAGCGTCACCGATTCCACGTCGATGCGCTCGTCGTTGCCGTGCACGCCCTCGCGATACCGCTCGTAGCTCCAGTCCGGGCCGAGCAGCCCGAAGCCGTACGCCGGGATGCCGAGCTCGCGCAGCACGCGCGCATCCGATCCGCCGGCCGCCATGATCGGCACGACCGGGGCGTCGGCGACCGCGGCGACCGCGCGCTCGATCGCCGCGAAGAGCGGGGTGTCGGAGGGCGAGGTCGTGGCCGCCCAGCCCCGCAGGTGCTCGATCTCGATGTCATCGGCGAGCGGCCCCAGCACGACGCGCAGCAGGTGGTCGACCTCCGCGTCCGTGGTGCCGGGGAGGGTGCGGATATCCAGGTCGATCGTGCCCATCGCGGGGATCACGTTGTGCGTCATGCCGGCGCGCAGCACCGTCGGCGACATCGTGATGCGCGACACCGCATGCGCGTACCCGGCGATGCCGCCGAGGTGCGGCAGCGCGGCGTCGAGTCGCACCGGGTCGCGCAGCCGCTCGGCGAGCGCCGGATCCTGAATGCGCGCGCTGACGAACGCGTTCCAGAGCGGCCCCAGCTGGGCGGCGGGCATCACCTCGCCGAGGCGCTGCAGCACCTCGCCCACGCGGTACGACGCGCTCTTCGCCCCGTACGGGATCGACGCGTGGCCGGGCTTGCCGTGGATCACGAGGCGGCGCCCGGCGGATCCCTTCTCGGCCACCTCGATGGCCACGTGGCGGCCCATGCGCATGCCGCCCGACTCCGAGAGCGCCTCGGTCACCCGCACGACCTCGGGGTGCTGGCGCACCAGCCAGTGGATGCCGTACTCGCCGCCGCCCTCCTCGTCGGCGACCGCGATCAGTACGAGGTCGCCGCGGGGCGGCTCGGGCGCGAGCGCGGCGTCGCGCAGCACGCAGGCGAACGCGGCGGTGAGGTACAGCATGTCGACGGCGCCGCGCCCCCAGATCTCGCCGTCGATGAGGTCGCCGCCGAAGGGGTTGCGGGTCCAGCCGTCGGGGTCCACCGGAACGACGTCGAGGTGGCCGAGCAGCCCGAGCGACGGGGCGTCGGGGTCGGTGCCGGTGCCGGTGCCGGTGCCGGTGCCACGGAGGCGCGCGACGAGCGACGCGCGGCCGGGAGCGGATTCGAGCACGTGCGTCTCCACGCGGCCGGTGGCCACGGCGTCGGCGAGGAAGCGCTGCAGCACACGCACGCTGCGGATCTCCTGCCCCGACCCCACGCTGCCGTCGTTGACGCACGCCTCGCGGATCAGCGCGCGCAGCAGCGCGATCGTGTCTGCGGCCGATCCGGTCGCCGGCGCCTGGGTGCGCGGCAGCGGTGCGGTCGGGGTCGCCGTCGGGGCCGCCACCGGGGTGTCTGCTCCCGGGGTCGCAGCCGCCGGTCGAGCAGCCGGGGTCGGAGCCGTCGATTCCTCGCCGCATTCAGACACCGGCTGCCACCTCCTCTTCTCGGGCCGCGCCCGCGTCACCCGTCCAGCCTACTCGGGTGCACCGGCGGGCGTGGCGCGGCGAGACGGGCGGTGCGCCGGCGCCGCTCAGGCCGACACGGCGCGCTCGACGGAGTCGAGGATCGCCGAGACCCCTGCCCGGAACACCGTCATGCCGTCGACGGCGAGCAGTGCGTCGCGGTGCGCGTCGACGAGGGGGTAGTCCGAGAGGGCGATGGGCCCGAACGTGCTGATCCAGGGGATCGAGCCGTCTCGGGCGAGGGGCCCGCGCTGGAACGTCTCGTTCGCCATCGCCGAGGAGTGGGCGAGCATGAAGCCCGAGATCGCCGCGTAGAAGCGGATGAGGTCGTCGCCGGAGAGCCCCGCCTCGACGAGCATCTCGAGGAGGAACTCGACGGCGGACGCGTCGCCGGGGCCCGCCGGGTCGGTGACGGCTCCCTCCTTGCCGATCGCGGGGTACTCGAGGCTGAGCTCGGCGGTGCGCGTCACGACGGCCTCGACCCGCTCGCGCCACGTGCCGCTCGCCGCGCGACCGGCGTCGGCCGCCCAGCCACTGAGGCGGTCGAGGGAGGCGCGCACCAGCTCGTCCTTGTTGCGGAAGTGCCGGTACATCGCCGACGCGTCGACGCCGAGGTGCTCGCCGAGGCGCTTGAAGGTGACGCGGGAGGTGGGTTCGGTGCGCGCGAGCTCGAGCACCCCGTCGATGATCGTGCGCTGATCCAGTCGCACGCGTCTCACCCCGGCACCACTCGCCACCCTCGGCCTCCGTCGTCAGCTGCGTTTCTCCCGCGTTTCGCGGTGGTCTCAGTGTAGCCAGCGCGGATCACGAATAGTCAACGTCCATGTCATCGACGTTGACTCGGCGGCGGATCTCGCCTACCGTGAACTCCTACGCATCGAAGAAGATACGCCGAAGGAGGCTGCGGTGACGCACACCCCGACCGCTGACACCGTGTTCGAGCACGGCTGGATCTACACCGGAGCCGAGAGCTCGCCCGTCTTCGGCGGCATCGCCGTCGCAGACGGGCGCATCCTCTCCACCGACGCCGAGGAGGTCGCCCGCCTCGCCCAGACGGCGACCACGCGCGTCGATCTCGCGGGCCGGCTGCTGGTCGCCGGCTTCCAAGACGCGCACGCGCACCCGGTGATGGCCGGCATCGAACTGCTGAGCTGCGACCTGTCGGGCTGCGACACCGCCGAGGAGACGCTCGCAGCGGTCGCGGCCTACGCCTCGGCGCACCCCGACCTCGCCTGGATCCAGGGCGCCGGCTGGTCGATGGACGCATTCCCCGGCGGCACGCCCACGCGGCAGATGCTCGACGAGATCGTGCCCGACCGGCCGGTGCTGCTCGAGAACCGCGACCACCACGGAGCGTGGGCCAACACCCGCGCGTTCGCGCTGGCCGGCATCACCGCGGACACGCCCGACCCGGCCGACGGCCGCTTCGAGCGCGAGGCCGACGGCACCCCGGCCGGCACGGCGCACGAGGGCGCCATGAGCCTCTTCGGCGACGTGCGGCCGCGCCCCACGCTCGACCAGGCGTACGCCGGCCTGCTCGCCGCCCAGCAGCACCTCATCTCCTACGGCATCACGGCCTGGCAGGATGCGGCCGTCGGCGAGTTCATGGGAAGCCCCGACACGGTGCCCGTGTACCTACGCGCCGCTCGCGACGGCGCCCTCAAGGTGCGGGTGCGGGGGGCGCAGTGGTGGAACCGCGAGGACGGCGATGCGCAGCTCGGCCCGATCCTCGCCCGCCGCGACGAGGTGGCGCGCCAGTGCGACCCCGACCGGCTCTCGCTGGCGTCGGTGAAGGTGATGGTCGACGGGGTCGCCGAGAACTTCACGGCGGCCATGCACGAGTGCTACCGCGACCACCACGGCGACGCGACCGACAACCGCGGCATCTCGTTCTTCGATCCGCGAGACATGGCGCGCTTCGTCGCCGCGCTCGACGCCGCGGGCATGCAGGTGCACTTCCACGCGCTCGGCGACCGCGCGGTGACCGATGCCCTCGACGCCGTCGAGTACGCGCGGGAGCGGAACGGCGCGAGCGGCAACCGCCACCACCTCGCGCATCTGCAGGTGGTGCGCTCGGAGGACGTGGCGCGGTTCGCGCCGCTCGAGGCGACCGCGAACATCCAGGCGCTGTGGGCCTGCCACGAGGATCAGCTCGACACCCTCACCCTCCCCTTCCTCGCCGACGACGCCGAGGACCACCACTACCCCTTCGGCGAGCTCGTCGCGTCGGGCGCCCGGCTCGCCGCCGGCAGCGACTGGTCGGTGTCGAGCCCCGATCCGGTGCAGGCGATCCACATCGCCGTGAACCGCCGCTCCCCGCACAGCGACCTGCCGCCCCTCGGCCCCGAGTCGCAGAGGCTCACCCTGGCGCAGGCGCTCGACGCGTACACCCAGGGCACGGCCCGGGTGAACCACCTCGACCACGCGACCGGCCGCATCGAGCCGGGGTACTACGCCGACCTCGCCATCCTCGACCGCAACCTCTTCGAGCTCGCTCCCGAGGATCTGCACACCGCCCGCGTCGACGAGACGTGGATCGGCGGCGAGCGCGTCTACGCGCGGGCGGAGGACGCGGCGTGACCGGGCGCCGCATGCGCCGCGCCGCCACGGCGGGCACCGCGATCCTGCTCGCCGCGGGTCTCGTCGGGTGCGGGCAGAGCGCCGTCGGGAAGGACGCGGGCACCTTCGAGCTCGAGGCGACCACCCCGGCGCCGGTGGGCGACATCGACTCGTTCACGTGGGCGCTCGGCACCGAGCCCTACTCCCTCGACCCGGCCTACGCGTTCGACTACAACGACAACACGGTGCTCTCGAACGTCTGCGACTCGCTGCTGCGCTGGAACTCGGACCTGTCGGTCTCGCCGGGGCTCGCGACCGCGTTCGACCACCCCGACCCGCTCACCTGGGTGTACACGATCCGCGAGGGCGTCTCCTTCCACGACGGCACCGAGATGACGCCGAACGACGTCGTCGTATCGCTGCAGCGGCATCTCGACCCCGAGGTGGCCTCGTTCTGGTACGACACGTTCAAGAACGTCGACACGATCGAGCAGACCGGCGAGCACGAGGTCACCGTGCGCACCGTCGTGCCCGACTCGCAGTTCAACCAGCTCATGTCGGCCGCCCCCGGCGTGATCCAGTCGGCCGCCAGCACGGAGGCGGCGGGCGCCGACTACGGCAACCAGTCGACGGGGGTGAACTGCACCGGGCCGTTCTCGTTCGGCGAATGGCGCTCCGGCGAGTCGATCACCCTGAACCGCTTCGACGACTACTGGGATCCCGAGCTGCGCGCGAAGGCCGAGCAGCTGACCTTCGTGATCCTCACCGACGCCAACGCGCGCGTGAACGCGCTGCAGACCGGCGAGATCGACGGAGCCTGGACGATTCCGAGCAACGCCATCGACGTGCTCCGGGCCAGCGATACCGGCAGCGTGCACTTCGGCCTCAACGCGACCGTGCAGAGCCTCATCGTCGCAGACATGGACGGGCCGCTCGGCGACGTGCGCGTGCGCCAGGCGCTGACGATGGCGCTCGACCGCGAGGCGCTCGTGCGCGCGGCCGTGCAGGGATACGCGACGCCCACCGACGCCCTCACGCCCGAGTCGGTGTGGATCAACGGCGACCCCGAGGCGACCGAGGCCGCATTCGAGGATCTGCCGAACCACGACTACGACCTCGACGAGGCGCGGCGGCTCGTGCGGGAGGCGGGCGCGGAGGGCGCGAAGATCACGTACGCCACCGCGTCGCTCGACGCCTCGTTCGACGTGATCTCGCAGGCGGTCGCCTCGGCGGGCGCCGAGATCGGGCTCGACATCGAGATCGACACGCGCACGCCGAACGCCTACACGCTCCTCTTCTCCGACCCGACGGCGCTCGAGGGCGTCGATCTGCTGACGACGCGCTGGTACCTCTCGAGCACCGACCCGCTCGAGATGTACGCGGTGCTGCGCACCGGCGAGTTCTCGAACTACGGCCAGTGGTCGAACCCGGAGTTCGACGCGATCGTGAACGAGGCGCTGCAGACCGACGACCCGTACGCGCGATCGCACCTCGCGGCCGAGGCGCAGCGGCTCACGAGCGAGGAGCTCCCCTGGATTCCGCTGTTCGACGTGCCGACCACGTTGTGGCTCGGCGAGCGGATCACGGGCGTCGACCCGTCGATCTACTACATGTACTACCCCTGGGCAGCGACGATCGGGAGGGCCGAGTGATGCGCGCACCGTCAGGAGCGAACGAGACGCGGGCCGTGCGCCTGCGCGAGGACGGACCGGAGGCGCGCCGCACCCGCGGGGGCCGCGGCGGGGCGACGGCGCGTTTCGTGCTCGGCCGCGTGGTCGGCCTCGTGGCGACCCTGTTCGCCGCCTCCCTCGTCGTGTTCTTCTCACGCTTCGTCGTGCCCGGCGACCCCGCCCGGTTCCTGCTGCGCGGCCGCAGCCCGAGCCCCGAGGCGATCGCCGAGGTCACGAAGCAGTACGGCCTCGACAAGTCGCCTATCGAGCAGTACCTCTCGTGGATCGGCGGCGTGGTGCGCGGCGACTTCGGCCGTTCGCTGCAGTACCGCGACGACGTGTCGAACGTGCTGCTCGCCCGCCTGCCGGTCACCCTCGAGCTGGTGGCGCTCGCCGCCGTCATCATCGTGCTCCTCGGGCTCGCGGCCGGCATCTTCGCCAGCCTGCGGCGCGGCAGGGCGGCGGATCGCGTGATCCTGATGACGTCGACGGCGCTCGGGGCGGTGCCGGCCTTCGTCATCGCGATCCTGCTCATCGCCGTATTCGCCGTGCAGCTCGGGTGGTTCCCGTCGTTCGGCAGCGGCGACGAGGGGTGGGATCGCTTCGTGCACCTCATCCTCCCCGCATTCGCGCTGGGCCTCGCGTTCGTCGCGCTGATCGCCCGCGTCACCCGCTCGTCGATGAACGAGCAGTTCGTGCGCGAGCACGTCGAGGTGGCGACGAGCCGCGGGCTCACCCGCTCGTCGGTGGTGCTGCGGCACGTGCTGCGCAACGCGATCGGGCCGATCCTGCTCGTCAGCGGCGTGCTCGTCGCCGGCCTGCTCGTGTCGAGCGCGATCGTCGAGCAGACGTTCGGCCTCGCCGGCATGGGCTCGCTGCTCGTGCAGTCGGTCGACCGCCTCGACTTCCCGGTGGTGCAGGCGATCGTGCTCGTCGTGGTCGTCGCCTTCGTCACCATCAACACCATCGTCGATCTCATCCAGCCCCTGATCGACCCCCGCATCGCCGCAGGATCGGAGACCCGATGAGCACCTCTGCCTCTCAGGCCGCGCCCCGGCCGTCCGCATCCGGCGCGTCCGGCGGGTCAGGCGCTTCCGCGCCGGCCCCCGGCGGGCCGCCGAACGCCACCCGAGCCCTCGCCGTGCCGAAATCGCTGCGGCGCCGGCGCTTCTCCGTGCAGGCGACGGTATCGCTCGTCTTCGTGGCGGTCGTGGTGCTCGCGGCCGCGCTCGCCACGCTGATCGCCCCGTACGACCCCGATCACGTCGACCTGCAGAACGTGCTCTCGGGCCCGAGCTGGGCGCACTGGCTCGGCACCGACGCACTCGGCCGCGACCTGCTCACCCGCCTCATGTACGGGGCGCGCACCTCGCTCATCGGCCCCCTCATCGTCGTCATCGGCTCGACCGTGCTGGGCCTCCTGCTCGGTCTCGTCGCGGCGTGGCGGGGCGGCTGGATCGACGCCGTGCTGTCGCGCGTCTTCGACTTCCTGTTCTCGTTCCCGGCGATGCTGCTCGCGATCCTCGCGGTCGCGCTCTTCGGCAAGGGCCTGTTCGCCCCCGTGCTCGCGATGACGATCGCCTACATCCCCTACGTCGCGCGGCTCACGCGCGGTCTCGTCGTCGCCGAGCGCACGCGGCCCTACGTGCAGGCGTACCGCGTGCTCGGCTTCCGGGGATCGTGGATCGCGGTGCGCCGCGTGCTCCCCAACGTGGTGCCGACGGTCGGCGCCCAGTCGACGCTGAACTTCGGCTACGTGCTCGCAGACCTCGCCGCGCTGTCGTTCATCGGCCTGGGCGTGCAGGCGCCGACCGCCGATTGGGGCTCCATGATCAACGAGAGCCGCGGGGCGCTCATGAGCGGGGCGCTGCTGCCCACGTTCGTGCCGGCCGCCGTCGTCGTGCTCGTGGTGGTCGCCATCAACATCATCGGCGAAGAACTGTCCGACCGCATCGGAGGCAACTTCTCATGACCCAGCTCCTCGACATCGCAGACCTCTCGCTCAGGGTTCCGGGCCGCGGCCCGCTGCTGAACGGGGTGTCCCTGTCGGTCTCGGCCGGCGAATCGGTGGCGCTCGTCGGCGAATCCGGATCGGGCAAGTCGCTCACCACCCGGGCCGCCCTCGGCCTCTTCCCCGACCACGCCTCGCTCGACGGATCGGTGCGGGTCGGAGACATCGACACCGTCACCGCGACGGAGGCGCAGCTGCGCACCATCCGCCGCACCCGAGCGTCGATGATCTTCCAGGATCCGCGAGCCGGCATCAACCCCGTGCGCACCCTCGGCGACTTCCTCACCGAGACGCTCGTGCGCTGGCACGGGCTCAGCCGCGCCGACGCCGCCGCCCGCGCCGTCGCGCAGCTCGAGCAGGTCGGGCTGCCCCGCGCCGCGGCGCTCCTCGACCAGTACCCGCACCAGCTCTCGGGGGGCATGCTGCAGCGCGTCATGATCGCCGCGGCACTGCTCGACTCCCCCGATCTGCTGCTCTGCGACGAACCGACCACCGCCCTCGACGTCACCACGCAGGCGGGCATCGTCGAGCTGCTGCGCGAGCAGCAGGCGGCCCGCGGCATGGGCATGCTGTTCATCACGCACGATCTCGGGCTGGCCGCCTCGCTGTGCGAGCGCGTCGTCGTGCTGCGGGGCGGGCGCGTGGTCGAGAAGGGGGCGACCGAGGCCGTGTTCCGCGCCCCGCAGGAGGCGTACACGCAGGAGCTGCTGGCCGCGACGCCGCGCATCGAGGTGCGGGAGGCGGGTGCTGGTGCCGGCGCTCTCGGAGATCCGGATCCCGCCGTCGGCGCGTCCGGTGCCGGCGGTGCCGACGCGTCCGCCGCCGAGGCCCCGCTCATCGCGGCGTCCGGGCTCACCAAGCGCTACCGGGTGCCGGGCCGCGACGACGTGACGGCGCTCTCGGGTGTCGGCTTCGCGCTCGCACGCGGCGGATCGCTCGGCATCGTCGGCGAATCCGGGTCGGGCAAGTCGACGCTCGCCCGCATCCTCGTCGGGCTCGAGCAGGCCGATGCCGGCGAGCTGTCGTTCGGCGGCGTCGCGCGCCCCGATCGGGCCATGTCGGGCGCCGAGCGCCGCGAGCTGGCGTCGACCACGCAGATGGTGTTCCAGGATCCGTACCTGTCGCTCGATCCGCGCATTCCGATCGGGCGCGCCGTCGCCGACGTGGTGCGTCTGCATCGCGGCAGCGCACGGCGCGAGGCCGAGACGGTGGCCGCGTCGCTGCTCGAACGCGTCGGCCTCCGCCCCGACCAGCTCGCGGCGCGGCCGAAGGCGCTCTCGGGCGGCCAGCGGCAGCGCGTCGCGCTCGCGAAGGCGCTCGCCGCACAGCCGAAGCTGCTCGTACTCGACGAGGCGACGAGCGCGCTCGACGTCTCGGTGCAGGCGCAGGTGCT
>NZ_LDRK01000049.1 GCF_001477055.1 Leucobacter chromiiresistens
CTCGCCGACATCGAGAAGCTGCCCTTCACCACGAAGAGCGACCTGCGCGACCACTACCCCTTCGGGCTCTTCGCCGTGCCCATGGACGAGGTGCGCCGCGTGCACGCCTCATCCGGAACCACCGGCAGGCTCACCGTCGTCGGCTACACGGAGCGCGACCTCGACACCTGGGCCGATCTCATCGCACGATCGCTCTACGCCGCGGGCGTGCGCCCCGGCTGGCGGGTCCACAACGCCTACGGGTACGGGCTGTTCACCGGCGGGCTCGGCGCGCACGCCGGCATCGAGCGGCTCGGCTGCATGGTGATCCCCATGTCGGGCGGGCAGACCGAGAAGCAGGTGCAGCTGATCCGCGACTTCGAGCCCGACGCCATCATGTGCACCCCCAGCTACCTGCTCACCATCGCCGACGCGTTCGAGCGGGCCGGCCTCGACCCCCGCGGCACGAGCCTCAAGGTCGCGATCTGCGGGGCCGAGCCCTGGACGGAGGCGATGCGGCACGAGCTCGAGGAGCGCATGGGCATCCGCGCCGTCGACATCTACGGCCTCTCCGAGATGATGGGCCCCGGCGTCGGCAGCGAGTGCGTCGAGACGCAGGACGGCCCGCACATCTGGGAGGACCACTTCCTGCCCGAGATCATCGACGACCGGCTGCAGCAGGTGCCCGACGGCGAGACCGGGGAGCTCGTCTTCACGACGCTCACCAAGGAGGCGTTCCCCATGATCCGCTACCGCACGCGCGACCTCACCTCGCTGCACCCCGGCACCGGCAGGCCCGCGCACCGGCGCATCGCGAAGATCACGGGCCGCAACGACGACATGATCATTCTGCGCGGCGTCAATCTCTTCCCCACGCAGATCGAGGAGATCGCCTGCGAGGTCGAGGGGCTGACGAGCCACTTCGTGCTCGAACTGACGAAGCGGGCCGCCCTCGATCACCTCACCATCAGGATCGAGGCCGACCCCGACGCGGACCCCGCGGGCGCCGACGCCGCGCTGCGGCGCCTGCAGAAGTGCGTGAAGGATCGCATCGGGGCGACGATCGCCGCCGAACTCGCGCCGACGGGGTCGCTGCCGCGCTCGGAGGGCAAGCTCAAGCGCCTCTACGACCTGCGGGCCGGCGCCTCGCCCGCCTGAGGTAGATTTGCAGGCGACGCGGAAGGCCGCGTGCACGCCTCGCGAGCCGCGGGGCCGCGGGGCCGCGCCTGAGGGGAACAGATCTATGGAGAGCTCGGACGCCGCACCCCGCAGGGGTCGGCCGGGGTACGACCAGAGCAGCATGCTCGAGGTCATCGTCGAGGTGTTCACCGATCACGGCTACGACGCCTCGTCGCTCGGCATGATCGCGAACCGGCTCGGGCTCTCGAAGTCGGCGGTGTACCACCACTTCGCCTCGAAGGCCGAGATGCTCGAGATCGCGCTCGAGCGCGCGCTCGGCGCACTGGAGCGGGTCTTCGACGAGGCCGAGGCGGAGGCGCAGGCCGGATCCGCCCCGGGCGGAGCGGTGGGGCAGATCCGGGAGATCGTGCGCGCCGCGGTGCTCGTCGCGTGCGCGCAGCAGCCCTATCTGATCCTGCTGCTGCGGCTGCACGGCAACTCCGAGGTGGAGCTGCGCGCCCTGGAGCGGCGCCGCGCGCTCACGGCGCGGCTGCGCGCGATCTTCGAGCGGGCACGGAGCGAGGGCGCGCTGCGCGACGACCTCGACCCCGGCCTCGCCGCGCGGTTCACCTTCGGCCTGGTGAACTCGCTGGTCGAGTGGTACCGCCCCGACGGCCCCGAGACGCCCGAGGCGCTCGCCGACGCGGTGCTCGCCTATGTGCGCTCGGGCCTCAGGGTCAACGAGGTGGCCGACTTCCGCTAACCCCGAGGCGCCGGGGCGGCGACCGCCTCGTGCGACTTCGACACGAGTGTGAGCACGTCGTACGTCGCGACGACCTCGTCGCGGTGGTTCGTGAGCACCGCGTCCCAGTGCACCTCGCCGTACTCGTCGGTCTCGCGGGGGATGATCTGCTTCGCGGTGAGCGCGACCCTGATGCGGTCGCCCGGCGAGACGGGCGTGATGAAGCGGAGGTGCTCGAGGCCGTAGTTCGCGAGCACCGGCCCGGGTTCGGGGGAGACGAAGAGGCCGGCCGCGAACGACAGCAGCAGGTAGCCGTGGGCGACGCGGCCGGGGAAGAACGGGTTCGCGGCCGCCGCCGTCTCGTCGGTGTGGGCGTAGAACGTGTCGCCCGTGAACTCCGCGAAGTGCGCGATGTCGTCGAGCGTGACCTCCCGCTCCGCCGACACCACGCGATCGCCGACCCGCAGCTCCTGCAGCGGCTTGCGGAACGGGTGCGCCTCGTCGCGCGTCGCCGCGCCCGCGTGCCACACGCCCGTGACGGCGGTGAGCATCTCGGGGCTGCCCTGGATCGCGGTGCGCTGCATGTAGTGGTAGACGCTGCGCACCCCGCCGAGCTCCTCGCCGCCGCCCGCGCGGCCCGGGCCGCCGTGCACGAGGTTCGGCAGCGGCGAGCCGTGCCCGGTCGAGCTGCGGGCGTCGGTGCGGTCGAGCACGAGCATGCGCCCGTTCGCGGACGCGCTCATGCGCGTGAGCCCGGCGACGAACGCCGGATCCGCCGAGGCCACGCTCGTGACGAGGGATCCGCCGCCGCGCACCACGAGCTCCGCCGCCTCCTCGGGGGTCGCGTACCCGATCAGCGATGCGACGGGGCCGAAGGCCTCGGTGTCGTGCACCCGGGGCGCGAGCGCGTCGTCGAAGCGCAGCAGGATCGGCTCCACGAACGCCGTCTGCTCGCCCGGTCGCTGGCCCTCGCCGATGACGACGCGGCCGCCGCCGTCGACGAGCGCCTGCACCTGGCGCAGCACCTCGTCGCGCTGCTCGATCGAGGCCAGCGGGCCCATGGTGGTCGCCGCCTCCCTCGGGTCGCCGACGACGACATTCGCGGCGATCCGATCCCGCACCGCGTCGACCAGCGGGTCGAGGAGCGCGTGCGGCGCGATGGCGCGGCGGATGGCGGTGCACTTCTGCCCCGCCTTCGCGGTCATCTCCGCGACGAGCTGCCGCACGTAGGCGTCGAACTCGGGCGTGCCGGGCACCGCGTCGGGGCCGAGCACCGATGCGTTGATCGAGTCGGTCTCGGCGCCGAAGACGACGCCGCCCGTCTGCACCGCGTCGTGGCGCCGCAGGGCGTCGGCGGTGGAGGCCGACCCGGTGAACGAGACCACGTCGCCGAGTCGCGCGTGGTCGAACACCTCGCGGATCGAGCCGGTGACGAGCTGCAGCGAGCCGGCGGGCAGCAGCCCCGATTCGACGATGATGCGCACCAGGTGCTCGGTGACGTACGCGCCGGGGGTCGCCGGCTTCACGATCGTGGGCATGCCGGCGAGGAACGCGGGTGCGAGCTTCTCGAGGGCGCCCCACACGGGGAAGTTGAAGGCGTTGATCTGCACGGCGACGCCCGGCAGCGTGGTTCTGATGTGGCGGCCGAGGAACGTCCCGTCCTTCGACAGCGGCTCGACCGGGCCGTCGAGCTGCACACGCGCGTTGGGCAGCTCGCGGCGGCCCTTGCCCGAGTAGGTGAAGAGCACCCCGATGCCGCCGTCGATGTCGACCCACGAGTCGGCCTTCGTGGCGCCGGTGCGCGTGGAGAGCTCGTACAGCTCGGCCTTCCGCTCGGTGAGCGCGAGCGCGA
>NZ_LDRK01000005.1 GCF_001477055.1 Leucobacter chromiiresistens
GCGGCGCGCGCGGTCGGCGTCGGCGTCGAGCACGTCACGGCCCGGCCCGTACCGCTCCTCGGTCATCGCCTCCGCGAGTGCGTCGGCGTCGGCGGCGGCCGCATCGGGGAGTGCGCCCGTGCTCCGCCAGTGCTCGAGCAGCGCAACCGCGGTCTGCGCGCGCGGAGCGGTCGTGGACCCGGCGCCCGCGCCGAGCCCGAGGTCGGTCACGGTGTCCCGCAGCTCGTCCCAGGCGGCCCCGGCGGGTGCCGGCCCCTGCACGATCGCCCGCAGACGGCGGCGGCGACGCAGCAGACGCCGCGCAGCGGGCGCGCTCGCAGCCAGGATCAGCAGGGCGGCGATCCCGAGCGCGGCGACGGCGAGGGCGGCGACGGGGGTCGCGGTCTCCGCGGAGGTCGCGGGATCCGCGCCGGCCGCCGGCCCGGTGGCGGGATCGTCGACGGGGGTCTCGCTCGGCTGCGCCGGATCCGCGGGCTCGGTCTCGGGCGCCTCGGCGGCATCGGGCGTCTCGCTCGGCTCCGCCCGCGGCGGGCGGTCGCCGTCGGCCTCCAGCCCGGCGCCGCCCGGCGTCGGTTCGAACGCGACCCACCCGACGTCGTCGACGTAGATCTCGGGCCAGGCGTGCAGCTCCCTGCCCAGCACGACGGTGCGCTCGTCGCGTTCGGCACGCGTCGCGTAGCCGACCGCGACCCGGGTCGGCACGCCGAGATGCCGCGCCATCACCGCGAACGTCGCCGCGTAGTGCACGCAGAACCCGCGCCGCGTGTCGAGGAACTCGGTCATCACCGCGTACGGATCGTCGGGGTCGGCACCCGGCTGGTACGGCGCGGCTTCGTCGTAGCCGAATGCGCCGCTGCGGAACCACTCCTGGAGCGCTCGGCCCACCGCGATCCTGCTCGTGCGCCCCTCGGCGGCCTCCGCGGCCGCGGAGGAGACGGATTCTGGCAGCCCGTCGGGGAGCGCGAGGTACGCGGCGACCGGTGAGCCGGGATCGGGCTCCGTGAGAAGCTCTGTGGCCCGCTGCGGCAGGGAGGCGAGCCCGTCGGCCGGCAGCTGGCCGGCGTCGAGCGGCGCCGCCTCGGCGGTGTAGCGGTACCCCCGCCGGGTGATGTCGCGCTCGGTCTGCGCGGTGTTCGCCTCGGCCGACCAGATCCACCGCTCCGCCTGGAAGGCCTCGTCGGCGCCGCTCCGGAGCACGTGCGTGGTCGACTGCGGCAGCGGGAGCCAGGAGCTCAGGAGTCCGTCGATGGTGACGGTGACGGTGCGCGCGGGGGCCGGCGGCGCCGCCTCGGACGCCGTCGGCGGCGCGGTCGCGGCGGATCGGGCCCGGGTGACGTCGGCGCCGTCGGCCGCGAGCTCCTGCTGCGGCTGCCACTGCCCGCCCTCGAACTCGGCGAGCGTCGCGAGCGTGAACCGCAGCGGCCCGGGCGCCGAGCTCGTGAAGCTGAAGGCGGGCGCGCTGCTGCGCTCGCGGAGGTCTTCGGCGAGGGCGAGCGTGACGTCGGGCACGGTGCGCGACACGGGCGACGGGAAGAGCGAATCGTTCCAGACGCGATCCTGCGTCGCGGGGGTGGCGCTCATCGCGCCGAGCGCGAGTGCGGCGGCGACGGCGCCCGACAGCGCCCCGTACCAGCGCGGGGTGCGGGCTCCCGCCGACGCGAGGAGCCCGAGGATCAGCAGCGCGCCGAGCCAGGCGGGGGCGCCAGCCGAGACCCCGGTGACGGCCGCCGGTACGAGCAGCACGAGGGAGACGAGCACTCCGGCGAGCAGCGGCAGTTCGGCGGCGACGAGCACCAGCGCCGTGGCCGCGGCGACGAGCAGCACCACCGCGAGCAGCAGGTCCGTGAGCGGCCCGGAGACGGTGAGCGGGGCGGAGCCGCCGATGATGCGCAGCTGCGCCTGCTCGAAGACGGCGGCGGGATCGACCCACCAGTCTCCGGCGCGCCCGCTCAGGAGCAGGAGCAGCGTCCATGCCGCGAAGCCGGCGGCGAACCCTCCGAGGCCGGCGCGGAGTCCGCGTCGCGGTGAGCGCGCGCGGAGGGCGCAGGCGGTCGCGATGGTGACGCCGACGATGGCGGCCGCCGACGGCCACCAGGCGCCCCATGCGAAGACCCGGGTCAGCGAGCCGAGGACGACGATCCACAGCAGCAGGAGCAGGCCCCCCGCGGGGAGGAGGCGGGCCGCGGGCAGGCGCTCCACCGCGTCGGGCGCGGCGCTCACGGGGCCGCCTCCCGTCGAGCGGTCGGTTCGCGCGGCAGGTGGATCGACCGCCAGCCGGCGGGGAGGGGGTCATCGGGCGCGGCGCCGACGGTGAGGAGCACCCCGCCGACGGGGGAGTCCGCCAGGGCGCTGCGCAGCCGGGAGCCCGCCGTTCCCGTGACGACGACCGCGGGCAGCGGGCCGTCGACGTGCGCGGGATGCGGTGCGGCTTCGAACGCCGGACGCGGCCCACCCGCTCGATCGCCCCTCGTATCGCGGGCGAGCTGCGCGCGGGCGAGCTGCGCGCGGACGAGCTGCGCGCGGGCGAGCGCCCGCAGCAGCGGCTCGGCGGCGTCGCTCGCGACCGGCGGCTGCGGCGGCAGCTGCACCGTGACGAGGTGGCCGGAGCGCGTCCACTCATCGACGACCGCGGTCGCAGCCGACACGGCGATCTCGAACTCGGCCGCCGACCGGTACGCGTCGGCGGTGCAGTCGAGCCGCAGCGCGCGCTCACTGCGCGTGACCGGCTCGGGGAGGTTCACGAGCCACGAGCCCTGCCGTGCACTCTGCTTCCAGTTGATCTGGCGAGACGCGTCGCCTGTGCGGTACTCGCGGAGCGCTCCGCTGCCGACCGCCCCGTCGCCGGTGCCGGAGGCGGCGACGCCGGCGCCCTCGCCGAGCTGCTCGGAGGCTCCCGCATCGAGCAGCTCCGCCGCGCCGGGCAACGGGCGCGGCAGCACGAGCACGGACACCGCAGTGCGCACGAGCGACTCGACCCTGACGAGCCCCAGCGGATCGACGACGCCGACGGCGGCGACCTCGACCTCGAGCGGCCCGCGCGCCGTCGCCGGCCAGGCGCTCGAGGCCACCGCGGGAGACCCGCGTTCGAACACGAGCGGAAGGGTCAGGCCCCGACCGCCGGCGACCCAGCGCACCCGCCCCCGGGCGGCCCAGGGGAGCCGGTGCGCGACGGCCGCGGTGCACTGCACGGTCGAGCCGGCCGGCGGAGCGGGCTCGTCGGCCCGCACCCGCACCTCGAATCGCGCGCGGCCGCCCACGGCCGCCGCGCTGACGAGCGACACCACGACGAGCGCGCCGAGCAGCCACGCGAGATACCACACGTCGCGCAGCCCGACCGCGTACCATCCGACGCCCAGCGCGAACGCGCCGAGCGCGCACGCCCACCCGCGCGGCGTCAAGGCGATCGACCACTCCGCAGTCCCGCGCCCCTCGCGGGCCCCGCTCGCCGACCCCATCACCGCAGCGGCGTTCGAGCGACGATCTCCTCGACGATCTCGGTCGCCGCCCGCGCCGACTCGTCGGCGCGGGCGAAGCGTCCCTGCGGCACGAGCCGATGCGAGAGCACGGTGGCGGCGAGCGACGCGACGTCGTCGGGGGAGACGTAGTCGCGGCCGTGCACCGCCGCACGCGCACGGCTCATGCGGCTCACGTGCACCGAGGCGCGCGGACTCGCCCCGAGCGCGACCCCCGAGTGCGAGCGCGTCGCCCCGACGAGATCGACGATGTACCCGCCGACCTCCGGGGAGAGGTGCACGGCGGCGGCGGCGCGCTGCGCCGCGCGCACCTCGTCGACCGTGGCGACGGCGGGGGCGGCGACGCGGGGATCCCGGTCCGAGGTCGAGAGCAGCATGCGCAGCTCGGACGCGGCATCGGGGTACCCGAGGGAGATGCGCGTCATGAAGCGATCGCGCTGCGCCTCGGGGAGGGCGAACGTGCCCTCCATGTCCTGCGGATTCTGGGTCGCGACCACGACGAAGAGCTCGGGCAGCCGGTGCGTGCTCCCGTCGACGGTGACCGCTCGCTCCTCCATGGCCTCGAGCAGCGCCGACTGCGTCTTCGGCGTGGCCCGGTTCACCTCGTCGCCGATCACGATGTTCGCGAAGATCGGGCCCGGGTGGAACTGGAACCGGCGGCTCTCCTGGTCGTACACGGAGAGGCCCGTCACGTCGGTCGGCAGCATGTCGGAGGTGAACTGGATCCGTCGCGCCTCCGCGCTGATGGAGCGCGCGAGCGCCGTCGCCAGGGTCGTCTTGCCGACCCCCGGGACATCCTCGAGCAGCAGGTGCCCGCCCGCGATCACGGTGGTGATGACGGTTTCGATGACCTCCCGCTGCCCCTGGATGACGTGGGCGAGGGCATCGCCGATGCGCTGCGCGAGATCGCTCGGCGGCACGGCGCGGGGGCGGGCGGCGGGAACCGGGTCGTGCGAGAGTTCGGTCGTCGACATGCTGGCTGCCCTTCGTCGGTTCGCAGTCACCGGCAGCATGCCACACGAACCCGGAGATTGCTGGGTGGCGCCGATTGCCGGGTGGCGCCGATTGCCGGGTGGCGCCGATTGCCGGGTGGCGCCGATTGCCGAGTGGCGCCGCGCTCGTCAAGGGGCAGCAACGGGTCTCGGGCGCTGAGTAGACTGCGAGGGAAGCCGCTGGGAGGTGCGATGACCGGAATGCAGGATTTGACCGGAGGGCGCGAGCTCGTGATGGTGTCGAACCGATTGCCCGTGGACCGGGTGATCGCGGCGGATGGGACGACCTCGTGGCGCACCTCGCCCGGGGGCCTCGTCACCGCGGTCGAGCCGATCGTCGAGCAGCTCGGCTGCGTGTGGGTCGGGTGGGCCGGGAGCGCCGATGAGCACATCGAGCCCTTCGAGATCGGGCGCATGCGGCTCGAACCGGTCGACCTGTCGCGCGACGACGTGGAGCGCTACTACGAGGGGTTCTCGAACGGAACCCTGTGGCCGCTGTACCACGACGTCATCGCCCCGCCCGAGTACCACCGGCACTGGTGGGATCGGTACGTGAAGGTCAACCGCCGGTTCGCCGAGCGCGTCGCCGAGACGGCCGCGCAGGGCGCGGTCGCCTGGATCCACGACTACCAGCTGCAGCTGGTGCCGGCGATGCTGCGCGAGCTCCGCCCGGACCTCACGATCGGCTTCTTCCTGCACATCCCGTTCCCCCCGCGCGGCCTGTTCGAGCAGCTGCCGTGGCGGCGCAGCATCATCCAGGGGCTGCTGGGCGCCGACGTGATCGGCTTCCAGCGGGTTCCCGACGCGATCAGCTTCCGCACCATCGCCGAGCGGTACACGCACACGCAGGCGCTCGGCAACACGATGGTGCTGCCCGCGACGGCCGACGCTCCGGGCCGCACCGTGCTGGCGCAGGAATTCCCCATCTCGATCGATGCGGCGGCGTTCGCCGAGGTGGCGCGCCGCCCCGAGACGCAGCAGCGCGCCCGCGAGATCCGCGCCGAGCTCGGCGACCCGAAGACGGTGATGCTGGGCGTCGACCGCCTCGACTACACGAAGGGCATCCGCCACCGCCTCAAGGCGTTCGACGAGCTGCTCGCCGACGACGAGATCGATGCGTCGGAGATCGTGCTGGTGCAGGTCGCGAGCCCGAGCCGCGAGCAGGTGGATGCGTACCGTCAGCTGCGCAACGAGGTCGAGCTCACCGTCGGGCGCCTGAACGGCGAGCACGGCACCATCGGCCACTCGCCGCTCGTCTACCTGCACCGCGGGTACTCCCGGGAGGAGATGGTCGCCCTGTACCTCGCCGCCGACGTGCTGCTCGTCACTCCGCTGCGGGACGGCATGAATCTGGTGGCGAAGGAGTACGTCGCGTGCCGCGAGGACGAGCAGGGCGTGCTCGTGCTGAGCGAGTTCGCGGGGGCCGCCGACGAGCTGAAGGATGCGCTGCTCGTGAACCCGCACGACATCGAGGGGCTGAAAGCGGCCTTCCTGCGGGCGACCCACATGCCGCAGGAGGAGCAGCGCCGCCGCATGCAGGGGCTGCGGCGCGCCGTGCACGACAACGACGTGGAGCACTGGGCCTCGGGCTTCCTCGGATCGATGACGTCGATCTCGGAGACGCGGGCCGCCGCGCAGGCGAGCGGCACGCCGGAGGGCGCGACGGGCCCCGTGTCGCTGGTGCCCCAGGCGTTCGTGCCGCGCAGCGTGGGAGACCGGCTGCGGCGCATCGCCACCGCGTCGTCGCTGCTCGTGGCCACCGACTTCGACGGCACCATCGCGCCGATCGTGCCCCGCCCGCAGGACGCCCGCATGCTGCCTCGGGCGCGGCAGGCGCTCGAGATGCTGAGCGCCGCTCCGGGGGTGCGCGTCGCGCTGCTGACGGGCCGCTCGCTCGGCGGGCTCGCCGACACCGGTACGGGCGGCGAGGGCTGGATCGTCTCGGGATCGCACGGGTCGGAGCTCACCGGTTTCGACGTCTCGGGCATCACGGGAGGCGCCGGCGGCGAGCCCACGGACGAGGAGTCGGATCGCCTGGACCGCATCACGCGGCGATTCGAGCGGGTGCTCGGGTCGGAGCCGGGGGTGCGCCTCGAGCGCAAGCCCTTCGGCGTGGCGGTGCACACGCGGGAGGTCGCGGATCCCGAGTACGGTCGCGAGCTGCTGGCCGCCGCCGTCGAGTTCGGCGTCGCCGAGGGGCTGCACGTGCGCGAGGGCAAGCAGGTGCGCGAGTTCTCGGTGCGGGCCTCCGACAAGGGGACGGTGCTCCAGAGCATCCGCGACGCGCTGCCCGCGGGCCCCGTGCTCTTCCTCGGCGACGACGTCACCGATGAGGACGCGTTCGCGGTGCTCGGGCCCGACGATCTCGGGATCAAGGTGGGCGAGGGCGAGACGGCCGCCGCAGAACGGATTCCGGATCCCGCCGCAGCGGCGGCGGTGCTCGCGCGTCTCGTGGAGCTGCGCACGGGCATCGTGATCGGATCCGACTGATCCGGCGGGCCGCGGGATCGGATCCGACTGATCCGGCGGGCCGCGGGAGCGGCGTCGGCGAGCCCGGACGGGTGCTGCGGGCCCCGCGGTTACTGATCGACGGCTCCGAAATCAACCCCGCAGACAGCGGGGCGAGCGGAGCAATACGCTCGTGGGCGAATCGATGATCTCCCAGAATCGATTCTCCGACACGACGATGAGGAGTGACCCGAGATGCACACTGTCAGCAGCGACATCGATATCGACCTGCCCGTACGCACCGTCTACAACCAGTGGACGCAGTTCGAGGACTTCCCGGCATTCATGGGCGGCGTCGAAGAGGTGAAGCAGGTCGACGAGACCACGCTCAACTGGCGGGTCACCGTGGGCGGGGTCGAGCGCGACTTCCTCGCGAAGATCACCGAGCAGGTGCCCGACGAGCGCGTCGCCTGGAACAGCGTCTCCGGCCCGTCGCACGCGGGCGTCGTGACGTTCCACCGCCTCGACGAGAACAAGACCCGGGTGCGCCTCCAGCTCGACTGGGAGCCCGAGGGCTTCGTCGAGCACGCCGGCGCCCTGCTGCAGCTCGACGACGCGCAGGTCGCGAAGGACCTCAAGGAATTCGCCCGGCTGCTCGAATCCAACGGGTTCGAGTCGGGCGCGTGGCGCGGATCGGTCGACCGGCCGAGCGACGGCACCGCCGTCTGACCGCGCCGCAGCAGCACCGAAGCACTGAAGAAAGGGGACGGCCATGGCCGAGATGTGGGAGCCGACCGACGAGATCGACGGCGACGAGGACCTGACGGTCACCGATCACCGCGATGAGGATGGGCCGCTCGTGAGCGCCGACGACGAGCAGTCGATCGAGACGACGACCGACGACCCCCGTGAGGCGCTCGAGGAGCTCGGCGAGGACGTCGCGTCCTCCCCGGCCCGTCGGGCGGAGGACACCGAGGTCGATCCGGAGGCCGCCGTGCACGGCGCCGACGATCGCGAATCGGGAGAGGCGCTCTGAGCGTGAGCCGCACCGATTCCGACACGCGCAGCTTCGGCGTCGAGGAGGAGTACCTGCTCCTCGACGCCGAGAGCGGCGCCCCCATCGACCGGGCCGCGCAGATCGTGGCGCGCCGACCCGAGCTCCGACGCGAGGCCGACCGCGAGTTCTTCTCGAGCCAGTTGGAGACGGCCTCGCCCGTGTGCACCGAGGCGGCCGAAGCCGACGCGGCGCTCCGGAGCTTCCGCGACATCGCGGGGGCGGCGGCGCGCGAGGAGGGCGCGGTGCTCGCGGGCACGGGGCTGCCGCCGGTCGGCGGCGAGCAGGCGGGATCGGTGACGCCGAAGGCGCGCTACCGCGAGATCCGCTCGGAGCTGCGGGCGGCCGCGGCGCACCAGTACGTCACCGGTACGCACGTGCACGTCTCCGTGCCGTCGCGGGACGCCGGCACCACGGCCCTGCGCGGTCTCGCGCGCTGGGCGCCCGCGCTGCTCGCCATCACGGCGAACTCGCCGATCTGGTGCGGCGAGGAGACCGGGCTCGCGAGCTGGCGGCACATCAAGAGCATGTCGTGGCCGCTGGCCGGGTACCCGCCGGAGTTCACCTCGGGCGACGAGTACGAGCAGACGGTGGCCCGTCTCGTGGAGACGGGAGTGCTCATCGATCCGGGCATCGTGACGTGGGTCGCACGGCTCTCGGAGCGGTTCCCGACGATCGAGCTGCGCATCGCCGACGCGCAGCTCGACCCCGAGTCGGCCGTGTCGTTCGCGCTGCTCGTGCGCGGCCTCGTCGACCGCGCGCTCGCCGACGCGGAGCGCGGCGTCGCGGAGCAGCGCGCCACGCCGGGGCTCGTGAACGGGGCGATCTGGATGGCGGCTCGGGACGGCCTCTCCACGTCGCTCATCGACCCCGTGCAGGGGACGGCGCAGCCCGCCGCCGCGATGCTCGACGAGATGCTCGCGTACGCCGAGCCCTCGCTGGAGGGCTTCGGCGATGCCGAGCGCGTGCAGCGCTACCTCGGCGACCTCCGCACGCACGGCGGGCCGGCGCAGCGCCAGCTCGCGAGCTTCCGCGAGAACGGCGTCGCCGGTCTGCTGGAGCTCTACCGCGCCGCCGGGGTGCAGGGGGCCCGATGAGCGGGTCGGGCCGCCGGCGCCGCGGCGGCCCGATCACGCGGGAGGTCGACGGCGACGGCTTCGTCTACCGGCGCGACGGGCGCAGGCTGACGGCGGCGAAGGAGATCGCGCGGATCGAGGCGCTCGCGATCCCACCGGCGTGGACCGACGTGCGCATCGCCCGCGGCCCCTCGGCGAAGGTGCTCGCGCGGGGAATCGACGCGGCCGGCCGCACGCAGATGATCTACCACCCCCGCTTCCGGCAGCGGCGGGAGCGCGAGAAGTTCGCCCGCCTGGGCCGCTTCGGCGCCGCGCTCCCGAAGCTCCGAGCCCGCGTGGACCGGGACCTGCGTCGCAAGCGCCTCGGCAGGGAGCGCGTGGTGGCGTGCGTGATCCGCCTCATCGATCTCGAGTTCTTCCGCGTCGGCAACGCGGAGTACGCGGCCAAGCACGGCAGCTACGGCGTCACGACGCTCCGGGAGGAGCACATCGAGGCCACCGGGAGCTCCGTGCGATTCGACTTCGTCGGCAAGAGCGGGAAGCGGCACGCGCGCCGGGTGGCGGACCCCCGCATCGCCCGACTGATCGCGCGGCTCGAAGAGCTGCCCGGAGACGAGGTGTTCCGCTTCTTCGAGGACACGGGAGTGTCGCGGCAGGTGCGCAGCAAGCACGTGAACGCCTACGTCAAACGCGTGATGGGCGAGGAGTTCACCGCCAAGGACTTCCGCACCTGGGGAGGCAGCCGCATGGCGCTCTCCTCGCTGCTCGAGCACGACGAGGACGCGTTCCGCACGCAGAAGCGGGCGGCCGCCGCGACGCGGGAGGCGATCCGCTCGGCGGCGGAGCGGCTCGGCAACACGCCCGCCGTGACGAAGTCGTCGTACATCGACCCGCGGGTGCTCGCGCTCGCGGAGGACCGGGCGGCGCGGGAGCGGTTGCGCAAGGCGCGGAAGAAGATGCGCCCCGGTGAGCACCTGAGCGTCGACGAGCAGTGCCTGCTCGCGCTGCTGGCCCGCCGAGCCCCGCGCTGAGCGCGGAACCCGGCGGCCCGGCCTCAGCGGGCGAGCGCCTCGCTGACCGCGGTGGGGGAGTCGTACGACGTGTCGGCCAGCGCTTCGAGCGCCGACACCACGTCGTTCGGCGCCCCCGAGTCGCGAGCCGCGTCGACCAGCGCCGAGCGGTCGGCGGGGTAGTCGACGCCGCCGAGGTATCGCTGCACCTCGATGGGGTTCTGCGGTTCTGACATGGGATCTCCTTTCCTCTCGAGCCCGGATCGGGAGGGCCCCGAACCGGGTACAGGTCGCGGCCGCTGCGCCGCCGCCGTCATCGCGCCGGCGTCACGCCTCGGCGGTGGTGCGCAGGCGGTCGATGAGTTCGGTGGTGGAGTGATCGGGCACGTAGTCGAGGATCACCACCTCGCCGCCCGCACGTCGCACCTCCGCGGCCTCCTCCAGCATCTCCGGCGTGTAGTCGCCGCCCTTCGCGTACACGTCGGGCCGCAGTTCACGGATCGTTGCGCACGCGGTGTCGTCGTCGAAGACGGTGACGTAGTCGACGCACGACAGCGCTGCCAGCACGTTCGCCCGGTCGCGCACCCCGTTCACGGGGCGCCCCGGGCCCTTCAGCCGTCGGGCGGAGTCGTCGCTGTTCAGCGCCACGACGAGCACGTCGCCCAGTCTGCGGGCCTGCTTCAGCGATGCCGTATGCCCCCGGTGCAGCACGTCGAAGCAGCCGTTGGTGAACACGATGCGGTCGCCCGCGCGCCGGTGCACGTCGAGGCGCTCCGCGAGATCCGCCACGGAGACCTGGGGGTCCGGGGCCGCCGACGCCCGCAGCTCCAGCTCGTCCAGCGAGCACCGGCACGTTCCGGTGCGCTCCACCGCGATGTCAGCCGCGAGCTGCGCGAGATCGACGGCCCGGGGGAGGGCGCACCCCGCGGCCCGGGCCACCGACAGCGCCGAGACGAACACATCGCCCGCCCCCGACGCCTGCTGCTCGGGAGCCGCATGCGCCCGAGTGCGATGCGGCGGGGCGTCAGGGGTGAGCAGCACGGTGCCCGTGCGGTCGAGCGTGACCACGACCGACTGCGCACCGCTGCGGCGCCGGAGCGCGTCGCCCGCGGCGATGGCGGCGTCCACGCGATCCTCACCCGAGCCGAGGCGCTCCCCGAGCAGCCGCTCCGTCTCGCCCGCGTTGGGCGTGATCACGTCGGGGCGGAGTGCGGCCCACCGCGCCGGGTCGTGCGCGTCGACGACGATCAGGGCAGCGCGGGGCAGGGCCGCGAGCGCGGCGATCATCGTATCGTCGAGCAGCGCCGCGCCGTAGTCGCAGATCACGAGGGCGTCGCACTCGGCGAGCGCCTCGGCGAGGTCGTCGAGCAGCTGCTGCCGCACCCGATCGGGCCACGGCTCGCGCTGGGTGTCGTCGAGCCGGATGAGCACCTGGTCGGCGACCGACACGCGCGCCTTCGTCGTGGTGCGCGCGCCCGCGACGCGCTGCAGCGCCCGCACGTCGACGTCGGCCTCCGTCAGGCGCTCGCGCAGCCGATCGCCCGGCTCATCGGCCCCGATCGCGCCGAAGGCGCGCACGCGGGCGCCGAGCGCGGAGAGATTGCGGGCGGTGTTCGCCGCGCCGCCCGGCAGGTCGGAGGCGCCCGCGAGCTCCACCACGGGCGCCGGTGCCTCGCGCGCCACGCGATCGACCGTGCCGTGCCACCAGCGATCGAGCAGGAAGTCGCCGAGCACCGCGATGCGGGGCTGCTGCGCGCGAATGCGGGCGATGCTGTCGAGCGGAGTCATGATGACCGCCTTTCGGGGAGAGTGACGACCGGTCCGTTTGAGATCGGCCGGAAGCGGGCAGAAGAAGAGGAGGCGCGCTGCGCGCCGAACGCCGCACACGCACTGACGCACTGGAGGACCCCATGCCGCACGACCCGCGACCCGCCCCCGAGACGATCCCGTCCGCCGAGGCGGCGGAACCGGTCGAGCGGCGGCCGATGGTGGCCCCTCCCGGCGAGCGGCTCGCCGACGTGCGCAGGATCGCGGTGCTGCGGGGCGGCGGCATCGGCGATCTGCTGTTCGCGCTGCCCGCGATCACGGCGCTCGCCGCGGCCTACCCCGACGCCGAGGTGACGCTCCTCGGTGCGCCCGCCGCGCGGCTGCTCGACGGGCGCGCCGGAGCCCCGCATCGCATCGTGGAGCTGCCCGTAGCGCCCGGAGTGCACGAACCGCGCGGAGCCGAGAGCGATCCGGCTGCGGTGGAGCGCTTCCTCGCGGAGCAGCGAGCGGAGGGGTACGACCTGGTCGCGCAGATGCACGGCGGCGGACGCTTCTCGAACCCCTTCGCCGCGGCGCTCGGGGCGCGCTGCACGATCGGCACGCGCACCGACGATGCGCTCGCGCTCGACCGCTCGCTGCCGTACGTCTACTTCCAGCACGAGGTGATGCGCTGGCTCGAGGTCGCGGGGCTCGTCGGGGCGCCGCCCGTCGACCTGGAGCCCCGCGTGCTCGTGACCCCCGAGGAGCTCGAGCACGGCCGCGAACGGCTCGGGGCGGCCCCGCGCACCGTCGTGGTGCATCCTGGAGCCACGGACCCGCGCAGGCGGTGGCCCGTCGAGCGATTCGCGGCCGTGGCCGCCGAGCTGACGCGGGCCGGGGCGCGGGTCGCGGTGATCGGCGACGACTCCGAGCGTGCGCTCGCCGACGCGTTCGCGGCGGGCGTGCTCGCCGCGGGCGCCGCCGAGCCGCTCAACCTCGCGGGTGAGCTGCCGTTCGGCGAACTGCCCGGTCTGCTCGCCGCCGCCGACCTCTGCATCGCGAACGACAGCGGCCCGCGCCATCTCGCGCAGGCGGTGGGCACCGCCACCGCGTCCGTCTTCTGGTGCGGGAACCTGCTCAACGCCGGGCCCCTGGGCCGCGGGCGGCACCGCGCGCAGCTCTCGTGGACCACTCACTGCCCGGTGTGCGGGCGGAACAGCACACAGGTGGGGTGGACGGCTCCGAGGTGCGAGCACGACCTCTCGTTCGTCACCGATGTCGGCGTCGAAGCGGTGCTCGCGGATGCGCGAGCACTGCTCGAGGCGCACGCGGGCTGACGCGCGCGCGGGCGCCTCGATCCGGTCGGTCACGGCCATGACGGCTCGTCCTCGGGCGCGATGACGAGTTCGCGCACCTCCGAGCGGGGCGGCTGCTGCAGGGCGAAGAGCACGGCGCGGGCGACGTTCGCGGGATCGTTGAGCTGCGCGTCGGCGGCGGGGCGGTACTGCTGGGGGCGGTCGTCGAAGAACGACGTCTGCATGCCCGCCGGAATGAGGGTCGTGACGCCGAGGCGCCCCGACGTCTCGGCCGCCAGCGCGCGTGAGAACCCGAGCACGCCGAACTTCGAGGCGCAGTACGCGGTGGCCTCGGGGAGGGCGCGCAGCGCCAGCGACGACGCGATCGTCACCACGCGCCCGTGCACTCGCTCGAGGTGGGGCAGTGCGGCGCGCACCGTGGACACGGTGCCGAGCAGGTTCACGCCGATCACGCGCTCCCACTCGTCGGCTGCGACGTCCTCCAGCCGGCCGCACCGGTCGATGCCCGCCGCGGTGACGACCGCATCGATGCCGCCGAGCTCCTCGGCGACCGCTGCGACGGCGCGTTCGACCTGCGCTCGGTCGGAGACGTCGGCTTCCTGGGCGACCGCGCGATCGTGCCACGCGCTCACGTCGAGGTCGACGATCGCCGGGGTGCCCCCGGCCTCGAGCACGGCATGGGCGACAGCGGCGCCGAGGCCGGAGCTGCCGCCCGTGATGAGGACGCGGCCGAGCGGAGTGGGAGTGGTCGAGAGGGTCATCGAGGGTCCTTTCTCAGGGGGATTCGCGAAGCTGCGGCGAGGTCCGCGCAGCGGGTCTTCGGGGGCCCGGCGAGCGTCGCGTGCGCGTGCCCGCCGGGCCGGGGGCGTCAGCCGACGCGCGCGATGGCCTCGGCGAGCGCCGTCGTCGACCTGCCGAGGTGGTACGGGAGCGTCAGCACCCGCCCGCCCCACGACTCGACGAGCGCGGCCTCCGGGAGCGACTGGGCGCTGTAGTCGCCGCCCTTCACCCAGATGTCGGGCCTCAGGCGGTCGAGCACGGCCTGCGGCCCGTCCTCCTCGAAGACCACGACGGCGTCGACGCAGGAGAGCGCCGTCAGCAGCTCGACGCGATCCCGCTCCGTGATGAGCGGCCGCTCTGCCCCCTTGAGACGGCGCACCGAATCGTCGGAGTTGAGGCAGACGATGAGGCAGTCGCCGAGTCCGCGCGCGGCGGCGAGCGTGCGCACGTGGCCCGCGTGCAGCAGGTCGAAGCAGCCCCCCGTCGCGACGACGGTGCCGCCTGAAGCGCGGACCTGCTCCGCCACCGCGAACGCATCGGCGTCCGCTGCGTTCGCGCGCGGCAGTCGCGCGGCGCCGAGCGCCGCGACGCCCCCGGAGGCGAGGAAGTCTCCCGCAGCATCGACGCCTCGGCGCACCGCCTCCGGAAGCGGCTCGCCCTCCGCGAGCGCGATCAGCGCGGAGGAGGCGTACCGGTCGCCCGCGCCGCACGCGTCCGCCGCCTCGACGGGGCGCGCCGGGATGAGCGCAGGTGCATGGTCGGCGTCGAGCAGCAGGGCGCCCTGCGAGCCGAGGGTGACGGAGATCGCGATGCACCCCCACCGTTCGCGCAGACGGGCTGCGGCCTCCGCCGCTGCGTCCGGCTCGGGCGCGGTGCCGGCGGCCTTCGCCGCCTCCGAGAGGTTCGGAGTGACGAGACGCGTCGACGGCACGGGGTCGGCGCCCCGCGGGTGCGGATCCCAGACGAGCGGCACTCGCGCTCCGCGGCGGTGCAGGGCGACGCGAATCTCGGGGTGCTCGGTGAGCGCGCGGCCGTAGTCGGAGACGATGATCGCGTCGGCCTCCGAGATCGAGGCGATCATGTCGCGCGTGATGTGGGGGAGCACGGGATCCCCGCATCCGTCGTCGATGCGGGCGACCGGCTGCCCGCCCGCCCGGAGACGGGTCTTGACGGGCGTGGGGGCGGGCAGCGCGCCGGCGACGACGCGGATGCCGTCGAGGTGCTCCCGCAGCCGCTCCGCCGGCGCATCCGCGGAGAGCGCCGTGACGAGGGTCACGTCGTGCCCGTCGTGCAGCAGCATGCGGGCCACGAGCCCCGCCCCGCCGGCGCGCGACTGCCGGGACTGCACATCCACGACCGGCACGGGGGCGTCGGGCTGGAAGCGCTCGGCCACCCCGTCGATGTCTTCATCGAGGAGGGTGTCGCCGACGACGACGATCTTCATGATTGCGGCTCCTTTCCGACGCACGCGTCGAACACTTCGCACAGGCCGTGAATGGCCGCGAGCTGGCACTCCTGCACATGCGGGGACGCCCCGTCCAGGCAGATCGCGTCGTCGCAGAGACGGGCGAGCGGGTTCGGCCCCGGCCCGGTGAGCGCCCAGCTGGTCGCTCCGGACTCCTCTGCGGCGCGCGCCGCCTCGAGGAGGTTCGGGCTGCCCCCGCTGGTGGAGAGCAGCAGCACGATGTCGCCCGCCCGGGCGTGCGCGCGCACCTGGCGGGCGAACACCTGGTCGAAGCCGTAGTCGTTGCCGATCGCGGTGACGCTCGACGACTCGGCGTGCAGGGAGATCGCCGAGTAGGCGGCGCGATCCTCGCGGTAGCGCCCGACGAGCTCGGCGGTGAGGTGCTGCGCCTCGGCGGCCGATCCTCCGTTGCCGGCGACGAGCAGGCGGCGCCCGGCCTTCAGCCGGTTCGCGAGCTCGCGACCCCACGATTCGAGATGGTCGGCGTGCCGTCGCGCGTGGTCGAGTGCGCGGGCGAGCGCGTCGAAGTGGCTCGAGACGAGGGTGGCCGTCGGCGCCTCCGCCGCGATGGTCGGGGTGAGGGTGGGGGTGGTCATAGTGCGGCCTCCGCGAGGTGGGCGCCCGTGGCGCTGTCGATGCGTGTGGTGATCTGCTGCGAGTGGTGCTGCGCTCGCTCGCGCAGGGTGCGCGCGTAGATGAGCTCGGTGCGAGCGGCGACGCGCTCCCAGCTGTAGCGGTGCTCGACGCGAGCGCGGCCCGCGGCTCCGAGCGCTGCGGCGAACGCCGGGTCCGCGCGCAGACGGGCGAAGGCCTGCGCGACCGCCTCCGGATCCTGGGGCGGTACGAGCAGCCCGGTGCCCTCGTGCACGACGGTGTCGCCGAGGCCGCCCACGTTCGCGGCGACGACGGGCGTGCCGCTCGCCATGCTCTCGAGCGGCACGATCCCGAACGGCTCGTACCACGGGGTGCAGACGACGGCGTCGGCCGCTCGGATCAGGGCGGGAACATCTTCGCGGGGAACGCGGCCGAGGAATCGCACCTGCCCGGCCACGCCGAGCGCTTCCGCGAGGTCGGCGAGACGCCGGGTCTCGGCGTCGGGGCCGTCCGCGCCGGCCGGCGCGTCGCCGGTGCCGACGATGTGCAGCTCCACGTCCGCGACCCCCTGCTCGCGGAGCACGCCCAGGGCGCGGATCGCGATGTCGACGCCCTTGCGCGGAACGAGGCGGCCGAGGCTCAGCACCCGGAAGGCGCCGGGCCGACGCGTCGGCCGATCGGCGTGCGCGAACATCTCGAGATCCACCCCGCACGGGGCGATGTCGATGCGCTCCGCCGGGATGCCGAGCGCGTGCAGCTCCTCCACCTCGTCCGGGCACGTCGCGATGACGGTGTCGACGCGTCGTCCCACCAGGGGCTCGAGCCGCTCGCGCTCGGGCGGGCTCGTGTCGGCCGCGCCCTGGAACCGACGCTTGACCGAGCCGAGCGCGTGGAAGGTGTGGAGCACCGGCGGGTGGCCGGTGCCGCGCTCGGCCGCGGCATCGAGCGCGGCGATGCCCGACATCCAGAAGTGGCTGTGCACGACGTCGGGCCGGTCGAACCGCCAGGCGGCGGCGAGCCCCTCGGCGAGCGCGGGGAGGTGCGGCAGCAGGTCGTCCTTCGGCACGTGCCGTTGTGGGCCGGCGGCGAGGTGCACGACTTCGACGCCCGGGCAGAGCGCCACCCGCGTGCGCGTCGACGGGTCGTCGCGCCGCGTGTACACCGTCACCCGATGGCCTCGCTCGGCCAGCGCGCGGGAGAGGGCGGCGACGTGCACGTTCTGCCCGCCCGCGTCGACGCTTCCCGGCGTCGCCAGGGGGTTGGCGTGCTCGGAGACCATGGCGATCTTCATGATGCGACTCCTTCCGTCGTCAGCTGCGGCGCCCGGGTGCGGGATCGCGCCCGGCGCGCGTGCGCCTCGTGCGCGTCCGCGAGCACCGCGTCCCAGTCGTCGAGGAAGCGCGGGAGGCCGTAGCGGGCTGCAGCCGCCTCCCGCGCCACGGCGCCGCGGCGCCGCGCCTCGTCGGGGTCCCGGAGCAGGATGTCGGCGGTGGCGACGAGCTCGGCGGGGTCCGCCGACAGCGCGCCCGCCTCCGGCGGCACGGCCCGGCTCGCCTCCGTCGCGTCGAGCACGAGCACCGGCATGCCGAGGAACATCGCCTCGAGCAGCGACAGGCCGAGCGATGTCCAGCGCATCGGATGCACGTAGGCCCGACGGCGGGCCAGTTCGGCGTGCAGGTGCGCGGTCGGCAGGTCGCCGACCACCTGCAGGCGGTCCTCGCCGAGTCCGAGCGCCGCGGGCAGGCGGTCGCCCGCGATGCCGAAGCAGTCGAGCCGCCCCGCGCTCGCGAACGCCGGGAGCAGGTCGGTGCCCGTCACCCGACCGCGCCGCACCGGCTCGTTGATGACCACGCCGAGCGCTTCGAGTTCGCCCGAGTACTGCTGACCGGGGTCGGGGATGCCGTGCTCGATGACGACGGTGGGCGCCGCTCCGCAGTCCCAGATGAGACGGTTGAAGTGGGTGACGTGCACGATGGGGATGTCGGTGCGCTCGCTGAGGAAGTGCCGCTCCGAGACGGGCGACTGCTTCGGCGTGTTGTGCTCCACGAAGACGGTCGCGACGTCGCGGCCGAGTCGCCGCCCCAGCAGCGACTCCGCCCAGTCGAGCTCCTCCGTGCGCTGCAGCACCACGAGGTCGACGTCCGCCTCCGCGAGCTCGTCGGGTTCCACGCGCCGCGCGTGCGCGGGCAAGGGGGGCATGACGCGGCCGGTCTCGGCGGGCACGAGGTACTCGTGCGATCCGCTCAAGAAGGCCTGCATCCAGCCCCCGTGCAAGTACCACACCAGAATCTTCATCGTCGTCCTTCCTCTCCGACCCGCGGCGGCGGTGCCGCGCCCGCGGGCTGTGCGTGATGCGCGCGCGCCTGTGCCGGCGCCGCGAGATCGTCGACGGCGGCGAGCACCGTCTCGGGGGCGACCCCGGCGAGGCACGGGTGCCCCGCGATGGGGCACTCCCGGGCCCGCGAACCCGCGCACGGCGCGTGCTGGTCGCCGAGCAGTCGCACGGGTACGCCGTAGGGCGCCCACTTCACGGCGGGCACCACGGGCGAGAACAGGCTCACCACGGGCGTGCCGACTGCGGCTGCGAGATGCGCGGGCCCGCTGTTGCCGGAGACGAGCACGTCGGCGCCCGCGAGCACGCCGGCGAGCTCGAGGGTCGTGCACCGTCCGGCGAGGTCGATCGCCTCCGGGGCGTCGTCGCGGATGCGCGCGGTCAGCTCCGCCTCGCCGCGGCTCCCCGTGAGCACCACGGTGCGCCCGGAGTCGGTCAGCATTCGCGCCAGGCGCGCGAAGTGCTGCACGGGCCAGCGCCGCGCGGGCACGGCGGCGCCCGCGTGCAGCGCCACGTAGGGAGCGTCGCCCGTGAGCCCGCTGGTATCGGGCGTCGGTACGACTGCGAGGCGCCCGTCGTCGCCTCCGGGGAAGCCGGCCGCCTCGGCGATCGCGAGCGCGCGCTCGGGCTCGGGGAGCTCCTCGCTCAGATCCTCGCCGGGCCTGAGGCGCACGTCGAGGAGCGATCCGGGGTGGTCGACCGATGCCCCGCTGATGCGCTCGATCCCCGCCAGCCGCAGCAGCAGCGCGAGGGGCAGGGGGGACTGGTGGAAGGAGGTGAGGATCACCGCCTCGCGAGCGCCCGATTCGCGCACCCGGTCGATGAGCTGCTCGGTGTGCTCGCGGGTGACCTCCCGCCACGGCTCCGAGATCCAGGGCGCCTCCCAGACGATGGTGTCGCTGATCCCGGGCAGCAGCGCCGCCCCGCCCGCTCCCAGGGGGCCGCAGAGCATGATCACCTCGGCCTGACGCGCGACGGCGCGAACGGCGGGCCCGGAGACGAGCACGTCGCCCATGCTGTCGAGCCGCGCCACGAGCACGGGGCCGCTCATCGGTCGCCGCCCGCTTCATCGCCGCCCGCCTCGTCGCCGAGTGCGATCGCGACCGCCTCCGCGATCGTGGCCGCGACCGTGGTCGCGTCGGCGCGCTCCTGAGCCAGCGTGAGTCGTGTCGGCACGAGGATCCCTCGCGCTCCGGCGGCCTCCGCCGCGTCGACGTCGGCGCCGATGTCGCCGATCATCACGACGTTCGCCGGTGCGACGTCCAGTTCGCGTGCCGCCGAGAGGATCATGCCCGGCCGCGGCTTGCGGCACTCGCAGCCGTCGCGGGGCGCGTGCGGGCAGACGCGCCACAGGTCGAACGGGCCGAGCAGCTGCTCGACGCGCTCGTTCACGCGGCGCACCTGCTCATGCGTGAGCAGGCCGCGGGCGATGCCCGACTGGTTGCTGATCACTCCGATGGGAATGCCGGCCGCACGCACGCGGTCGACCGCCGCGCGCGCGTCGGGCATCGCCTCGACCGCGTCGGGGTCGCCGTTGTACGGAACGTCGACGATGAGGGTGTCATCGCGATCGAACAGCACGGCGTGCACGGGCGGGGAGGGTTCAGTCATACCTCTCCCGTGCCCCGAAGCAGGAGAAGTAAACGGACTGCCCGACCCCTTGCGCCCCACCCGCTCCTGCGGTAGTCCAGTGGGTGACGCCCCGCTCGGTCGACGCATGCTCGCGCGGGGTGCATGAGAGGGGAACCGACCTATGACCCGACGGCACCGTCCCGTGCTGCTCGCGCTGCGCACGCTGAAGCTGGGGGACCTGCTGGTGGCGGTGCCGGCGCTGCGCGCGCTGCGCCGCGCCCATCGCGATCACCGGATCGTGCTCGCGGCGCCGGGCTGGCTCTCCCCGATCGTGCGACTCGTCGACGCCGTCGACGAGCTCCTGCCCACTCCCGGGCTCGACGATCCGCTGCCGATCGAGCCGGGCAGCGTCGACATCGCGGTCAACCTGCACGGCAACGGCCCCGAGAGCCGAGACATCATCGCAGCGCTCCGACCGCGCCGCCGGTACGCGCACCGGCTCCCCGACGACCCCGAGCCCGCAGGAGCCGAGGTCGAGCCGGGTCCGGAGTGGATCGACGGCATGCTCGAGCGCGAGCGGTGGGTGCGGCTGGTCTCGGCCTTCGGCGCCGACGGAGACCCCGACGAGGTGCGGATCGCGGTGCCCGAGGCGGTGCCGCCCGTGACGGGCGCGGTGGTCGTGCACGTGGGCGCGTTCTACGGGTCGCGCCAGTGGCCCGTCGAGCGGTTCGCCGAGGTGGCGCGCGCACTGCGGGCCGAGGGGCGCCGCGTGGTGGTGACCGGCGATGAGCGGGACGAGCCGCGAGCCGCCGCGGTCGCTGCGGCGGCGGGTCTGCCCGAGGAGGACGTGCTCGCGGGGCGGATCGGCCTCGCCGAGTTCGCCGCGGTCATCGCTCGAGCGCAGCTCGTCGTCACCGCCGATACGGGGGCCGGGCACCTCGCATCGGCGTACGGCGTGCCGTCGGTCGTCATCTTCGGACCGGCGCCCCCCGAGGAGTGGGGGCCGCCGCCCGGCCCGCATGCGGTGCTCACGGACGCCTCGGTGCGGCGCGGAGACGCCTTCGCCGCGGACCCCGACCCGGCGCTGCTCGCGGTCACGGCGGCGGATGTGCTCGGGGCGGCTCGTGAGGTGATGCGCGCACCGGCCGAGCTCGGGGGGACGCGGTGACGCGCCCCCGCCGGCGCGCGGGTGCGCGAGCGGGGACTACGCCCGCGCGGGATCGGCGCTCAGGGCGGCCCGCAGTCGCTGCAGAATGCTCGCCAGCAGGCGCGATACCTGCATCTGACTGACCCCGCACTCCCGCGCGATCTCGGACTGCGTCAGCTGCTCCTCGAAGCGCAGGCGCACGATGCGACGCTCCTCCTCGCTGAGGGTGCGCGTCGCGCGTTCGAGTGTCAGCGCCAGCTCGGTCCGGGTGAACTCCGTCTCCCGGTAGGGAAGCGAGTCTGCGAGCGTGAGGTCCTCGGAAGCGCCGGGGATGGGCGTGTGGAGCGAGATCGCATTGCGGGCCGAGTGGCACTGCACGGCCTCGGCCACCAGAGCGAGCGGGCGGCGCAGCACTGCGGCCAGTTCTGCGATGCGGGGCGCGCGGCCGAGCTCCTGCTCGAGCATCTCGCGCACCGCGGGAACCTCGATCGCGAGTTCCTGGAGCCTCCGCGGCGGTCGCACGAACCACGACGTGTCCCGCAGATACTGCTTGATCTCGCCCGAGATGGTGGGAACGGCGAACGAGACGAGGTCGTCGCCGACTTCGGGGTCGAAGCGCTCGACGGCTTTCGCGAGCCCGATGCAGGCGACCTGCAGCACGTCCGCGGCGTCCTGCTGGCGCACCCGGTATCGGCGGGCGATCGAGCGGGCGAGATCGAGGTACTCGACGACGACGCGCTGGTGCAGCCGCCGCCGCCCGGCCGCGTCCGCCCGCCGGGCGGCCGACAGCAGCGTCATCGCGAGCGCGTTGCGGGCCTCGTCGGCGGCGGCTCGGTCGCCGGGAGTGCCCGGGACAGCGGGTGCACGGGTTGCTGCGAACGCGGGATTCGGGGCGAGCATGAGCCTCCTCCAATGAGAGACAGCGGCCGAGGCCGACGCGACACCTCGGGCGCACCTGACGGCACCCGGGCGATGACGGCACCAGCATCCCGGTGCCCGTCCGGCCCGGGCAGCACCTTGCATCCGGGGAGGAGTTCCCCTACCATTTCCGGCCTGGACGCCGCGGTCGACACGAGCGACGGAGTGCGCGACGGAGCGAACGCCGTCGCGAGCGGCGCTCGCGCTGTCAAGGGGCTGCCCGCGGCGGCGGCGCCTCCGTAGCGTGTGCGCATGACTGCACTGTGGCACCGCACCGGTTCGTCCGTTCCCGTCTCGCCCGCCCGCCCGTCGCCGATCGGCCGTCGTTTCGATACGGTCGTGGTCGGCGCCGGACTGACGGGGCTCGTCACCGCCGTGCTGCTCTCCCGAGCCGGGCAGCGCGTCGCGGTGCTCGAGGCGCGCACCGTCGGAGCGGTGACCACCGGGCATACGACCGGCAAGCTCAGCCTGCTGCAGGGGAGCGTGTACTCGCGCATCCGCGGGCACGCGGGGGACGAAGCGGTGCAGGCCTACGCCGAGGCGAACCGCGAGGGCCAGGCGTGGATGATCCGAGAACTCGAACGCCTCGGCCTGCCGGTCGACCGGCGCACCGCCGTCACCTACGCGAACGACGATGCGAACGTCGGCGACCTCGAGCGCGAGCTCGACGCCTGCCGCGCAGCGGGAGTGGACGTCGAGTGGACCGACGACACCGGCCTGCCGTTCGCGACCGCCGGGGCGATCTCGCTCGGTCACCAGGTGCAGCTGCAGCCCATCGACGTGCTGGCCGCGCTCGCCGCCGAAGTGCTCGAGCGCGGCGGGGAGATCCACGAGCGCATGCGGGTGCACGGCGTGGAGGGGGAGGGCGACGGCCTCGACGTGCAGACGGCTGACGGCGCAGTCGCCGCCGACGCGTGCGTGCTGGCGACCGGCGTGCCGATCCTCGACCGGGGGCTCTTCTTCGCCCGTCTCGAACCGTTCCGGTCGTTCGTCGCCGCCTACGACGTGCCGGAGGAGCGCATCCCGCGCGGCATGCACGTGTCGATCGACGCCCCGGATCGGTCGCTGCGCACCGCCCGGGGCGCGAAGGGGGAGACCCTGGTGCTCGTCGGCGGCGGCGGCCACACGACCGGGCGAGGGGGTGACACGGTGCGCACGCTCGCCGAGCTCGATGCGTGGGCGCAGCAGCACCTCGGGGCGGGCCCCCGCGTGAGCTGGTGGGCCGCGCAGGACTACCAGCGGCACGCGGCGCTCCCGTACGCCGGGCCGCTCGCCGGAGGGGGTGGGCGCATCTACACCGCGACGGGGTACGACAAGTGGGGTATGACGAACGCGGTCGCCGCGAGCCTCGCGATCGTGTCGCAGATGCTCGGCGGCAGGCTCGACTGGGCGGAGACCATGCGAGAGGCGGGCCCCGGGGTCGCGGGCGTCGCCGACGCCGTGCGGGTGAACGCGGAGGTCGCCGCCCACGTGGCGGGCGATTGGACGCGGGCCGTGCTGAGCGGCTCGGGCGCCGCCGACTTGGCCGAGGGGGAGGGCCGGGTGGTGCGCGAGGGCGCGCGCCCCGTCGCCGTCTCGCGCGTCGACGGCAAGCTGTGCCGCGTCTCCGCCATCTGCACGCATCTCGGCGGCATCGTGAACTGGAACCCGGCCGAGCGCAGCTGGGACTGCCCGCTCCACGCCTCCCGCTTCTCGGCGACCGGCGAGGTGCTCGAGGGCCCGGCGGTGCGGCGCCTCTCCGAGGTGGGCGGCGCGGCCGAGGGCGACGCGGACCGCGCCGCGGCCGCCGAAGGCTAGCGACCGCGCGCGCAGCTGTCGAGGCCCTGCCGCGGGGCGGAGCCTCGCCGTAGCGTCGAGCGCACGACGTGAAGGGAGAGGATGGTCGATGCCGAAATCGAAGACCCCGCAGCTGAAGGATCCCGAACTGTACGAGAAGCTCCGCGACGACGGCGCGTCGGCAGAGAAGGCGGCGCGCATCTCGAACGCAGCCGCCCGCGACGGGCGATCGCGCGTGGGCGAGCGCGGCGGCCACGCGGAGGACTACGAGGAGCGCACCGTCGACGAGCTCAAGAATCGAGCCAAGGAGCTCGGTCTCTCGGGATACTCCCGCATGCGCAAGCAGGAGCTCATCGACCTCCTGCGCTCGCACTGACCGGCGCGCCGAACGCGGCGCAGCCACCGCAGACCGAACGAACGCACGATCGAGGAGGACGCATGACCCCCAACATGGACCCGCGCACCAAGTACCCGAAGGCGCCGCTGCCGCAGCAGGAGCAGTCGTCGCAGCCGGGCCTCACGGAGCCGATGCAGCCGGCGCCGGATCACGGCGAGGACACGTACACCGGCAACGGCCGGCTCGCAGGAATGCGGGCCCTCATCACCGGCGGCGATTCGGGCATCGGACGAGCGGTGGCGATCGCGTTCGCGCGGGAGGGCGCCGACGTCGCGATCGCCTATCTGCCCGAGGAGCACGAGGACGCCCAGGCGACGCTCGAGCAGATCGAGCAGGCCAATCGCAAGGGCGTGCTGCTGCCCGGCGATCTGCGGCACGAGACCGACTGCGTCGAGGCGGTGCGCCGCACCGTCGACGAGCTCGGCGGCCTCGACATCCTCGTGCTGAACGCCGCGACGCAGCGCGAGCGCGAGCCGAACGCCGAGATCACGCGGGATGCCGTGGAGAACGTGTTCTCGACCAATCTGGTCGCGCCGATCCTGCTCTTCCGCGAGGCGGCTCCGCACCTCCAGCCGGGATCGAGCGTCATCGTGTCGGCGTCGGTGCAGGCGTACAACCCGTCGCCCGACCTCCTCGATTACGCGATGACGAAGGCGGGGCTCGTCGCCTTCACGCAGGCGCTCGCCGAGCAGCAGGGGGAGCGGGGCGTCCGCGTCAACGCGGTCGCGCCCGGCCCGATCTGGACGCCCCTCATCCCGGCCACGGGATGGGACGAGAAGCAGGTGCACTTCGGCGAGGACACGCCGCTCGGCCGCCCGGGGCAGCCCGCGGAACTCGCCGGCGCGTACGTCTACCTCGCCTCGGAGGACGCCTCGTACGTGTCGGGGGCCGTGCTCCCGGTGACCGGCGGAAAGCACCTCTGAGCCGCGGGCCGGGGCGCGCCCCGCGGCTCGGGCCCGCGCCGCTCGCAGCCCCCGGGCGTTCGCTACAGTGGTGAGCATGTCTCCGAGCCGCGGGCGTCCGCACGCATCCTCCCGGGAGATGCTCGCGGACGCCGCGTGCGAGCTGTTCCTCGAGCGCGGCTACGAGGCGACGTCGGTGTCGGAGATCACCCGGCGCGCGGGGGTCAGCCGCTCCAGCTTCTTCAACTACTTCGCCTCGAAGTCGGAGATGCTCTGGTACGTCTTCGACGCCCGGATCGCGGCGCTGGAGGCAGCGCTGCGAACATCGGCCGAGGATGCGCCGGGTGCGCTGCGCGTGTTCGCCGCCGGCGAGGCCCCGGAGACCCTGGCCCTCGCGATCGCGGAGGCGCGCACCATGGGTGTCGAGGAGGAACTCGCGGCGGGTCGGGCCTCGCGTCAGCTGCGCATCGCGGCGGCGATCGAGAGCCGCCTGCGACGGGAGGGGCGCGACGCGCTGCAGGCCGAGGTCATCGCCGCCGGATACTCCGCCGCGTTGGTGGGCACGGTGTGGCGGTGGGCGGCGCTCGGCGCGGGCCGGCATCGATTGGACGAACTGCTGGAGCGCGCCCTCGGCGCCGCGGACGAGCTGCTCGCGCCGCCCCGCTAGCGCCGCCCGCGCGGTCGCTCCCGTTCAACGCCGACGGGGTCGCGGAACGCGTCCTCCGGCACCGCGAAGCGGAGCGCGACGGCGGCGACGAGCGCCGACCCGCCGCACACGCACCACACCACCACGTAGCCGGCGAACGATCCGGCCGTGCCGCCGGCCACGGCGCCGTCGGCAGCGCCGCCGACCCCGGCCGCCTCCGCGACGCCGTGCATGAGCGCGATGCCGAAGATCGCCGACGCGACGGCGCCGCCGACGGTCTTCGTCGAGTTCGTGAGCCCGGTGGCGACGCCCGTGAGATGCGGCGGGGCGCCGGAGGCGGCGGCCGCCGGAAGCGCGGCGACCAGCGCCCCGGAGCCGAGCCCGGCGATCACCATGTTGGTCACCATGTGCGCGTAGGTCGTGTGGAACGGCAGGAACAGCAGGTACCCGAGTGCGACGAGCAGCGCTGCGGCGGCGAGCGCGTTCCGCGGGGTGGAGACGCGCGCCGCGAGCGGATACGCGAGCGCCCCCGCCACCATGGCGATCAGGTAGGCGCCGATCACCAGGGAGGTGAGGAAGCCGCCGATGCCCAGCCCGTACCCCGCCGTCGAGGGGTCGGTGCGGATGAAGGTCGACAGCGGTGCCTGGGCGCCGAGCACGCTCATGCCGAAGAGGGCGGCGGTCGCGAAGACGGGGGCGAGCGCGGGGGAGCGGAAGAGCCGCACGTCGATCAGCGGGTCGGGGTGGCGCAGCTCCCACCTGGCGAACGGCACGAACAGCAGCAGGCCGAGCACGACGACGGCCCACGGCACGGGGTTCGCCACGCCCTGCACCCGCAGCAGGCCGAGCCCGCCGGTGAACGCGAGCAGGGCGACCGTCACGAGCGCGAGCCCGACGACGTCGATCCTGCCCCCGAGCTGCACGGGCGACTCGGCCACGCCGAACGCGATCACGGCGAGGCACACGAGCACCAGCAGGCCGGGGATCAGGAGCACACCGGTGATGGGCAGCGCGTCGATCAGCGCTCCGCCGATCAGCGCCCCCGAGATGGCCCCCGCCTCGAGCGCGGCGACGAGCGCGCCCGCGGCGCGAGCCGTGAGCAGTGAGCGGCCCTCCCGATCGCGCGTGCGCGACCAGATGAGCGCGATCTCGAGCGGCAGCCAGACGACGTACACCCCCTGCAGCGTCCAGGCGGCGAGGAAGAGCGGGAAGGTGGTGGCGAACGGCAGCGCGAGCGTCGCGAGGGCGGTCACCCCGGTCGACCAGAGCAGGATCCGCTTGTGCCCGACCATGTCGCCGAGTTTCGCGAGCACCGGCACGACGAGGGCCGACAGCATGAGCTGGGAGCCCTCCAGCCAGTTCACATCGGCGTCGGGCACCTCGAGATGCCGCGCGATGTCGGAGAGCATCGGGGTGTAGTAGCCCTGGAGGAACCCGCTCGTGAACTCGACGAACGCGAGGAAGCCGACGACTCCCGCGAGCGCGCCGAGCCGCACCCGGGTCATGCGCCCGGCCGGGCGGGGAGCCGCTGGAGCAGCGCGCGGTGGAATCGGGTGCCGCGCTCGAGCTCCGCGATCGACACCCGCTCGTCGACGCCGTGGATCGTGGCCCGCAGCTCGGCCGACATGGCGAGCGGGGCGAATCGGTAGACGGCGGGGGCGAAGCGGTGGAAGTGCCGCGAGTCGGTGGCCGCCATCATGATGTAGGGCACGGTGCGGGCCTCCGGATGCGATGCGCCCACGGACTCGGCGATGAGCGCGAACTGCGCGTTGTCGGTCGACGACTCGGGCGAGGGCTCCTCGCCGTCCACGACCTCGATCAGCACGCGCCGGTCGGCGATGCGGCGGCGCACCCGCCGCACGGTCGAGGCGACCGTCTCCCCGAGCGCGATGCGCAGGTTCACGGTCGCGCTCGCGCGAGACGGCAGCACGTTCGGCGCGGTTCCCCCGGCGAGCATGGTCGCCGCGACCGTGGTGCGCACCATAGCCGCGGGCTCGCCGCCGAGCCGGGCGAAGACGCGGGCGGTGAGTCGGGGGTGCGCGGCCAGCAACCGGTAGAGCCCGCGGGCGGGCCCCGCTGTGCTCGGGACGAAGCCCGCGAGCATGCGGCTCACGCCGACCGGGGTGCGCGCGGGGAACGTGCCGGGGTCCAGGCGGGTCACCGCCCGCGCGACCCGCCTGGCGGCGGTGAGCGACGGGGGCGCCGACGCGTGGCCGCCGTCGCCGCGGGCGCTCAGCCGCAGCGTCATCGGGCCCTTCTCGCCGACGCCCACCATCGCGGCCCGCCCGCGCACGAGCGGCAGCGGCGCGTCCACGACGGCGCCGCCCTCGTCGAGCACGAGCCACGGGGTGATGCCCCGCGCGGTGAACGTGTCGGCGATGGCGCGCGCCGCCGATCCGAAGGTCTCCTCGTTGCCGCCGAACGAGAGGTACACATCGCGGGCCGGCACGAAACCCTCTGTCAGGAGCGACTCGACGGCTTCGAGGATGACGAGCAGCGGGCCCTTGTCGTCGAGGGCGCCCCGGCCGTGCACGTATCCGTCGGCGATGCGCCCCTCGAACGGCGGGTGGGCCCAGTCGTCGCGCTCATCGACGGGCACGACGTCGTAGTGCGCCATCAGCACGACCGGGTCGAGCCCGGCATCGGCGCCCCGCCAGCGGAAGAGCAGACCGAACTCGGTGATGCGCTCCCGGTCGAGCGCGCGATGCACGTGCGGGTACAGCTCTGCGAGCACGGCGGCGAAGTCGTCGAACGGCGCCGGGCCGCGCTCGTCGAGCTCCGCGGAGACGGTGGGGATCCGGATCATGCGCGAGAGGCGCTCCGCGGCGTCCGAGTGGTGCATCATGGTCGTCTCACAATCTCGCGGCGAGGCGCGTGCCCTGGTCGATTGCCCGCTTCGCGTCGAGCTCCGCTGCGAGGTCTGCCCCGCCGATCAGATGCGCGCCGATGCCGAGCGCGGCGAGCTCGCCGTGCAGCTCGCGCGCGGGATCCTGCCCCGTGCACAGCACCACGGTGTCGACCGCGAGCGTCGTCGCCTCTCCGTCGAGCGTCAGGTGCAGGCCGTCGTCGTCGACGCGCCGGTACTCGGCTCCCGGCACCATGCGCACGCCGCGCCGGGCGAGCTCCGTGCGGTGGATCCAGCCGGTCGTCCTGCCGAGCCGACTCCCGAGCTTGCCGGCGCTCCGCTGCAGCATCACGACCGAGCGCTGCGGGGGCTCCTCGACGGCGACGGTGAGCCCGCCGCCGCGGCGGTACTCGGCGTCGACGCCCCAGTGGGCGAGGAAGCCCGGCACGTCGGCGGGATCCTCGTCGGCATCGGAGGTGAGGAACTCGGCGACGTCGAACCCGATGCCGCCGGCCCCGAGGATCGCGACGCGCCGACCCACCGGAACGCGATCGCGCAGCACATCGAGGTAGCCGACGACGCTCGGGTGGTCGAGTCCGTCGATCTCGGGCCGGCGGGGGAGCACCCCCGTCGCCAGCACGATCTCGTCGAACCCCTCGGCGGCGAGCGTCGCGGCGTCGACCCGCTCGCCGAGCCGCAGTGCGACGCCGGTCTCCGCGATGCGCACCCCGAAGTAGCGCAGCGTCTCGCGGAATTCGCTCTTGCCGGGCACCTGCAGTGCGACGTTGAGCTGACCGCCGATCCGGGTGTCGGCTTCGAAGAGGGTGACCTCGTGCCCGCGGGAGGCGGCCGTCGTGGCGCACGACAGGCCGGCGGGGCCCGAGCCGACGACGGCGATCCGGCGCCGGGCGGTCGTCGGTGCGATCACGAGGTCGGTCTCGTGGCCGGCGCGCGGGTTCACCAGGCACGACGCGATCCTGCCCGCGAACGTGTGGTCGAGGCAGGCCTGGTTGCACCCGATGCAGGTGTTGATGCGCTCGGGCGCGCCGGCGGCGGCTTTCGCCGCGAAGGCGGGATCGGCGAGGAAGGGCCGTGCGAGCGACACCAGGTCGGCGCTGCCCGAGGCGAGCACCGCCTCGGCGGTCTCCGGCGTGTTGATCCGGTTCGTGGCGATCAGCGGGATCGCGACCGCGCCCATGAGGCGCCGCGTGACCCAGGTGAAGGCGCCCCGCGGCACCGAGCTCGCGATGGTGGGGATGCGCGCCTCGTGCCAGCCGATGCCGGTGTTGATGAGCGAGGCGCCGGCGGCTTCGACGCGCAGCGCGAGGTCGACGACCTCGTCGAGGGTCGAGCCGTCGGGCACGAGGTCGAGCATGGAGAGCCGGTAGATGAGGATGCCGGATTCGCCGAGCGCCGCCCGGACCCGGCGCACGATCTCGACGGGGAATCGGGTGCGCCGCTCGGCGTCGCCGCCCCAGTCGTCGGAGCGGCGGTTCGTGCACGGCGCGGTGAACTCGTTGATGAGGTAGCCCTCGGAGCCCATGATCTCGACGCCGTCGTACCCCGCCGCCACGGCGAGCGACGCGGTGCGCGCGAAGTCGTCGATGGTGCGCTCGATGCCGTCGGCGTCGAGCTCGCGCGGCGTGACCGGCGAGATGGGTGCGCGCAGGGCGCTCGGGGCCACGATGTCGCCGTGCGCGCCGTATCGCCCCGAGTGGAGGATCTGCAGCACGATGCGCCCGCCCGCATCGTGCACGGCGTCGGTGACGATGCGGTGGTCGGCGACGTCGGACTCCGTGGCGAGCATCGCCGCGCCCTCCGTGAGCCGCCCGTCGCGATTCGGCGACACGCCGCCGGTGACGATGAGCGCCGCGCCACCGACCGCCCGTTCGCGGTAGAACGCCGCGAGCCGCTCGAAGCCGCCGGGCGTCTCCTCGAGGCCGACGTGCATCGACCCCATGATGATGCGGTTCGGGAGCGTGATGGCCCCCAGCGCGAGCGGGGTGAAGAGGTGCGGGTACGTCAGCGTCGACATGCGGCTCCCGTGTCAGGGGTCAGGGTGATCCGAACGTAGCGACGTGCGGGCGGCCGCGTCGAGCGCGATGTGCGGACCATACAAAAACGAGGTGCAGGGCGAATGCCCTGCACCTCGTCATCGTGCGCTGATCAGAGAGCGCGGATGTTGCTCGCCTGCAGGCCCTTGGGGCCCTGCTCGACGTCGAACTCGACGCGCTGCTCTTCGAACAGGTCGCGACGGCCGCTGCCTGCGATCGCGCTGAAGTGCGCGAAGACGTCGGATGCTCCGTCGTCGGGGGTGATGAAGCCGAAGCCCTTCTCGGAGTTGAACCATTTCACGGTGCCGGTGGCCATACTGTGTTTCCTTCGTGTGTTGCTGGCCGCAGGTGCGGCCGGGGTGCCACGGCGACGGCGCCGACGTGGAGACTGGTAGCTTGCTGCATTTCAGCGGCAAATAAAACGTGCTGGAGAATCCCTACGTTCGGCATTACTGGTCTTACCCGTTGAGCTTATCCCACGGTTCCGGGCGGCGCGAGACCCATCTGCGCAATCGTTACCTTGCGTGACCGAGCGGGCGCGCGTCTTGACACGCGCGCCGCTCGGCGTATGCTGCTTAAGGTCAATCTGACTCGAACTCGCGTTCGGGTGCGTACCGGGCCGAGAGGGAGGTCGATGTGGGGTTCGCCGATGCCAGCGCGAGCGAGCGGCCGTACCTGCCGCCCGCCGTCGCCGTGTCCACGGTGGCATTCGCACTCCGGCCGCCGCCGGGCGCGTCGACCCTCGATGCGGACGCAGCCGCCGACGGCGAGGCGTCTGCCGCACCCGCGACGCTCTGGATCCCGTTGGTGCGACGCACCCGCGAACCGTTCCGCGGGCGCTGGGCGCTGCCCGGCGGGCCGACCCGGTGGAACGAGACGCTGACCGATACCGCGCTGCGGTCGATCCGCGCCGCCGCCGGATGCACTCCCGGCTACCTCGAGCAGCTGTACGCGTTCGGCGGCGTCGAGCGCTCGGCCGACGCCGCGCGGCTCGTGACCATCGCGTACTGGGCGATGCTCGGCGAGGGCGACCTCGACGCGGCGGTCGGGGCGGGCGCGGCGGCCGCCGCCGAGGATCGCCCGAGCGACTCCGGTGCAGGGTCGGCCGACGGGCCGTGGAACCGCGTGACGACCGCCCCGAGCACGAGCCGACGATGGGACGATCCGCGCGATCCGCCACCGCTCCAGCCGTTCGACGCCGCGAGCCCGGACTCCGAGGGCAACGTGGCGTGGTGCTCGGCCGACCGCCTCCCCGAACTCGCCTTCGACCACGCCGGCATCATCGCCTACGCGCTCGCCCGGCTGCGCAGCAAGACCGAGTACGCGGCCGTCGCGCACCGCTTCCTGGGGCCGACCTTCACGATCGGCAGGCTCCGAGCCGTGCACGAAGCCGTGCTCGGCGCAGCGGTCGATCCGGCCAACTTCAGGCGGCAGATGCTCGCCCGGGGCGTGCTCGTCGACACCGGCGAGCGCGAGACCGGAGCCGCGCACCGCCCTGCACGGCTCTACCGATTCTCGAACGATGCAGCGCCGGAGCCCCCCGACGCGCGCCCGCACCCACGGAGGTCCGCATGACCAGCGTCACCGAACTCATCACCGCTGCCGCAGCGCACGAGCGCGAGCGCGAAGCCGCCCTCGGCGGCGGTGACGGCGTCGGCGCCGCACCCGCACCGGGATCGGCATCGGCATCGGCATCGGCGTCCGCGCCCGAGCACCGCCGCGTCGCGGCGCGCCCGATCGCGCTGCGGGCGACGGGCCGCTCGACGTGCGACCCGTCGCTCCCGCAGGCTCCGTGGGCGATCGACCGGCAACCCGGGTACGGCCCGGGCGCCTCGACCATCGACCGCGCCCCCGTCGACGCCCCGCGTCAGGGGCCGCTGCCCGAGCGCTACACCTCGGCGACCGACGCGGAGCTCGACTCCTGGATCTCCGCGGCACGCGAAACGCTCGGTCCGCGCGTGCGCATCCTCGGCCACTTCTACCAGCGCGACGAGATCGTGCGGTACGCCGATTTCGTCGGTGATTCGTTCATGCTCGCGCAGGCCGCGAAGGGAAGCCCCGAGGCCGAGGCGTTCGTCTTCTGCGGTGTGCACTTCATGGCCGAGACCGCCGACATCCTCTCGGGCGCCGATCAGGCGGTCATCCTCCCGAACCTCGCCGCGGGCTGCTCGATGGCCGACATGGCGACCATCGACCAGGTGGAGGCGTGCTGGCGCGAGCTCATGGCGGCGCTCGGCGAGACCGGGGCGGACGGCCGGCAGTCCGTGATCCCCGTCACCTACATGAACTCCTCTGCGGCGATCAAGGCGTTCTGCGGGCGCAACGGGGGCATCGTCTGCACCTCCTCGAACGCGCGCACCGTGCTGGAGTGGGCCTTCGAGCGCGGACAGCGCGTCGTGTTCTTCCCGGATCAGCACCTCGGGCGCAACACCGCACGGGCGATGGGCGTCGACGAGCGGCAGATGCCGCTGTGGCGGCCGCACCTGCCGCTCGGGGGCAACACGGAGCAGCAGTTGCGCGATGCGCGCGTGATCCTGTGGAACGGCTTCTGCTCCGTGCACAAGCGCTTCACGGTGGCGCAGATCGAGCAGGCCCGCGCCGACCACCCCGGAGTGCGCGTCATCGTGCATCCCGAATGCCCCGCCGAGGTGGTCGATGCCGCCGACGGGGCGGGCTCGACGGAGTACATCCGCCAAGAGGTCGAGCGGGCAGCGCCCGGCAGCGTGATCGCGGTCGGCACCGAGATCAATCTCGTGAACCGACTCCAGCAGCAGCGGCCCGACGTGACGATCTTCTGCCTCGATCCCGTCGTGTGCCCGTGCTCGACGATGTACCGCATCCACCCGGCGTACCTCGCGTGGACGCTCGAGTCGCTGCTTGCCGGCGCGACGCCGAACCGCATCACCGTGCCCGCGGGAGTGGCCGACGCGTCGCGGGTCGCGCTCGAGCGCATGCTGGCCGCGAAGCCGTGATCCTCGTCGTCGGTTCGGGGGTCGCGGGGCTCTCGGCAGCGCTCGCCGCGGTGGGGGACGGCGGCGA
>NZ_LDRK01000050.1 GCF_001477055.1 Leucobacter chromiiresistens
AGGCATCGTGTAGGGCGAGGTGCTGGGCCGGGGGGGCGGGTGGTAGCGTGCCCAGAGCCTGCGGGGGGGGTCCGGCGGAGGGGCGGGCGGGGCGGCGGGGTGGCGGGGGCGGGCGGTGCGGGGGGCGAGGCGGTGCGGGGCGCGGCCCGCGGGGGGGGGGCCGGCGGGGGCCGGAGCCGGGGCGGGAACCGGCTCGGCCGCGGGAATTGCGGGAGCCGCGGGCCCCGCTGCGGCAGCGTCGGCAGTGCCGGCGCCCTGCCCCTGCGAGAGCGCTGCCGCCGACGGCTCGGGAAGGAGCAGCGGCCCCGATTCGTGCTCGACGTTCGAGTCCTCGACCGCCGGCCACGAGAACGGCCGGGGCGGCGCCACCGCTCCGAGCGGCGCGGGCTGGCGGGGCGGAGCGCCCTCGGCGGCGAGGCGCTCGAAGTCGCCCTCCGTGGTGTTGCTGAAGCCCCAGTTGTTCGGCGCAGGAGCCGGCGCGGGCGCCGGCGCTGAGGCCTGCTGCTGCCACGGGTCGGCGGGGGCCGCGGGCTGCGCTGCCGGGGCGGCGCCCGGCGCGTACTGCCCCTGAGCCGCCTGGGGCGGCGCGGGCTGAGCCGCGGGCTGAACCGCGGGCTGAGACACCTGCTGAGCAGCCTGCTGCGGCACGGCCCACGGATCGTGGGCGGCGGCCTGCTGCGGCACGGGCGGGAGGCCCTGCCACGCGGGATCGTGCTGATCGTGCGCACCGGGCTGGGGCGCGAAACCGCCGCTGGAACCGGGAGCGGCCGGGAAGCCGTTCGCTCCCGGGCTGGCCGCGCCGGGCGCCTGCGGGTAATCGCCAGAGCCGTAGCCCGGGGCGCCGTACTCGCGATCCCGCAGCTGCGACGCGAAGAGCGTCGCCCAGAGGGGCGGGATGAACGCGCCCAGCACGGTGAAGCCGCCGCCCTTGCCGAACTCGGTGTTGATGCGGTGGATGGCGATGATGGAGACCACGAGCGCGACGATGCTCAGCCCGGGTACGAGGAAGAAGATCGCGAGCCACCCCGGGAGCCCGCCGCGCTGAATCAGCTGCCACTGGTTCCAGAGCGGGATCCACCCCCACCCCGAGGGCAGCCCCAGGTACGGGAAGAGGCGCGAGAGCGACCAGAGGTACCAGACGTACACCGCGAGGCCGACGAGCGACCAGACACCGAAGACGAGGAAGAACCCAGCACCCAGCTGCGTCGAGGTCTCGTAGTCCATGAATCACTCTTTTCCGTTGGGCGGCGATGCGGGCAAGCGGTGGGCGACGCGGGCGTGCCTCTGACAGGGTACCGTCCCGGGGCGCATTCGAGAATCCGGGCGACCCCGCCTACAGCGCCTCGTCGTCTTGCGTCGAGGGTGCGTACGCGAGCTGCACCACCTGGTACCCGCGGGCCCGCGACACGACCTGCGCGCGCCCCGGCGCGCTCGGGATCGCCTTGACCTTGCCGATGAGCTGGCCCTCTTCGGGGTTGCCGCTCAGCAGGATGCCGGTGACGCCGAGGTCGGTCATGCCCTGGAGGATCGGATCGTACGCGGCGCGCGAGGCACCGCCCGAGCGCCGCGTCACGATCACGTGGAGACCGAGGTCGCCCGCCTGGGCGAGCAGCTGCGCGAGGGGCGCCGCCGGGTTGCCCTGCTGGGTCGCCACGAGATCGTAGTCGTCGATGAGGATGTACCCCTCGGCGCCCGTCCACCAGCTCCGCGAGCGCAGCTGCTCGGCGGTGACGTCGGGCCCCGGCAGCCGGCTGCGGAAGAACTCGACGAGTTGCGTCACCGCGCCGGAGGCCTGCTCGGCGGTCGTCAGGTACGCGCCGAGGTAGGCGTCGGGAATCTCGCCGAGATGGGCGCGGCGGTAGTCGATCATGAAGATGCGGGCCTGGCCCGGCTCGTAGCGGCGGGTGATCTCGTGCACGATGCCGCGCAGCATGGAGGACTTGCCCGAGCCGGAGTCGCCGTACAGGAAGAGGTGCTGCTCCCGTTCGGGGTCGAAGCCGACGGGCGCGAGCTCCGCCTCGTCGAGGCCGAGCAGCAGGTGCTCCGGGTCGGCGGCCGGGTGGGCGCGCAACTCGTCGAGCGGCAGTCGCTCGGGCAGCAGGCGCAGCTTCGGGCCGTGCTCGCGCTGCCAGGCGCTGCCGATCTTGGCGACCAGGTCGTCGACGCCGTCGACCAGCGTCTCGGCGGTCGTGTCGCCGTCGATGCGCGGCAGGGCGGTGAGCATCTGCAACCCGCTGGGATCGAGGCCGCGCCCCGGCAGCGCCGAGACGTTGCCGGCCGCACGGCGGTCGATCTCGGAGTCGGAGGCGTCTCCGATGCGCAGCTCGATGCGCGCGCCCAGCAGGTCTTTGACGTTGGGGCGGATGTCGAGCCAGCGGCTCGCCGTCAGCACGACGTGGACGCCGAAGCTCAGGCCGCGCGCCGCGATCTGCTGCACGGCCGCCTCGAGGCTCTCGTAGTCGCTGCGGAGCGTCGCCCAGCCGTCGATGACGAGGAAGATGTCGCCGTACCCGTCGTCGACGACGCCCTGCTCGCGCCGCAGACGGTACGTGTCTATGGAGTCGATGCCGTGGGCGCGGAAGAACGCCTCGCGCGCGTTGAGCAGCGACGTGACCTCGGCGACGGTGCGACGGATCACCTCGGGCTCGCCGCGCGTCGCGAGCCCGGCGACGTGCGGCAGATCTCGCAGGCCCGTGAAGCTGCCGCCGAAGTCGATGACGAAGACCTGCACCTCGTGCGGCGTGTGCGTGAGCGCCAGAGCGGAGACGAGGGTGCGCGCCGCGGTGCTCTTGCCCGACAGCGGCGCTCCGACGATGGCGACGTTGCCCGCGGCGCCCGAGAGGTCGAGGGTGAGCAGGTCGCGGCGCTGGTAGAGCGGCACGTCGACGATGCCGACGGGCACGGTGAGCCGCCGTCCCTCGCGCCAGCGCGGGGCGTGCAGGCCGAGCTCGTAGCTGACGACGAGCTTGCCGAGCAGCTGGTCGAGCGTCGCGGGTTCTTCGAGCGGGGGCAGCCACACCTGGTGCGCGGCCGGGCCGATGCCCGACATGCGGGCGACGGCGAGCTCGAAGGTGCTCCGCGTCTCCTCCGGCTCGGCGGCCGCGGCCTCGGCGGCGCGACGCTCGGCTTCGGCGGCGGCGCGGGCCGCCTGATCGGCGGGGTCGGCCAGCTGCTTCGCGGCGGCCGTGAACGGGGTGATGCGCGCCGCCCCGGGAGCGGCGGAGGCGTCGTCGCTCGGAGCGATCACGCGGCGCGCGGGCGGCGGACCCGAGACGTACGCGGCGCGGAACTGCGTGAGGTGGTCGTCGCTGCCGACCTTCAGCAGGCCGCCGCCCGGCTCCTGCGGCAGGTGGTAGGCGTCGGGCACGCCGATGACGGTGCGCGACTCGGCCGCCGAGAACGTGCGCAGGCCGATGCGGTACGACAGGTGCGTGTCGAGGCCCTTCAGCCGCGACTCCTCGAGCCGCTGCGAGGCGAGCAGCAGGTGGACGTGGAGGGAGCGGCCGAGGCGGCCGATCGCGACGAACGACTCGATGAACTCGGGCTTCGCGCTCAGCAGCTCCGAGAACTCGTCGGCGACGATGAGCAGCGCGGGCAGCGGCGGCAGATCGGTGCGGCCGTTCTTGCGCGCCTTCTCGTACTCGCCGACGTTCACGAAGTTGCCCGCCGCTCGCAGCAGCTCCTGACGGCGGTTCATCTCGCCCTGCAGCGCATCCTGCATGCGGTCGACCAGACTGATCTCCTCGCCCAGGTTCGTGATGATCGCCGACACGTGCGGCATCTCGGCCATGCCCGCGAACGTCGCGCCGCCCTTGAAGTCGACGAGCACGAAGTTGAGCTGCTCCGGCGAGTGGGTGAGCGCCAGCGACAGCACGAGCGTGCGCAGCACCTCCGATTTGCCCGAGCCCGTCGCGCCGATGATGAGACCGTGCGGGCCCATTCCCTGCGAGGCCGACTCCTTGAGATCGAGGATCAGCGGGGCGCCGTGGGTGTCCTGGCCGATCGGCACGCGCAGCCGATCCCGCTCCGGCAGGTACCGCCACTGCCGTTCCAGGTCGAGGTCGCGCACGTCGGGCAGGTCGAGCAGCTCGAGCAGCTCCTGCTGCCGCTTGCTCGCGCGCGCCACCGATCCGCCGCCTCCCTCCCGGTGCAGCGGGGCGAGCCGGCGCGCGACGGCCTCGGCCTCGACGAGGCTCATGTCGTCGGGGGTGATGGACTCCGCCTGCGTGCGGCCCTCCGCGACCTCGGCGGTGTGCGATCCCACGTAGATGCGCGCCGTGCTGACATCGTCGTTGTCGTCCCAGGTGTTCGGGAGGTCGAGCACCGTGACCCCCTGCAGCCCGCCCGCGAACACGGAGTCGCTCGGCGGTACAGTCGCTCCGTCGACGACGACGAGCAGGTGGGGGCGCGGTGCCGGAGCCGAGCCCTCGGCGGAGAAGCGGGGGCGCTCGCGCAGATCCGACGGGAGCATGCGCATCAGCGTGTCGAGGTCTGAGCCGATCATGCGGGCCGGGCCGAGCGCGTCGTGCAGGCGCGTCGACTGCGCGTGGGGCAGCCACTTCGCCCATTCCCACTGCGGGAGCGACTCGGGGCTCGCCGCGATCACGATCTGCAGGTCCTCCGGGCTGTGCAGGGCGGCGAGGTGGCAGATCATGCCGCGCGCGAGACCGCGGATGCCCGCGACGCGATCGCCGACGAGCTGCACGCTGCGGTACTGCGAGATCCGCAGGTACGTGGGCAGATCCGGCTGGGTCTCGTGGGTGGCGATGAAGCGGTGAGCCGCCGTCGTCGCGACCGGATCGAGGTCGGCGACGGGCGGCAGCTCCGGCGGCACCAACGTGAGCGCGAGCGGCTGCGCGCACGTGCCCACGCGCACCGTCAGGAAGTCGTCGTCGGAGGCGGAGCGCTCCCACACCCGCGTGCCGTCTTCGACGAGATAGCTGAGCGTCTCGGGCGCCGGGTACCTCCAGTTGCGCTCCCGCCGCTGCGCCTTCGCGGCCGTGCGCACCGTGTCGCGCAATTGGGCGAGATACGCGAGGTACTCGCGCCGCGAGCTCAGGATCGACGCCTGCCGGGTCGCGCGCTGCCGCCACCCGTTGACGAAGACGAAGCCGAGCGCCGAGATGAGGAACATGCCGCCCGTGATCCAGCCCGTGGGCCCGGCGTTGCTGACGGAGACCATGATGATCGCGCCCACGCTGCCGAGCATCGGCAGCGCCGAGGTCAGCAGGCTGCTGCCGCCCTCGGAGGGCTCGATCTCGGGAGGCGCCTGCACATTCACATTGCCGGACGGCATGCGCGGCGGCGCGAGTCGACTGCTCATCGATGTGCTCCTTCGAGACGGCGCTGCGCGCGGCCCGTGCCTGCGGCCGCCGATTCAGACTATCAACGACGTGCGACATCGCCATGCGGCATCTCCCGCCGCGGCAGGCGGTACACTCTTCTCGGGGGGAACGGTCTGTCAGCACGGCGGCCGGGGACGCGAACGGGTTCGCAACCGGGCGCAGGCAAGAGTCAACGTGCAATGCAGGGGAGTTTCCATGGAGCTCGGGCAAGGATCGACGGGAGCACCGGCCGCGGGGTGGTACGCCGACCCGGCGGGCAGCGGGCTGCTGCGCTACTGGGACGGACTGGCCTGGACCGAGCACCTCGCCCCCGCAGCCCCGCAGACCCCGTACACGGCGACGCAGGCGACTGCGCCCGCGTACCAGCGCCGCCGCAAGGCGCCGCACGAGCGCGCCTGGACGAAGGGCACCGTCGCCACCCTCATCGTGTGCGCCGTGCTCGTCGTCGCGTCGGTGCCCGCCCTCGCGTGGATGGCGGGCGCGAAAGCGGAGGCCCTGCGGGGCGACCCGGGCGCCGCCCTCGAGCAGTTCCTCGCCGCGACGACCGTCGGCGATCCGGCATGGCGCGACGCCGCAGACCCCGCGCTGCACCCGGAGACGGACGACACCGCGACGCCCCTGTACGGCGACCTCGCCTCCGCGCAGCAGCTCGATCTCGCCATCGACTACCGGTACGACCTCGCAGAGCTCGACTACGCCAACGCCACCGAGAGCTACATCGGCGGCGAGCCCGAGACCGCCGACTCCGCCTCCGTGCCCGTCGACTTCACCTACACCTATACCGTCGACGGCGAGACGTTCACCTCCGAGCTGACGCAGGCCGTGTGGCTCACCCGCCCCTTCTACTACGACGGCTCCGACGAGCCGAGCGCTTCGCAGGCGTCGCGCACCCCCAGCGCGGTCGGGCCGTGGCGGGTCGCCGGCTTCGCGGCCGGATCGACCATCTCCTACGACCCCTCGGGCGAGGAGTTCGCCACCACCTTCACCGACGCGGCTGTCGAGAGCGACGAGACCGTGTGCTTCGATGTGGAGGCGATGATCCTCGAGATGTCGCGGCTCTCACGGCAGGACGGCATGCTGCGCAGCTCGTGCCTCTTCCGCCAGGGCGACGCGAGCCTGCGGCCCGAAGCGCTCGACCCGGCCGCCGTCGCGCAGCAGTTCCCCGTCATGAACGAGTTCAGCGAGATTCCGAACGACATCATGGGAGCCCGGGCCGGGTTCTCCTCGCTGCCGCCGCTCTCGCAGTATCCGATCACCGTGGGCGACACCGAGTACGTGTTCACGGTCGCCGCCACCCCGCCCGACGAGTCGAGCATCCCCGGGCAGACGCTCCGATTCATCCAGGTCGCGGAGGTGGCAGGCGCATGAACGCACCCGAGAGCCATACCGAGCAGGCCGCGCAGCGCCCCCCGCGCAACCGCAGGGCGCGCGTCGCCCAGCTCATCATCGTGGGGGTCACCGTGCTCTGCCTCGCCGGCGCGAGCGCCGTCGCCGCCGTCGTCTGGCCGCGCCCCTACCCGGCCGGGGAGGCGGCGGCGGTGCCGATCGGCGACACGACGCCCCTGTGGATCGAAGAGGACTACGCCGCGGAGTCGAGCACCTACGAGCAGGCGTGGTTCGACCTCAACACCGCGCTGCAGACGCACGACCGCGAGCTCTTCCTGTCGTACGCCGAGGGCGATGCGCAGCAGCAGCTCGCGCTGTGGTGGGACAATCTCTCGGCCATCGGCTGGACCACCGGCTTCATCACCCCCACCACCGACGAGGACGGATCGCAACTCGTCAACATCGGCGTCGACCTCGGATTCCCGGCCAACGAGATGCGCGGCAGCGGCACGGCCGACGCGGGCCTCATTCTGACGCAGGGCAGCTACTACCGCATCACCACGTCGGGCAGCGACGATGCGCTGCGCATCACCTCCTTCGTTCCGCGCGACATCATCCAGCCGTGGGACGAGGGCAAGATCTACGTCGAGCGCCGCGATCACGTGGTGCTCTTCGCGCTGGAGGACGAGCGCGAACTGGTGACCCGCTCCATCGACGAGGCCGAGGAGGCGGCGGCGACGACCCTCGAGCTCGCCACTCGCATGGGCGGTCAGGTGCCCCAAACCGGCTTCACGTCGGGCATCACGGCGAGCAACGAACGCCTCCAGCACTGGCGGTACGGCAACAGGGAGCAGCCGGAGGGCGAGATCGACGCCGCCGGCTTCGCCCGATCCCTCTACCGGCCCTCGCAGTCCTCGGAGTTGATCGACCCGACCATCGCGACCGGCAACGCGACGGGCGGCACCACCGTGATCCTCGGCCCGGGTGCCGACTACGACCGACGCGCCGTGTTCATCCACGAGTTCGCGCACGCGATCCACTACACCGCGGCGCCCTCCCAGAGCTGGGGCACGTCGCGCGCGGCGCTGGAGGGCTTCGCCCGGTACGCCGAGTACGCATCCGGCGCGTCGGAGTTCGTCGCCTACCCGGAGCTGACGTCTGCCGTCGCGTCGCTCGGTGTCGAAGTGTTCACCGACGACCGGCTTCTGCAGGAGGCCACCGCGGGGGTCGCCTACGATTCGGCGGGATCGTTCTACCTCTTCGTCGCGGAGAACGGCGGAGACCCCTGGGCCCTGGCCGTCGACTCGGTGACGGAGGGGCGGCCCATCGCCGAGGTGGCCGCCGAGATGTCGCCCGCGCTCACTGCCGAGAAGTGGCAGCAGTGGGTGGCGGGTCAGTAGGTCGTCGCCTGCTCGCGTTCGCGCTTGCGTCTGCGCGACACCACCACGAGCACGATCGCGACCGCGATGCCGCCCAGCAGCACCAGCACCCCGACCACCACGAGCGCCACCATCAACGGCGACACACCCGCCGACTCCGCCACCCGCACGGGCTCTTCATCGAGCGGCTGCGTCGTGTACGGCGTCGCCTGAACCTCGCCGAGATCCACGATCGGTTCACCGTCCACGTACGCCGCACGATACTTCTCGTACCCCTCGACGAACGGCCCGCTGCTCCAACCGCACATCACCTGCCCGTTGTCCGCGATGTACCCCGGCTTCCCGTCGAAGACGCACCGAGGGTCGTCGAGGCTCGTGACCCACTGCGGGTTCTCATCGGGGAACTGACTCGGATCAGCCTTGAGCATCTCCATCACATTGAGATCCCCCGCCCCAAGCTGGTCTTGAGCCCTCTCGATCTCGTGCACCCCGCCCGAACCCGTGGTGCGCAGCATCGCCTGCGTCACCTGGAACGGTGACGCATCCGGGTACTTCTGCATCCCGAGCGCCGCAGCCCCCGCCGCGAGCGGCGTCGCATACGACGTCCCCGAGATCAGCCGCGGCCCCCAACCATCCGAGCCGCCAACTCCGAGCAGATCGTGCCCTGGCGCCGCAAGTGCGACATTGAACTCCCCGCTCGATGTAGCTCCGGTTTCAGGTTCGCTGAGCAATTCGCCGTCTTCTTGGATGGCGTTGATTGGAAATGCGCCGTTATGAGCGAAGGGGCCGCCGTACAACGCGAACCCGGCGTCCGGGTTCAGCACCCCGACGAAGACCGGCACCTCCGCGATCAACGACTCGAACATGACCTGGTCCCAAGCAGCAGCCGCCCCGCCCAGTGTCGAGATCGACACGACGTCGGCGCCGTCGCGAATCGCCGCCCGCGCAGCCAGCGACAACGGATCCCCAATCCCTTTCGGGTTGTTCACGACGGCGGCCCCGTCCCACCGAATGTCATGGGCGAGGTCGATACCACCCTCCTCGACCGTCGGATCCTGCAGCTTGCACTGATCAGACCCCGCCTGATCGAGATCGCCGACCCCGTAGAACCACACCTCGGCCTTCGGCGCGATCCCCCGCGCCCCCAGACCACCATCACCCGCGACCCCATTGCCGACCAGCATCGACACCACATTCGTGCCATGCGCAGCCTGAGCCGGATCATCCGAGACGATCTGACGCGGCTCCCCCGAATCCGGATCCACACACGTCGTCCCCCGCACCTGCAGATTCGCACCCGCCAACTCCGGCGCATCCGGATTCACGAACGTGTCGATCACCGCGATCTTCACACCCGCACCCGTCGCACCCGACTCCCGCAGATTATCCAGGTCCCACAGTTGAGCGGGCCACAGCCCGCGCGCTCGCTCCGCATCTGAGTCAGGGACGGCAACCGCAGGGGCTGCCGCCAACAGGGCGACGGCCGTCACGCTGAGCGCCGCCAGCAGAGCGGTGCTCCATCGGGTGAACGCCGCACGGGCGGGGGTACGCCTGCTTGCTGGGTGCTGTCGGGGGTGCTTCATGAACTCCTGCTTTCTGATCTGCTCCCCCGAGCCGCGGCGGTCTCCCGCCTCCACTACGCACGCGCCGCTGATGCGGGCCCGGGACGCCGGCGGCGCTCCGGGCCCGCTTCACCGGCGGTTCGCGTTCATTCCTCCGTCGTGCGCGAGCCCGCGCGAGACGCGCGTGCCGCGGGGCCGCCGTCGCCCTCGTCTTCGAGCTTGGGCGCGATGTAGCCGCCCAGGCCCGACTTCGGCGACTTCTTCTCAGCCGCTCCGCCGGCACCGCCGCCGCCCATCATCATGCCGCCGGGGCGAGCGCCCCGGCGGCATGATGATGGGCGGCGGCGG
>NZ_LDRK01000051.1 GCF_001477055.1 Leucobacter chromiiresistens
ACGCACCCCGGGCGCGCCGCGGCAGATGCTTAGATGGACGGGTGAATGATCCCGCCGCGCCGTCCTCCCCTCCCTCCCCCGCCGACTTCGGCTTCCGGGTCGAGCATCGCCTCTCCTCCGGAGGCTCTGCAGGCTCGAGCGGCGATCCGCTCGGCCGCACCGGCACGATCCGCACACCGCACGGCGACATCCAGACGCCGGCGTTCATCCCCGTGGGCACGAAGGCGACGGTGAAGTCGCTGCTTCCGGCGACCGTCCGCGAGCTCGGCGGGCAGGCGGTGCTCGCGAACGCCTACCACCTGTTCCTGCAGCCCGGCAGCGACCTCGTCGACGAAGCCGGCGGACTCGGCGCGTTCATGAACTGGGACGGCCCGACGTTCACCGACTCCGGCGGCTTTCAGGTCATGTCGCTCGGCGTCGGCTTCAAGAAGGTCATCTCGATGGCCGAATCCGCGCATTCCGGGTCGGAGGTCATCGCGAAGAACAAAGAGCGACTCGCTCACGTCGACGAGGACGGCGTCACCTTCAAATCCTTCCTGAACGGCGACAAGCACCGGTTCACCCCCGAAGTCTCGATGCGCATCCAGCACGAACTGGGCGCCGACATCATGTTCGCCTTCGACGAGTGCACGACGCTGCTCAACACCCGCGCGTACCAGGAGGATTCGGTCGCTCGCACCGAGCGCTGGGCGGTGCGGTGCCTCGACGAGCACGCGCGCCAGACCACATCGCGAAGCCACCGCCCCTACCAGGCGCTCTTCGGCGTCGTGCAGGGAGCGCAGTACGAGGATCTGCGACGCAGCGCTGCCGCAGGGCTCGCGGGTCTGCGCGGTGCGGAGGCGGCGGACCAGGAGTTCGACGGGTTCGGCATCGGCGGCGCCCTCGAGAAGCGCGACCTCGGCACGATCGTCGGCTGGGTCTCCGACGAGCTCCCCGACGCGAAGCCGCGGCACCTGCTCGGCATCTCGGAGCCCGACGACCTGTTCGCCGCCATCGCCGCGGGCGCCGACACGTTCGACTGCGTCGCGCCGTCGCGGCAGGCTCGCGGCGGATCGATGTACTCGCCGACCGGGCGCATCAACGCGAAGGCCGCGACCCAGCGTCGCCGCTTCGAGCCCCTCGACGCCGAGTGCGACTGCTTCACGTGCGAGAACTACACCGCCGCCTACCTGCACCACCTCTTCAAGGCGAAGGAGATGCTCGCATCGACGCTCGCGACGATCCACAACGAGCGCTACATCGTGCGCCTGGTCGACCGCATTCGGGCGAGCATCGTCGACGGCACGTTCGCAGAGCTCCGCGAAGAAGTGCTCGGCCGCCAGTACGGAGCCGAGTTCGCGCGCGAGGCCGCGGAGCGCGCGATCACGCCGACCGCCAGCCGGCAGTAGGGCGGCTTACGCGTCGACGAGACCGACGCCGAGCGCACCGCGGATCATGTCGAGGTTGAGTTTCGCGGCGACGCGGGCGCCGTTGCCGGCCGCGATCACAAGCTGCTGCGGCCCTGGGGGCACGATGTCGCCCACGCCGTATACCCCGCGGATGGAGGTCTCCCCCCGATCGTCTACTTCGAGGAGGCCCCAGCCGTCTCGGGCGATGGGCAGATCTCCGAGGAACTCCACCGGCGCGTGCCAGCGCGGACGGACGAACCCGCCGACCCGGGCGATGACCTCGCCGTCGGCGAGGCGCACCCCGGTCATCTCGGCGCGCTCCCCCACGATGTCGTCGATCGGACGTCGTTCGACGCGGATCCCGATGCGCTCGAGCTGCGCCTGCTGCTCCGGCCGCACCGTGTCGGCGCCGTTCGTGAAGACGATGAGATCGGAGCTGAAGCGGCTGATGAGCAGGGCGCGCGAGAAGACGTCGCTCGTCTCGCCGATCAGGGCGAGCGGCTTGTCGGTCTTCTCGAACCCGTCGCACTCCACGCAGCTGTGGAGCGCGGTGCCGTAGTAGGCCCGGATCATGGGGAGTGCGGGGAGCTCCTCCGTCAGCCCCGCCGCGATCAGCACGCGCCGCGCCGTGAACTCCACATCCGCGGCGCCGCGGATTCCGGCCCCGCGCACCGTGAAGCCGATGCCGTCGGGGAAGCCGGCCGCGCGCGCGGCTTCGGGGCTGAGCGGGATCACCTCTCGGGTGATCGACTGCGCGTAGATGGCCGTCGGATAGCGCTCGAACTCCTCGCGACCCAGTCGGCGCAGCTCGAGCGGAGGCACGCCGTCTCGGGTGAGGAACCCGTGCGACTGCAACGTGGCGGAGTGCCGGGGCCGATTGCTGTCGAGGATCGCGATGCGCCGATTGGCGCGCACGAGTTGGAGGCCCGCCGAGAGCCCGGCCGGCCCGCCGCCGATGATCGCGACACCGATCGGTGCCTCGCTGCGCGACATGTGCGTTCGCCCCCTTCTCGCGGTCAGCCGATGAGGTGCTGTTCCAACCGGCGCAGCCGGGCGAGGGACTCCTCGCGGCCGAGCAGTTCGAACGATTCGAAGAGCGGCGGCGAGACCCGACGCCCGGAGGCGGCGACGCGGAGCGCACCGAACGCGACGCGCGGCTTGAGACCGAGACCGTCGATGAGCGCGGTCTGCAGCGCCTCCTGGATGCGGGCCGTCTGCCACGCCTCGGCGGGCACGGCCTCGAGCGCGGCGATGCCCGCGGCGAGCACCTGCGGAGCGTCGTCCTTCAGCGAGGCGAGCGCGTCGTCCGCGTACTGGAGCTGCTCCGCGGTGGTGAAGAGGAAGCCCAGCATCCCGACCACCTCCGAGAGCACCGTGACGCGGCTCTGCACGAGGGGCACCGCCTTCGCGATCGTCGCGAGCTGCTCCTCCGTCGGCTCAATCTGCAGCGCGCCGCCCGCGATGAGGTACGGCAGGATCCGCTGCCCGAAGTCCTCCTCCGAGAGCAGGCGGATGTGGTCTGCGTTGATCGCGTCGGCCTTCTTCTGGTCGAACCGCGCGGGGTTCGGGTTGACGTCCGCGACGTCGAACGCGGCCACCATCTCCGCACTGGTGAACACATCGCGATCCGGAGCGAGCGACCACCCGAGCAGCGAGAGGTAGTTGAGCAGCCCCTCGGGGATGAAGCCCCGCGACCGGTGGTGCAGCAGATTCGACTCGGGATCGCGCTTGGAGAGCTTCTTGTTGCCCTCGCCGAGCACGTAGGGCAGGTGCCCGAACTGCGGGATCGCCTGCGCGATGCCGAGGTCGACGAGCGCGTGGTAGAGCGCGATCTGGCGCGGCGTCGACGAGAGCAGGTCCTCGCCGCGCAGCACGTGCGTGATGCCCATCAGCGCGTCGTCGACCGGGTTCACGAGCGTGTAGAGCGGGGCGCCGTTGGGGCGGACGACGACGAAGTCGATCGTGGAACCGGCCGGGAAGGTGATGTCGCCCCGCACGAGGTCCGTGAACGACAGGTCGGTGTCGGGCACGCGGAAGCGCAGCGCCGGCTCGCGGCCCTCGGCGCGGAAGGCCGCCCGCTGCTCCTCCGTGAGGTCGCGATCGAAGTTGTCGTACCCGAGCTGCTTCGGGCGACCCGATGCGAGGTTGCGTGCGTCGATCTCCTCGGCCGTCGAGAAGCTCTCGTACAGATAGCCGCCCGCGAGGAGCCGCTCGATGACGCCCTGGTAGATCTCACCGCGCTCGGACTGCCGGTACGGGCCGTGCGGCCCGCCCACGTCGATGCCCTCGTCCCAGTCGAGCCCGAGCCAGCGGAGCGAATCGATGATCTGCCCGTAGCTCTCCTCGCTGTCGCGCGCCGCATCCGTGTCCTCGATGCGGAAGACGAACGTGCCGCCCGTATGCCGGGCGTACGCCCAGTTGAAGAGGGCGGTGCGCACCATCCCGACGTGCGGCGTGCCGGTCGGCGACGGGCAGAAGCGCACGCGCACATCGGCGCCGGTCGCGGTGGAAAACTGGGGGCTCTCGGTGTGTGACATCACCGTCATTCTAGCGTCGCGCGATCGCCCCGAGTCGAACGCTCACGGCGATCCCGACGATGACGAGCGCGCCTGCGACGGTGGACAGCACGGGGAATCCGCCCGCGGCGAAGAGCACGCCGGAGGCCGCGCCGAAGAGGGCGCCAGCAGCGTTCATGGTGGTGTCGGCCTGGCCCTGGCGCGCCGGGCGATCGGCCTCCGGCGTCAGCGCGGTGACGAGCGCCGCGCCGGCGACGGTGACCATGCACCACCCGAGGCCGAGCAGCACGAGCGAGGTCTGCACCACCGGTACGGACGCGCCGCCGAGCGCGGTGCCCAGCGCCGACGCGCCGAGCACGACGAACCCGGCGATGACGACGGGGATCGCGCCGAACCGGCCGGCCGCGATGCCGGCGAGCGGTGAGAGCGCGTACATGCCCGCGATGTGGATGCTGATCGTGATGCCCACGAGTTCGATGCTGCCGCCGTGGTGCGTGAGGTGCAGCGGGGTCATCGCCATGATGCCGACCATGACCGCGTGACCGAGGGCGACGAGCGCGACCGCGAGGAATTGCGATGAGCGGCGGAATCCCGGGGAGGCGGAGGCGGAGCCGGAGACCGCTCCGGCCTGGGGAGCGGAGAACGAGCTGGGAGCCCGGCGCGCGGCGATCCTCCGCGCCTCGAGCAGCGGGTCGGGTCGCAGCCCGAACCACACCACGAGACCCGCGCAGAGCTGTGCGACGATCGTGAACACGAAGATGCCGGAGAGCGCGTGCAGGCCGAGTACGGATCCGAGGGCCTCCCCCGGGCCGATCAGGTTCGGCCCGATCACCGCTCCGACGGTGATCGACCACACGACGAGCGAGAGGTCGCGGGCCCGCCGGGTCGGGGTCGCGAGATCCGTCGCCGCGAAGCGCGCCTGCAGCTGCACGGCGGCCGCGACCCCGAGCACCGCGAGGCCCGCGAAGAGGAGCACGGGAGCCTCCACGAGCGCGGCGACGATCACGAGGACGGCACCGCCGACGGCAAGGAGATTGCCCGAGGCGAGGGCGATCCGCCGGCCCTTCCGGGCCGCGAGACGCGCGAGCGGGATGCCTGCTGCGGCCGCGCCCACCGCGTTCATCGTCGACCCGAACCCCGAGAGCGCGGGATTGCCGGTCACGTCCGCGATGAGCAGCGCGCCCGCCGACAGCGAGGCGCCGACGCCCAGGCCGCCGAGCACGGTGGCGAGTGCGAGCACGGCGACGGACCGGCGCTGAGCACCGACCGTCGACTCCGCGCCGAGCTCCGTCGATGCGGTCTGCGAACGCGTCATCTCCCTACGCCGCCTGATCGACGGTCTCGAGGTGCCAGGCGGTGCCGTCGACCGAGGCGAGGAGCCGCTTCGCGAGGCGCACCTGCGGGCTCTCGTTCGCGGTGGCCATGGAGACGAGCCCGATGGTGCGGTAGCGCGGCGGGTCGAGCGGCAGCGCCCGGGCGTCGTCGGGAAGACTCCGCGCGGCCGCGAGCGCGAGGCCGGGAACGAGGGCGACGGCGCCGCCGGCGGCGGCCATCGCGAGCATCGCGGGCACGTTGTCGGTCTCCTGGATGATGTCGGGCTCGAACCCCGCGTCGCCCGCCGCGGCGAGCAGGTGCCCGCGGCACTTCTCGCAGCCTGCGATCCAGTGCTCAGAGGAGAAGTCGCCGAGCCTCGCCGAGTGCTCGCCGGCGGCCCGCTCGTCGGAGGCGACCAGGTGCACCTCCTCCCGCCACAGCGGGAGGAAGGCGCTGCCTGCCGGGAGCTCGGCCGCGCCCTCGTAGTCGAAGACCAGCGCGCAGTCCACCTCGCCGTCGCGCAGCATGGCGGTGGCGGCGGGCGGCTCGGCCTCCCGGTACTGCAGCGCGACATCGGGCGCCTCCACGGCGAGTCTGCGCATGAGCATCGGAACGAGCGTGGCGCTCGCGCTCGGGAACCCGACGAGCCGCAGCGTGCCGGCACGCTCGCCGCGGAGGTCGTCGATCGCCGCCAGAGCGGCGTCGATCTCGCTGACCACGGTGCGACCGTGGTCGGCGAGGATCTGCCCGGCGGTCGTGAGCCGGATGCCCCGGCCGCTCCGCTCGATGAGCGGCACCGCGAGCCGCGTCTCGACGCGCTTGATGCGCTGGCTCACCGCGGGCTGGCTGAGCCCGAGCGCGGCGGCGGCCGCCGTTAGGGATCCCGTCGTGGCGAGAGCGTGCAGAATGCGGAGCTCGGTCGAGTCGATCGAGCCGAGGGGATCGGCGGTGCGGGTCGTGGTCATGACGGCATTCTACACCGAGACATAAGCTTGCGCGAGGCAAAGCATAAGAATGATTCTGTTTCATTATGCTTCCGCAGCTCGTAGCCTGTCCGCATGAGCGAGCCCCGAACCGAAGCGCAGCGCGAGCGCCTGACCCTCCCCGAGCTGCAGCAGCGATACCCCCGGGTGCCGGGCTACCTCTCGGCCTGCACCGCCGGCCTCCCGGCCGTGGCGACGACCGCGGCGCTGCGGGCCTTCGTCGACGACTGGTCCACCGGCGCCCTCGACCCGAAGCGCATCAGCGCCCAGGTGGAGGCGTGCCGGGAGCTTTTCGCGCACCTCGTCGGCGTCGCGTCCGATCGCGTCGCCATCGGCTCGCAGGCGTCGCAGCTCGCGTCCGTGGTCGCGACCGCCGTCCCCGACGGCGGAGAGGTGCTCTGCGTCGCCGGCGACTTCGCCTCGCTCACCCACCCGTTCGAGCAGCTGCGGTCGCGCGGGGTTCGCGTGCGCTACGCGGAGCTCGAGCACCTCGCCGCCGCGATCGACGCGCGGACCTCGCTCGTCGCTTGGTCCCACGTGCAGTCCGCCACCGGCGCGGTCTCCGACGCGACTGCGATCGCCGCCGCGGCGCGATCGGTCGGAGCGCTGACCTGCGTCGACCTCACCCAGGCCGTCGGGTGGCTTCCCGTCGACGCGAGTGCGTTCGACGTCACCATCTGCCACGCCTACAAATGGCTCAGCGCCCCCCGGGGCTCGGCGTTCATGACCGTCCGCGCCGGCGTCGACGCCGCATTCACCCCGCTCGCCGCCGGCTGGTACTCGGCCGACGACCCCTGGAGCTCCTGCTACGCCGGGCACACCCCCCTCGCCGCGGACGCCGGGCGGTTCGACCTCTCCCCCGCCTGGCCCGTCGTGGCGGGCACGGTCGCGGCGCTCGAGACCATCTCCAGCATCGAACTCCGAGAGGTGCACGACCACGCGGTCGGGCTCGCGAACTCGGCGCGCCGCGTCCTCGGGCTCGCACCGGGAGACTCCGCGATCGTCACCTGGCCCGACCGCGACGGCTCGGACCTCGCCGCATTGACCGGCGCGGGCATTGTCGCCTCGGGCCGTGCGGGCAACGCGCGCATCGCGTTCCACCTCTGGAACACGGACGACGACGTGGCGCGGCTCCGGTCCGCGCTCGGGCGCTCAGCCGGCTGAGGCGAACGCCTCCGCCTCGGCCACGTCCTGCTCCGTCGCGACGAGCTGACCGCAGGCCCCGTCGATCTCCTTGCCGCGGGTATCGCGCAGCGTGGTCGGAATGCCGGCGGCATTGATGCGATCCACGAATTCGCGCGTCACCTCCCGCGTCGAGGACGTCCAGATCGACCCGGGCGTCGGGTTCAGCGGAATCGGGTTCACATGCACCCAGCCCCGCCCGCGCGCGTTCAGCTTCTCGGCGAGCAGGTCGGCGCGCCATCCGTGATCGTTCATGTCCTTGATGAGCGCGTACTCGATCGAGACGCGCCGTCCCGTCGTCTCGTAGTAGTGGTACGCCGCATCGAGCACCTCGTCGACCTTCCACCGGCTGTTGACGGGGATGAGCTCGTCGCGCAGCTGGTCGTCGGGGGCGTGCAGCGACAGCGCGAAGGTGATCGGAATGTTCTCGTCCGCGAGCTTGCGGATCGCCGGGGCGAGCCCGACCGTCGAGACGGTGATGCCGCGAGCAGACATGCCGAGGCCCTCCGGCGACGGGGCGATCATGCGATGGACCGCGTTCATCACGCGCTTGTAGTTCGCGAGCGGCTCGCCCATCCCCATGAAGACGATGTTGTTCACGCGCTCCGGCTCCGCGCCGTTGCCCACCCGTCGGGTGCCGCCCAGACCGCCCTCGGCGATCACTCGGTTCGCCTGCACGATCTGGTCGAGGATCTCGGCGGTCGACATGTTGCGCGTCAGCCCGGCCTGCCCCGTCGCGCAGAACGGGCAGTTCATGCCGCAGCCGCACTGACTCGACACGCAGAGCGTGATGCGGCCTGGGTAGCGCATGAGCACCGATTCGACGAGGGCTCCGTCGAAGAGGCGCCACAGGAACTTGATCGTGTCGCCGTCGTCGGTGACGAGGCGCTTCACCTCGGTGAGGAGGGGCGGGAAGAATGCGGCTGCGAGCTCGTCGCGGCGATCCTTCGGGAGGTCCGTCATCTGCTCGGGATCGGTCGTGCGGTGCTCGAAGTAGTGCTTCGACAGCTGCTTCGCGCGGAACTTCGGCAGCCCCAGCTCCACCACCTTCGCCTCGCGCTCCGCCAGGGCGAGGTCGGCGAGGTGGGTCGCCGGCTGCTTCACCCGCGGGGAGGCGAACTGCAGCGTCGGGCGCCCGTCGGGATCGGCGATCTGCTTCCAGCCCTCGGCCTTGGGGCGCACCTGCGGGCGGGCCGCCGCGTCGGCCGAACGGGGCCGGGTCTTGCGGAGCGGCGTGCTCTCGGGTGCGCGGTCATGGTTGAGCTTGTTGGGATCCACCCCTCCATTGTCGCAGGTCGCCCGTTCGGCTCCCTCCGAGCCCGTCGCTCAGAGCAGCCGGGAGCGGATCAGGAAGCGCCGCCCCTCCGGAGCTTCGAGGGAGAAGCCGCTGCCCCGCCCGTCCACCGCGTCCACCGTCAAGTGCGTGTGCGCCCAGACTCCGAACTGCTCGCGGGACATCCAGAAGCCGATCTCCCGCGGCGCACCGGTCCCTTCCGGGGCGGCGGCCTGCGCGGCGGGAGGCGGCAGTTCGAGCGTGCCGAGGAGCACATCCTGATCGCCGGTGCGGAACTCCCCGAGTGGGTAGCACATCGGGGAGCTGCCGTCGCAGCAGCCCCCTGACTGGTGGAACATGAGCGGCCCGTGCATGGTCCAGAGGCGCTCGATGAGCTCGAGCGCCTCTGGGGTGAACGCGAGGCGGCTCTCGGTCTCCCCCGCGACCTCGGGCCTCGCCGCCCGTGCGCGTCCCGCATCCGACTCGCTCATCATCCCGCTCCCTCCGCTCGCGCTCATGCTGCTGCTGGTCCCGCTCCTCCCGCGACCGCCGACTCAGAAGAATCCGTCGGCGCTCTCCCGGTAGCTCACCAGCAGGTTCTTCGTCTGCTGGTAGTGATCGAGCATCATGAGATGGTTCTCGCGCCCGATGCCGCTCGACTTGTACCCTCCGAATGCGGCGTGCGCCGGATAGGCGTGGTAGTTGTTCACCCAAACCCGGCCCGCCTGGATCGCCCGCCCGGCGCGGTAGGCCGTCGACCCGTCTCGGCTCCACACGCCGGCGCCGAGCCCGTAGAGCGTGTCGTTGGCGATGCGGATCGCGTCGTCGAAGTCGGAGAAGGTCGTGGCCGACACGACGGGGCCGAAGATCTCCTCCTGGAAGATGCGCATCGAGTTGTCGCCCCGGAAGACGGTGGGCTGGATGTAGAAGCCCCCCGCGAACTCGCCGCCGAGATCGGCGACCTCGCCGCCGGTGAGCACCTCGGCTCCCTCCTGGCGGCCGATGTCGAGGTACGACTTGATCTTCTCGAACTGGTCGTTCGAGGCCTGAGCTCCGACCATCGTGTCCGTGTCGAGCGGGTTGCCCCGGGTGATGCGCTCGGTGCGCTCGACCACGGCGTCGAGGAAGTCGCCTGCGATCGACTCCTGGATCAGGGCGCGCGACGGGCAGGTGCACACCTCGCCCTGGTTCAGCGCGAACATCGCGAAGCCCTCCTGCGCCTTGTCCCAGTAGCCGTCGTCGGCGCGCATCACGTCCTCGAAGAAGATGTTCGGGCTCTTGCCGCCGAGCTCCAGCGTGACCGGGATGATGTTCTCCGATGCGTACTGCATGATCAGCCGGCCCGTCGTCGTCTCGCCCGTGAACGCGATCTTGCGGATCCGCGGGTTGGAGGCGAGCGGCTTGCCGGCCTCCGCGCCGAAGCCGTTGACGATGTTGACCACCCCCGGCGGCAGCAGATCGCCGATGAGCTCGAAGAGGAAGAGGATGGACGCCGGCGTCTGCTCCGCCGGCTTCAGCACGACCGCGTTGCCCGCTGCGAGCGCGGGCGCCAACTTCCAGGTCGCCATCAGGATCGGGAAGTTCCAGGGGATGATCTGACCGACCACCCCCAGCGGCTCGTGGAAGTGGTAAGCGACGAGGTCTTCGTCGATCTGGGAGAGCCCGCCCTCCTGCGCGCGAATCGCTCCCGCGAAGTAGCGGAAGTGATCGATGGCGAGCGGGATGTCCGCGTTCAGCGTCTCGCGCACGGCCTTGCCGTTGTCCCACGACTCCGCCACGGCGATCGCCTCGAGGTGCTCCTCGATGCGATCGGCGATACGGTTCAGGATCACCGCGCGCTCGGCCGGGCTGGTACGGCCCCAGGCCGGTGCCGCGGCGTGCGCCGCGTCGAGCGCCGCCTCGATGTCCTCAGCGGTGCCGCGCGCCACCTCGCAGAAGGTCGCGCCGGTGACGGGCGTGACGTTCTCGAAGTACTGGCCGCGCACGGGGGCGACCCATCGACCGCCGATGTAGTGCTCGTAGCGCGACTGGAAACTCATCAGCGCATCTGGGCCACCGGGTGCTGCGTAGACGGTCATGTGCATCTCCTCCGACATCTTCGTCCGAACCGCCCTGCTGCTGCAGCGCGGATGCTCAGACGCTACGACGGCGCAGGTTGCACGGAGGTTGCACGGGCGTTGCGCGGATGTTGCGCCGTTCGATGCTGGGCGCCGCGGGGCGGCGGCCCCGTCCGGCCCGATCACGAGTCGGAGAGCTGGTCCAATCGCGCCACGACCCGGGCGCGCTTCGGTGAGAGCGGCGGGAGCACCTGCAGCAGCGTCTCCCACACCTCCACATCGTCGCCCGCCCAGTTCTGCGCGTAGGCGAAGAGCGGATCGGGGCCCGCAGCCTGCAGCATCGCCTCTCGCAGCGTGGCGTCGACCGCGGTGCGCAGCTGCTCGACGATCGGCGCGCGGGATTCCGGCAGCACCGGCCCCTCGTACGCCGCGAGCGCGAGACGGTGGGCGCCCCGCCCGATCGCCTCGAGCGTCTCGTGCGCATCGATTCTGAGACCCGGGGCGATCCGATAGGGCCGCGACAGCAGCTGGAGGTCGACGCCTCGCTGTTCGAGCCAGCGCCGCAGGCGCACCAGCTCCGGGCGCAGTGTCCGCTCCGACCCGCGCGCGCCGTAGACGGCCTCGGCGAGCGCCTCCGCCGAGAGCCCGTGCGGCGACGACGCGAGCGCCACCAGGATCTCGGCGTGCCGGCCGCCCACCGGCTCCGCGACGCCTCGGTGCTCGAGCACGGCGGGCTCGCGCCCCAGCACGACGAGCCGCGGCACTGCGGGTCTCGGCGCGCGCCTGCCGTCACCGTCCGCCGCGCCGTCCGCGCGAGCTGCACGGCCCGAAGCGCTCCCGCCCGCTCGGCGACGCGGGCCCCCGCCCGACGAGCGGGCCCGGGCACCGCGATCCCGCTCGATGCGCTGCTTGAGCGCGGCAAGCTGCAGCTCGGCCTCCACCGCGGCGAGCGTCGCATCCATGAGCGGCATGAGGTGCGGCGCCGCGGCTCCGTCGCCCCCGGTCACGTCGATCACGCCGATGATCGCCCCGCTAGCCGGATCGTGCACGGGGGCCGCCGTGCAACTCCACGGATGCACGGCGCGCGCGAAGTGCTCCGCACCGAGCACCTGCAGGGCGTGGTCGAGCGCGAGTGCGCTGCCGGGTGCGCTGGTGCCGACGGCCCGCTCCGACCAGTCCATACCCGCGCGGAAGCCCATCTCCTCGGCGCGGCCGCGCAGCGCACGATCGCCGTCCACCCACAGCAGCCGACCTGCAGCATCGCCCACGGCCACGATGAACCCGGACTCGCCGGCCTCGTCGAGCAGGAGCCGACTCACGACGGGAAGCACGCTTCCGATGGGGTGCGTCGCGAGCACCTCTCGGATCTCGTCCTCGCCGAGCGAGGGGCGCTCGGGAATGCCGTCGGGATCGACGGTGAGCCGATGCGCGCGCATCCAGGAGTCGAGCACGACGGGGCGCACGGCAGCGGCGCGGGAGAAGCGCTCGCGAAACTCGGGATCGACGGCGCCGAGCGACGCGCGATCATCGACGAATCGTTCGTGCGCCCGCTCGATCAGTCTGCGCCGCTCGAGCGCGGACTCACCGCGCCGCAACGCGTGCCAGCCGTTCGTCATCCCGACCCCCTCCTCGCGGCCTCGGATGCCTCGAGCGTACCCGACGGGAGCGACGTGCCGGAGGGACTACGCCCCGTGCCCGCTCCGGTAGAGCTCCAGCAGCCCCGCGATGCCGCCCGTGCGCCAGAGCGTCCGCTGCACCTCGGCGGCTCCTCCGTCTCTGCGGCGTCGCTCGACGAACGCGTGCACCTCGTCGAGGTCGCCCGCATGCGCGAGCTCCTCGGAGACGTGCTCCACGAGGCGGTCGACGGCGTCGAACGCGGGCGCCGGCTCACCGCGCTGCGGGTCGACGAGCGTCGAGCCGAGTCCGTTGCGCGCGGCGACCCAGTGCGCGCCGCGCACGACGTCGCGCTGCCAGGGAGAGGACGCGGCGCCGTCTGCGGTGTCGCGCAGCGCGCGAGCCACGAGCGCTCGGAACAGCAGCCCGTACGCCACGGCGTCGCGGGGGTCGAGCTGCGCATCCGCGAGCCGCGCCTCGATCGTCGGATACTTCTCGGAGAGGCGTATCGACCAGTTCACGAGGCCGCCGTCGAGCAGCGCCCCGGAGCGCACGAGATCGTCGATCACACCGTCGTACTCCGCGACGCTCTCGAACCGCGGCGGGTACCCCGCGGTGGCCCACTGCTGCATCGACATGTACCGCCAGTCCGCGTACCCCGTGTCCTCGCCCATCCAGAGCGGCGAGTTCGCCGTCAGGGCGACGAGCACGGGCGACCACGGCGCGATCCGGGCCATCGCCTCCACCCCCGCCTCGCGCGACGGGATCTCGATGTGCACGTGCGTACCGGTCGAGTAGTAGCGCGTCACCATGCCGCGCATCGTCTGCTCGATCTCGTCGTAGCGTGGATTCGCCACCCGGGTGCCCGCGATGTCGCCGCCGACCGGCGGCAGCCCCGTTCCCGCCACCACGACGCCGAGGCCGTCCGCCGCCCGCGCAGCGGCGGAGCGGAACCCGGAGAGCGCTGCGAGGGCCTCGGGGGCCCGCTCGCAGATCGGCGTCGCCGTCTCCAGCTGGCTGTGGAAGAACTCGTGCTCCGCGAGGTGCCCGGGGATCGCGGCGATGATGTCGTCGACTCGGTCGCACGGCAGGCCCGTCTCGGCGTCGAGCAGGAGGTACTCCTCCTCGATGCCGAAGCGCGGAGGGGCGGGGAGGGATCGGGCCATGTCAGCACCTGCTCCTTCGTCGGGGAACTCTAGTGTGTCACAGCGCTCGGCGCCGAATCACGCGACGCGGTTGCGGAGGATGCCGATGCCCTCGATCTCCACCTCGACGGTGTCCCCAGCCTCGAGGAGGCCGACTCCCGCGGGCGTGCCGGTGAGGATCACGTCGCCCGGCAGCAGCGTGAACGCCTCCGAGGCGTACGACACGATGCGGGCGAGCGAGTGGATGAGCTGCGAGGTGCGCCCGTCCTGCCGCACCTCCCCGTTCACGCGGGTGACGACGCGGGCGTCGGAGAGGTCGGGATCCGTCTCGATGACCGGGCCGAGCGGGCAGAACGTGTCGAAGCCCTTGCCGCGCGCCCACTGGCCGTCCTTGATCTGCACGTCGCGCGCGGTGACGTCGTTGGCGCAGGTGAATCCGAAGACGTACTTCAGGGCTTCGTCCTCCGCGACGTTCTTCGCGAGGGCTCCGATGACGACGGCGAGTTCGCCCTCGTGCTCGACCCGCTCCGAGACCGCCGGCCGCACGATGGCGTCTCCCGGACCGACGATCGCCGTGTTCGGCTTCAGGAAGAGCAGGGGCTCCTCGGGCGCTCCGCCGTCGATGCCGGTCACGTGCTGCATCTCGGCGACGTGGTCGGCGTAGTTCTTGCCGACGCAGACGATCTTCGAGCGCGGGATCACCGGGGCGAGCAGCTGCACGTCGGTGAAGGCGAAGCGGCGGCCGGTCGTCGCGTACCCCGCGACCATCGGATCGCCCGAGAGCTCCACGATCTCGACGCCCGCACCGTCCTCGGCCTGGTCGAGCACGCCGAAGGCGATCTCGTCGTCGATCCGGAAGCGCGCCACCTTCATCGGGTCGCCCCCTCGGTCGCCGGCACGACCACGTGCAGCCAGCCGTGGCGATCCTCGCCGGCGCCGAACTGGATGCCGGTGAGCTCCTCGCGGAGCGACATGGTCAGCCGCCCCGGCGCGCGATCGCCGAAGTCGATGTCGAGTCCGACGCCTTTGAGGCTGCGGATCGGCGTGATGACGGCCGCGGTGCCGCACGCGAAGGCCTCGGTGATCGTTCCCTGCTCGACGCCCTCGCGCCACTCCGACACCGTCACCTCGCGCTCCTCGACCGCGTGGCCCCGGTCGCGCGCCAGCTGGATGAGGCTGCGCCGGGTGATGCCGTCGAGGATGTTCCCGTTGAGGCGCGGCGTGACGAGCGTGCCGTCCGAGCGCACCAGGAAGAGGTTCATGCCGCCGAGCTCGTCGATCGTGTCGTCGGTCGCCGAATCCGTGAACAGCACCTGCTGGCACCCGTTCTCCGCCGCGACCTGCTGCGGCAGCAGCGACGCCGCGTAGTTGCCGCCGCACTTCGCCGCGCCCGTGCCGCCGCGCCCAGCACGCGAGTGCTCATCGGAGAGCCAGATCGAGACCGGCTGCACGCCGCCCGTGAAGTACGGGCCGGCCGGGCTCGCGATGATGAGGAAGCGCGCCCGCTCGGCGGCGCGCACCCCGAGGAAGCTCTCGTCGGCGATGAGGAACGGGCGCAGGTACAGGCTCTGGTCCTCGCCGCTGGGCACCCACGCGGCGTCGGCGGAGACGAGCGCGTCGATCGCCGCGACGAACAGCTCCTCGGGGATCTCGGGGAGCGCCAGCCGGCGCGCCGAATCGTTCAGCCGGCGCGCGTTGGCGTCGGGGCGGAAGGTGACGACGGAGCCGTCGGGCCGACGGTACGCCTTCAGCCCCTCGAAGATCTCCTGGCCGTAGTGCAGCACGGAGGACGCCGGATCCATGGGGATCGGCCCGTACGGCAGCACCTCGGCGTCGTGCCACCCGGCGTCCTTCGTCCAGACGATGGAGATCATGTGATCGGTGAAGTGGTTGCCGAAGCCGGGGTCGCGCAGGATCGCCTCGCGCTCGGCGTCGGAGAGGCGCTGCGCCTCGGTGCGGGTGAACTGCAAGTCGGTCATGACCATTCTCTTTCGCGTGGTGGGGTGCGCGGTCAGGCGCCGCGGGGTGCCAGCCGGGCGATCACGGCATCGCCGATCTCTCCGGTGGAGCGCGCTGCGGCTCCCCGGGAGGCGAGGTCGGCCCGGACGGCGGCGCGTACGCGATCGCCGTCCGAGACGAGCCCCAGATGATCGAGCATGAGACCCGCGGAGAGGATCGCCGCGGTCGGGTCTGCCAGCTGCTTCCCGGCGATATCGGGAGCGGAGCCGTGCACGGGCTCGAACATGCTCGGGAACGTGCCGTCGGGATTGATGTTGCCGGAGGCCGCGAGCCCGATGCCGCCGCCGATAGCGCCGGCCAGGTCCGTGAGGATGTCTCCGAACAGGTTATCAGTCACCAGTACGTCGAACCGCGACGGGTCCTGCACCATGAAGATGGTGGCGGCGTCGACGTGCATGTAGTCGACCGCCACCTCCGGGTACTCCTCCGCGACCGCCCGCACGATGCGCTGCCAGGTCGCGCCGGCGTGCACGAGCACGTTCGTCTTATGCACCCAGGTGAGCTTCTTCCGCGGGCGTGCGAGCGCCGTCTCGAATGCGTAGCGCACGACCCGCTCGATGCCGAAGGCCGTGTTCACGGACACCTCGGTGGCCACTTCGGCGTGCGTTCCGGGACGCAGACGGCCGCCGTTGCCCGCATACGGGCCCTCCGTGCCCTCGCGCACCACGAGGAAGTCGACGGGGCCGGGGTTCGCGAGGGTCGAGGCGACGCCCGGGAAGAGCGTGCAGGGGCGCACGTTCGCGTAGTGCTCGAAATCGAAGCGGAGCTTGAGCAGGAGACCGCGCTCGATGTTGGCCTGCGCGAGGCGCGGATCGCCGGGAACACCGCCGACGGCGCCGAAGAGGATCGCGTCGTGCTCCGCGATCGCCGCCTGCTCCGACTCGGGAAGCGTCTCCCCCGTCGCGAGGAAGCGCTCGGCGCCGAGCGCGAACTCGGTGCGATCGAGCGCGACGTCGCCGCCGTCGAGCACTGCGTCGAGCACGCGGTTCGCCTGCTCGATGACCTCGGGGCCGATCCCGTCGCCCGGGATGACGGCGAGCTTGATGGTTCGGGTCACGTGGCGCTCCTTCGTATGCTGGACAACCCCTCCAGCATACTGCGGGCGCTCCCTCCGCCCCGGATCGCGGTGCCCGGACTGCGACCCGGACTGCGGCTCGTCGCGCAGTGCCCGGAAACGCGAGAAGCCCCACCCGAGGGTGAGGCTTCTGCATTCGGTGACCCCAGCGGGATTCGAACCCGCGTTACCGCCGTGAGAGGGCGGCGTACTAGGCCGCTATACGATGGGGCCGAACGCTGCTGCCTGCTTCCCGGGCTTCCCCGCTGCGCTGGCAACTCATATATATAAACACAGGTGCGCGCCCCGAGCCAAATCGGGCCGCGTCGCCCGGGTGTGTCCCGCAAGATTCCGCGCTTCGACGTGTCTCTCGCGGGACGCACCCGCGCCGATCAGAAGTCGGCGGTGCGATGCGGCCGCGCCCACTTCGCGGGCGTATCGGCCCCGTCCCACACCTTGACGATGCCCCACGCCACGGCGGCGAGCGGCACCGCGAGCACGGCGCCCAGGATGCCGCTGAGCACGGTGCCCACCGTCAGTGCGAGCAGGATGACGAGCGAGTGCAGCTTCAGCGCCCGGCCCATGAGCACCGGCTGCAGGAAGTTGCCCTCGAGCTGGTTGACGAGGATCACCACGCCGACGACGATCAGCGCGTTCACGAGTCCGTTCGAGACCAGGGCGACGAGCGCCGCGAGGATGCCGGCCACCGTCGCGCCCACGATCGGGATGAACGCGAGCACGAAGACGAGCACCGCGAGCGGCAGGGCCAGCGGCACCTGCAGGATGACGAGGCCGATGCCGATGCCGATGGCATCCACGGCCGCGACGCCCGCCGTGCCGCGCACGTACGAGCCGAGGGTGGAGACCGTCTTCGCTCCGGCGCGCTCGGCGCGGCGCAGGCCCTCGCCCTGGAAGGGGCGCAGCAGGAATCGCCAGATCGCGGGCCCGTCCTTCAGGAAGAAGAACAGCACGACCACCATCAACACGAAGCCGGTGATGAAGCTGGTGAGCGCGCCCACCCCGGCGAGCGCGCCCGAGCCGAACTGCGCGCTCGTGATGAAGTCGAGCGCCTGATCGCCCCACTCGTGCAGCTGCGAATCGTCGGGCATGAACGGCAGGGTGCGCGACCACTCGACGACCTGCGCGAACCCGTCCTCAGCCTGCGATGAGAGGTCGTCCCACTGGTCGCGCACCGCCCAGACGATCAGCCAGCCGATCGCCGAGAGCAGCACGACGATGCCGAGCAGTACGATCACGGCCGACAGCGCGGACGGCACGTTGCGCCGACGCAGCCAACCCGTCACCGGCGCGAAGGTGCTCGCGAAGATCAGGGCGAGCAGGATCGGGATCACCACCGTGGTGAGCGCCCGCATCCCCCAGATGATGCCGCCGGCGAGGATCACGACCACGATGATCTGCAGCGACCGCGTCGCCAGCAGTCCGAACCCGTCGCTCCAGGCGGAGCGCACCGTTCTCGGACCCGTTGATCGCCGGTCGATCCCGAGCTCCATGCGCGTGAGCCGCTCGTCGATCTCGCGCTTCGCGCCCCATCCGAACATTCGCACTCCCCTTCGTTCGATCAGTTGTGGTCGCGCGGCGCCGACTCGCGGTGCACGGCGCGGGCCGAGATGAAGGCGCGCAGCTCGTCCGCGTCATCCGCCATCTCGGTCACGCGCTGGGCGCGCTCGAGCAGCCCCGTCAGCTGCTCGGGGATGCCCAGACGCTCCCCCGTCGCCTCGAAGACGATGTCGGGGAACTTCTCGGGCTTGGCGGTCTCGAGCACGAGCATCGGGATGCCGGGCTCGACGTACTCCCGCGCGACCTTCACGCCGTCGGCGGTGTGCGGGTCGATCAGCCGCCCGCTGCGCTCGTGCACCGAGCGGATCGTCTCGACGCGATCCGCGTGCGTGCTCGAACCGCTGCGCAGCCCGTACTCCGCCTCGAAGCGAGCCAGCTCGGTCGAGAGGTCGATGCTCCCCGTCTCGTCGAGCTCCCGCCACGCCGCGGCGAGCCGCTCCGGATCCTGGCCGACGAGGTCGTAGACGAACCGCTCGAGGTTCGAGGCCTTCGAGATGTCCATCGACGGGCTCGACGTCGCATGCGTCTCGGCCGCGCTGCGCGGCGTGTAGACGCCGGTGCGGAAGAAGTGGTCGAGCACGTTGTTCTCGTTCGCGGCGAGCACGAGCTTGCGCAGCGGCAGGCCCATCGCCTTCGCGAGGTGGCCGGAGAGGATGTTGCCGAAGTTGCCCGACGGCACCGTCACGGACACCTCGTATGCGGCCCGCTCGTCGGCCGCGACGCCGTCGGTCGTTCGCAGCCACGCCCAGAAGTAGTAGACGATCTGAGCGGTGATGCGCCCGAGGTTGATCGAGTTCACCGTGCCGAGGTGGTGCGCGCGCTTGAACTCCAGGTCGCTCGAGAGCGTCTTCACGAGGTTCTGGCAGTCGTCGAACACCCCCGCCACGGCGATGTTGTGGATGTTCTCGTCTTCGAGCGAGTACATCTGCGCGCGCTGGAAGGCGCTCATGCGGCCCTGCGGCGAGAGCATGAACACCGCGATCCCCTCTTTGCCGCGGAGGGCGTACTCCGCAGCGGAGCCGGTGTCGCCCGAGGTGGCACCGAGGATGTTCAGCGCGCGATCGCTCCGCGCGAGCACGTACTCGAGCGCCTGGCCGAGGAACTGCATCGCCATGTCCTTGAAGGCGAGGGTCGGCCCCTCCGAGAGACCGACGAGCGTGATCTCGTCGTCGAGCGGCGTCAGCGGCACGATCTCCTCGGCGACGAAGAGGTCGGCGCGGTACGCGTCGCGGCACATGCGCTCGAGGTCGGCGCGCGGGATGTCGGTGGCGAACCGGCTGAGCACCTCGGCGGCGAGCTCGGGGTAGGCGAGCCGTCGCCACGATTCGATCTCGTCGGCCGTCACCCGGGGCAGTGTCTCGGGAACGACGAGCCCACCGTCGGTCGCGAGCCCTTCGAGCAGGATCGCGCTGTAGGGTGCCGGCTTCATGCCGCCGCGCGTCGAGATGTACTTCACCGATACTCCTTACGGTCGTAGATGCACCAGTCTACGGGCGAGGCATGCCGGTATCGGGGTCGGCTGGCGGAACCCGGCCGAATCGCGCACCGCGCGAACCGCGGTCGCTACCAGGAGACGGGCAGCGCCTTGCCCTCCTCGTACCCCGCCGCCGACTGCAGACCCACGCGGGCGCGCTGCTGGAACTCGGGCACGCTGCCTGCGCCGGCGTACGTGAACGACGACCGCACTCCCGAGGTGATCATGTCGATCAGGTCCTCCACCCCCGGCCGCTGAGGGTCGAGGTAGATCTTCGACGACGAGATGCCCTCCGCGAAGAGCTCCTTCCGCGCGAGCTCGAATGCGTCGAGCCCGCCGAACCGGCCCTGCACGGCCTTGGTCGAGGCCATGCCCCACGACTCCTTGTACTGCCGGCCGTCGGGATCCGCGAGCAGCTCGCCGGGCGATTCCGCAGTGCCGGCGAACCACGAGCCCACCATGACGGACGACGCACCCGCCGCCAGCGCGAGGGCCACGTCGCGCGGGTAGCGCACGCCGCCGTCGGCCCACACGTGCGCGCCGAGCTCGCGCGCCGCCTGGGCCGTCTCGAGCACGGCGGAGAACTGCGGGCGCCCCACCGCCGTCATCATCCGCGTCGTGCACATCGCTCCCGGCCCGACGCCCACCTTCAGGATGGAGGCGCCGGCCGAGACGAGATCCCGCGCGCCCTCGGCCGTGACGATGTTGCCCGCGACGACGGGGAGCCCGAGATCGAGCGCCGCAACGGCGTCGAGCGCGCGCAGCATGCCCTCCTGATGCCCGTGGGCGGTGTCGACCACGAGCACGTCGGCACCGGCCGCCGCGAGCGCGCGCGCCTTCGCAGCGACGTCGCCGTTGATGCCGACCGCCGCGGCGACCGCGAGACGGCCCTCCGCGTCCAGCGCCGGCCCGTAGATCGACGCGCGCAGCGCCGAGCGGCGCGAGAGCGTGCCGAGCAGCGCTCCGTCGCGCACGACGCACACCGCCTCCGCCGAGCCGCCCGGGTTCGCGCCGAGCGCGGCGTCCACCGCATCGAACGCGGCGCGGCCCGCGCCGAGATCGGCCTCGTCGAGCACCACCGTCTGGGCGTGCAGCAGATCGCCGAGGCGCGCATCCTCGGGCACGGTCGCCAGACGCAGCGCGCCCAGCGTGCCGCGCACGGCGGCGATCGGCACGGATCCCGCCCCCGACCCGGCGCCGGCCGCGTCGGCCACGACCACGAGCTGCCCCTCGGCGCGGGGCACCCACCGGAGCGCCTCGGCGGCGGTCGCCTCCGGCGGCAGCACGATCGGCGCGTCGACGGCGACGGGCTCGCCCTTGACCCGGCGGATCGCCCCTGCCGTCGCATCGAGCGAGAGATCCTGAGGCAGCACCGCGAGCCCGCCGCGCCGCGCGAGCACGGCGGCGAGACGCGGACCGGACACCGAGTTCATGTTGGCGGCGACGAGCGGGATGGTCGCCGGGGTGCCGTCCTCGGGGGCGAGGTCGACGTCGAGGCGGCTCCGCACCTCCGACCGGCGGGGAACGAGGAAGACGTCCGAGTAGGTGAGGTCGACCGTCGGGGTCGCGCCGATGAACTCCATGCGCTCCACGCTAGGCCATCGAGCCCGGTGCGCGCTGGGGGTCGTGGACTCCCGGGGAATTCGGACGGAGTGCGCAGTTCGCGCATAGGATGGAACGGTGCGACGGGGACCCGTGTCGCACCACCGGGCCCGCGCTCGTCGTTCGGCGACGCGGATCCGCCCGGGGAAGCCGAACCAGCTGAAGGAGCCGCACCGCTCATGTCCGACCCGAATCTTCCGAACGGCGAGCAGCCGCAGCAGCAGCAGCAGACGCCGCTGCAACCGCCGTCCGTGACCGAGCCGGAGCTCACCTCTCAGCTCCCCTCCGACTTCCAGCCGGGCGCCGCGGTTCCGCCGCCGGCCACGACTCCGCTGCCTCCGGCCGCTGCCGCGCCTTCGGGATCGCCGGTGCCCCCGGCGGGCGCCGAGCTGCCCGGTTCCCCCGCTGCCGCCCTATCCACATCTGACGCTGCCGACGAACTACCTTGTTCTGCTTCCGGTGGTGCCAGCAA
>NZ_LDRK01000052.1 GCF_001477055.1 Leucobacter chromiiresistens
CCGCCGCGCAGCCGGCGGCGTTCGATCAGCGCCAATTCCGCGACGCGATGGGCGGGTTCGCCTCGGGCATCACCATCATCACGACGCACGGACCCGATGGGCCGGTCGGATTCACCTGCCAGTCGTTCACGAGCATCTCCGTCGACCCGCCGCTCATCTCGTTCTCGATCTCCCGCACCTCGAAGAGCCTCGCCGCCCTGCGCGCGCACGGTCGGGTCGTCGTGAACTTCCTGAGCGCACCGCAGCAGGCGCTCAGCGGCCAGTTTGCGCGCTCCGGAACCGACAAGTGGGCCGGCGTGACGTGGCGCCCGTCCGAGGTCAACGGCGCGCCGACGCTCGACGACGTGACCGGCTGGGTCGCCGGCGAGATCGTGCAGGAGGTCGAGGCGGGCGACCACCTCATCCTCCTCGTCGCAGTCGCCGGGATCTCGACCGACCGGCGGCGCCCACCGCTGCTCTTCTTCCGCGGGGCCTACCGCGAGCTCGCGTCGCCACCCGACGAAGGGGTCGTCGGCGCGCGCTGAACCAGCTCGAGTGCCGTGCGGGGATCATCCAGCGCCCCTCGGTGCTCGGGGTGCCGGCGGTAGAACTCGATGATCTGCTGCACGCTGCGCACGTCGGAGTCGAAGGCCGCGCTCGAGGCGGTGAACACCTCCCAGTCCGTCGCGAGCATGAGAAAGGCGCCCGCAGAGGAGAGCTTCGTCGCAGCGACGACGGGCGCGGTGACCGATCTGAGCTCCTCCCACGGCACCTCCGTGAGACGGCTTCCCTCGGCCTGCGCGCTGATGCGCGTCGGCGTCAGCGTGACCCCCCTGGTCGTGATCGCGTACGCGATCGTCCTGATCGCGAGGTCGATCCCGGCGGGGAGGCACGCGACGCAGAGCGCGACACACGTCGATTCCCAACCCCAGAGCCATACCGCAGGAGGCCGAGACCAGATCAGCATGCCCAGCGCGCACGCGCCCAGGCCGATGAGACCGAGCGCTGCTGCCGCCAGCAACCACGTCGTCGAGGCGACGGGAGTGCGGATCGTCAGGCCTCCCGAACGCCGCTCGTAACCCACCACTCCGTGGTCGGGGTCCGTACGCCATCGGGGCCGCAGCACTGCGACGAGTGCGAGCACGCAGAAGTAGACGATCGACAGGTTGACCACGTGCTCCCAGACATCGCCTGGCCACGGCACGAAATCGTCGAGCACCTCCACGCGATACCACAGCGTCAGCGCGATCACCGCCCCCAGGCCCAGTGCGTAGACCGATCGCAGGAAGGCGCGGAGCGGAGACGCTGGCAGGCGCTCGCCGACCGACAGGCGGAATCGGTCGACGGTCATGCGGCAGCCTCCGCTCCGCGCCACCCGGACAGCATCGCGTTCCGCACCAGTTCCAGCGCCGCGCGTGGATCCTGCAGCGCGTTTCGGTGCTCGGGGTGCTGACGGAAGAACTCGATCACGCTCGTCACACCGTGCGGGTCGGAGTCGAACGCCATCGAGCTGGCGGTGAACGCGGCTCGGGCGGTCTCGATCCTCACCGAGGTGTAGGCCGGAAGCCTCCTCGTCGCCGCCGTGCGGACCGCCGACACCGCGCTGACGGCGCCCCAGTCCGTCTCCTCCAAATGACCGCCTTCGGTGCGCCCGCTGATGCCGGTCGGTGCGAGCGTGATGCCCGGGGATCGAAAGGCGAACCGGCACACGTGCCGAGCGATGTAGAGGCTCACTGGAAGGAACAGCGAAGTCGTCACCATCCCCGACCACCAGGAGCGGCGGAGCTCCGCACCGACGGAGATGGCCCAGCACAGCGCCACGACCGAGCAGGCACCGAAGACGACGTTCGAGACCACGAACAACGAGCCGATGATCGTCTTCCTCACGCGCGGGGTGCGGATGACGAGGTTCTGGGCATCTCGCACGTAGCTCACCACTCCTTGCGGGTAGATCGCTCCGTTCCATCCGAAGTACGTCAGTATGAGGCCGATGATGCACGCGCTGACCGCCCACCACATCAAGGAGCCGAACCACAGGGCCTCCGGCCGCGGCGGGCCCGCAAGCACCCCCGCGCCCAGGAGGAATGCGAATTCCCCCACCAGCATCATCAGCAGGACGCGCAAGGAGTCGGCGGAGACACGGCGCTTTCGAGGAGGGAGCGCGGGGGCGATCGGCAGCCGACACCGCTCGACGCTCATGGCACGCCTCCCGGTGCGTCGTCTCGCAACACCTGCCGCACCAGCCGATACTGCCCCGTGAATCTGCCCCGCAGCCCCTCGTCGAGGGCGTCTCGCACCTTGAGCGGCAGCGCCGCCTCCCAAGCGCCCTGCGCCAGACCGCTCCCGGCGGCGCCCCCGAAGAGCGCCCCTGCAGTCCCGCCGAGGACACTTCCCGGTGCCGCGGCGGCGGGCATGAACAACGCCGTTTGTGCGCCCACCCAGGCGCCGACCTTTCCCCCGGCTCCTGCTCCAGCCAGAGCTCCGGCGAGCCCCGCCCCGACGGTGGAAGGCGGCTCGCCGTCCGCAAGTGCGACACCCGACTTCAGGAGATCCGAGATCGGCCCGGCGGCGCGCAACGCCTTCGCCGCCGGGTCGAGCCAGCTCGCGTGACGCGCAGCGCGTTCGGTCGCCGTACGGTTGGTCTGCTCCCTCGTCGCCTCGTACTCCTCAGCGAGGGACCGACGCGCCGGGTCACCCGATCGCGCATTGCGTCGGTGCTCGTCGTGTTCGCCCTGCAGCCGCGTCTGCTGGTCGCGGAAACTGCCGAGAATGGTTTTCGCGCTCTGGTCCGCGGCGGCGAGCAGCACTTCGGCGAGGGTGAAGCCGTTGAGCGCGAAGTAGTCGGTGAGCCCGCGAATCTTCTCGAACGTTTCGAGTTGCTCGACGAGCGGGTCGAAGTGCGTGTCGATCCACTCGAGCGTGTCGGCATTCCAGTCGTCGACCAAGCCGCGTATCTCCTCGAAGAGCAGTGCGGCACTCTCGTAGGCGCGTCGCGCGCTCGCCGCTTCGCGCTCGGCCGCGGGGGTGAGCGATCCCGTCGAAGCGACATCGAGCGGCGGCTCGGGGGGTGAGATGTACTCGGTGCCGTCCACCGCCATTCCCGCGGCCGCAGCCTCCTCAGCGTAGCCGGCGAAGTGCCCGCGCCCGCGTGTGAGGCGATCAGCGAAGGCTTCGAGCGTCTGGCGCACCCGTGCCAGGTATCCCGGGATCGCATCGAGCTCGATGGCGTGCACCGACGTCGCGGTCTGGAACGCCTCCATCGACTCGCCCTCCCAGCTGTACTGCACGTCGCTCTGCGTGCGCGTCAGACGGCTCACCATCTCATCGATGGCCGTTCCGAGCCGCCGGTCGAACCACTCCCCCATCTCGTACATCGCCGAGGCGTCGCCCGGAATGCGCAGATCGATGCGGTCGCTCACAGCAGCCCGTACCCCTCGAGCCCGGCGAAGACGTCGGCGGCGTCCTGATCCTCGTCGAGGAGCGCCTCGACGACCTCCGACGTCACCTGGCAGAGCGCCTCCTCGGCGACCATCGCGAGCTTGCCGAGGCGCACGACAGCCTCCGCGATGATCCCGATCTTCTCCGATGCGAGTCCTCCGTCGACCACTCCCGGAAAGGCGGCCAGGGCGGCATCCACGTCGTCGATGAACGAGCGGTACTTCGCGAGGAGGGCTTCGACGGCGTCTTGCTCGACGGAGATCTGCGTCATACCAGCCGACCGTTCTCGCTGAAGCCCACGGGAATCTCCGGGTCGAAGGCGACCAGATCGAACGGCTGCTCGGCCATGATCACTTCCAGATCGGCGAGGCGCACGAGCACCCACGGCTGGGCGTCTCCGCAGTGCACGAGCAGTCGGTCGAGCGCACTGTACGCGAGCAGCGCCCGGCGCCCCTCGCGGGTCGGCCGCACTTCGGCGATCCTGCCCGCGGCGCTCTCGCGCACCGGAACGTACAGCACGGGAGGAATGGGGTACCTGGCGGCCGAAGCGCGGTCGCGCTGCGCGGCGCGTTCCAGGCTCGCCAGCAGGCCGGGCTGCTTCGATTGCGCGGGATGCACGGGGACCTTTCGTCGACACTGCCCCCGTGACTCATGGTACACACTGTGACTGATCAGGCACAAATCGGCGCACGATCCGCCGACCTCCGCCCGAGCGCACGGGACGAGCGGCGCGCCCGACCGCGCCGTGCGAGCGAGGTCACTTCGGGAGCGTGTCGGTGGATTCTCCGGGCGCAACACACTCCTCAAGTGACCCCGCTGCATCGGCGGGGCCGAGGCGGCGCGGCGGCGGGGTTACGTCGGCGGGGTCGTCGCCGTCGCCACGCGCGCCGCGATACCGGCGAGCAGCAGATCGAGGCCGCGGTCGAAGAGGCGCCGATTGCGCTCGGCGCCCACCGGGTGGTCGGCGAGCAGCCCGCCGAGCACGTCGCCGGCGCTCGCCGGGTCGAGGATCGTGTCGGGTGAGAGCGTGTCGAGCGCCGCCCCGAACGTGAACGCGTCGATCACCTCGATCGTCGTCAGCAGCTCGCCCGCCGGGAGGCCGGCCTCGGCCAGGGCATCGGCCAGCGCGTTGTAGAAGCGCATCACATCGGGCTCGTCGATGACCGCGGTGACCATGTACTGCAGCACGCGCGGATGGCCGGCGTACATGCGCCACGTGCGCTCCACCTCGAGGCGGATCCGCTCCTCCCACCCCGACCCCTGCGGCACATCGGCGAGGTACTGCGGCACGAGCACTTCGCGCATCGCCCGGATCACGCCGTCGCGCCCGTCGACGTGATGATAGAGCGACGACACGCTCACCCCGAGCTCCCGTGCGAGCGGCACGAGCTGCAGCTCTCGCCCGGACTCGGCCAGCTCGATCGCCGCCCGCCCGATGATCTCGCGGCTCAGCCGTGCGGTCTTCGGTCGCGCCACCTCTGCCCCTCTCGCGTACTCGATCGGCGGATCCGATCAGCGGATCCGATCGACGGATCCGATCGACGGATCCGATCAGCGGATCGATCGTCACATCCGTTTGACAGATCCTCCCACACCGGGGGAACATGTATGCGGCTAAACCGAAACGAATTCGGTTACGCTGCACCACCCGGCGACGCAGCCGGAGAAACGAGTTCCCGTGTCACGCACGCAGATCGACGCCGATCCTCGGCTCCCACTGACCCTCCGCAACGGCAGCGCGACCTTCCTCATCGCGCTCGCCAGCCTCATGATGGCGAACCTCGCGCCGTTCATCATCACCGCGCTCGGAGCCCTCGGGTTCGACGCCGTCGCCTCCGGCAACATCCTCACCTGGGCCCTGCTCGCCTCGGCCGTCGTCGGCCTCGGCACCGGACGCATCGCCTCCGGCCGCCTGCGACGCCCGCTCGCCATCGTCGGCCTCGGCATCGCCGTCGTCGCGTTCGGCGCCGCGGCCCTTGTACCCGCGACCGCCATCGTCGTGACCGGCCTCATCGTCGGAGGTGCCGGCGTCGGCGCGGCGATCTCCACCTCCGGCGCCGCCATCGCCGCCCTGCGCAACCCCAACCGCATCTCGGCGACCAGCGGCCTCGTCAACCGTGCCCTCATCACCGTCATCCTCGCGGTCATCCCCCTCATCGGCATCACGCAGGGCAGCGTCTTCGGCACGCTCGCGCTGATCTCCCTCGTCGGGCTCGCGCTCGCCGCCTGGCTGCCCGACGCGCCCGAGCACGCCGCCCCCGTCGACGTCACCCAGAGCCTGCAGATCGCCGAGCCCCGCCGCATCACGCTCGCCGGCATCGCGATCCTCATCCTCTTCCCGATCTGGGGCACCAGCGAGGACGCGATCTGGACGATGGCCCCCGTGCTCGGCGACGTGCTCGGCATCGACGAGCAGTCGCTCGGATTCACGCTCAGCCTCTCCGCAGCGGGCGGAATCCTCGGCATGCTGATCGCCGCGGTGCTCGGCAACCGGTTCGGGCGCGCCTGGCCGCTGACCATCGCGCTCGTGATCGGCGGTGCGCTCAAGGTGTGGACCGGGCTCACCGCCGATCCGCTGACCTTCGCCGTGCTCATCATCGCCGTGAGCTCCATCTACGCCTTCGCATTCGCGCTCTTCATCGCGACGGCGGCGGGGCTCGACGCGCGCGGGCGCTGGTCGGGGCCCCTGCTCGGCGCCTACCTCGTCGGCTCCAGCTTCGCGCCGCTCATCGGCGGTGTGCTGATCGACGGGCTCGGCATCGCCCCGTTCACGCTCATCACCGGTATCGTCAGCTTCGCGGTGATCGTTCCGATGGTGTTCGTCGCCCGCGTCTCCACCGGGGCCGAGCGCGCGCTCGCCCGGGCCGCGGCCCGCGACGCCGCCACCGCGAACGCCTGAACGGCGCACCGCGCGAGCACCGAAGCACCCGCACCAGCACCAGCACCAGCACCCACCCCGTCACCCACCGCCTCAGCACCGAAAGCGAGCCCTCCATGTCGGCCCCCACCACCGTCTACCGCAACGCCGTCGTCTTCACCGGACCCGCGGAGACCGCCCCGCAGGAGAGCTTCGCCGTCGCGGGCGACCGCTTCATCGCCGTCGGCGACCTCGACGCGGTGCGGGCGGCGGCCGGCGCGGAGGCTCGTGAGATCGACCTCGCGGGAGCGTTCGTCACGCCCGGCATCACCGAGGGCCACGCCCACATGCTCATGCTCGGCGAGGCGCTCGGCAAGGTGCAGCTGCGCGACGCCGACTCGGTGGCCGAGGTGCAGCGCCGGCTCGCCGCGGCGCGCGAGGCGAACCCCGATGCGCAGCGGATCACGGGCGTGAGCTGGCGCTTCGACATCTTCGGCCCCGGCGAGCGGCCGACCGCCGCGATGCTCGACGCCGTCGTCTCCGACGTGCCCGTCGTGCTCGACGCGAACGATCTGCACTCCGTCTGGGTGAACACCGCGGCGCTGGAGGCGATGGGCATCACCCGCGACACCCCCGACCCCGTGGGCGGCGAGATCGTGCGCGACGCGAACGGCGACGCCACCGGGTTCCTCCTCGAGACCGCGGCGGTGAAGCACGCCTGGAGCTACCTGGAGTCGGTGGCGACGGACGAGGATCGCGACCGCTTCCTCGCGAACGCGTTCTCCGCCTACCTCGAGACCGGGGTCACCGGCGCGACCGAGATGTCGTTCGGGTACGCCGAGCTGTCGACGTACAGCCGCCTGCTCGACCGCGACGGCCGTCTGCCGTTCCCCGTGAACGCGCACTGGCTGCTCACGGCTTCGGGCGACCTCGACACCGACCTCGCCGAGATCGCCGAGGTGGCGCGCATCCGCGACGAGGTGGCCGCGAAGTACGGCGACCAGTGGCTGCGCATCTCGGGCGTCAAGTTCATCCTCGACGGCGTCATCGACGCGTGCACCGCCGCGATGCGCGCCCCGTACGCGAACGGCGCGCTCCCCGGCCCGATCTGGGAGCGCGAGTTCGCGCTGCCCGTCGCAGTCGCGGCCGACGCCGCGGGGCTGCAGTTCGCGCTGCACGCGATCGGCGACGAGGCGAGCACCATCGCGCTCGACATGGTCGCCGAAGCCGAGCGGGTCAACGGCCCCCGCCCCGAGCGGCGGGCGCGCGTCGAGCACCTCGAGTACGTCGCCGACGACACCATCGCCCGCATGGCCGAGCTCGGCGTCACGGCCTCGATGCAGCCCGTGCACTGCGATCCCGCCGTGCTCGACAACTGGCAGGCGGTGCTCGGCGACGAGCGCGCCGTGACCGGCTTCCCGTGGCACAAGTTCCGCGAGGCGGGGGTGCGGCTCGCGCTCGGCACCGACGCGCCGACGGCGCCCCACGAGGCGGCCGACAACCTCTTCATCGCACTGACCGCGCAGTCGGTGCTCGAGCGCGATCGCGCGCCCTACCAGCCGGAGCGCGTGTTCACCCCGCCGCAGGCGCTCGAGGCCTTCACCGTCGGCACGGCGTACGCGACCGGCCGCGACGACGAGCTCGGCAGCATTGCGCCGGGGTTCCGGGCGAGCTTCGTCGTGTGGGCGGCGAATCCCCTCGTGGAGAACCCGGAGCTGCTGCTCGGCGCCTCGGCCGTGCTCACCGTGGTCGACGGCGAGCCCGCGCCCGCTGCGCCGTGAGGGCGCCCCTAGACTGAATCCGCCATCGATCAGCCGAGGAGGCCTCATGACGGAGCGCGACCACGCGGCATCCCACCTCGATCTCGACGAGCTGGATCGCAAGCTCATCGCCGCCCTGCAGGTCGATGGCCGCACGCCGTTCAGCAGCCTGGCGCAGGATCTCGGGGTCTCCGCGTCGTCGGTGCGGTACCGCGTGCAGCGGCTGCAGGAGAGCGGGCTCTTCCAGATCGTCGGGATCGCGAACCCGCTGAACATCGGGTTCGACCGGCTCGCCCTGATCGGCATCAAGTGCGAGCCCGGCACCGCCCCGTCGGTGTGCGAGGCGCTCGCAGAGCTGCCCGAGACCAGCTACGTCGTGCTGACGAGCGGCGGATTCGACGTCATGGTCGAGGTGGTGTGCCGCGACATCGAGCACTACACCGACCTGATGTTCAGCACCCTGCAGCAGGTGCCCGGGGTCGCCTCGACCGAGTCGTTCTTCGTGCTGAAGGCGCACAAGCTCGCCTACGGCTGGGGCGTCGGCGACGGATCGTGACCCCCGCCCGCGTTCAGCGGCCTCCCTGGTGCCCGCCGCACCGAGACAGCAGAATGGGCAGATGAGCATCACGGAAGAGCGCGTCGAGTTCGACTTCGTCGACGCACACGGCGTCGAGATCCGCTGCTACGAATGGCGCGCCGCCGACGCGGTGGGCGTCGTGCAGATCTCCCACGGCATCGGCGAGCACGCCCTCCGGTACGACGCGTTCGCCCGGCACCTCGCCGCGATCGGCTTCACCGTCGTCGCCGACGACCATCGCGGGCACGGCGAGACCGGTCGCAGGCAGCACGACGGCGACCTCTCCCGCCTCGGCAGGCTCGGCACCGGCGGGCTGCTCGCCGCCGAGGCGGGAGTGCGGCAGCTCGCCGGTATCGCGCGCGAGCGCCACCCGGGGCTGCCGCTCGTCGTCTTCGCCCACTCGTGGGGGTCGCTCATGACGCAGCGCATCATGAACGAGCACCCGCGCACCTGGGACGCGGTGGTGCTCTCGGGGTCCGCGTTCCGCACCTTCCGCCACATGGAGAGCGGCAACCTCAACGCCCGGTGGGATGCGCCCGAGGCGAACGGGTTCGAGTGGTTGAGCCGCGACCCCGCGGTCTCCGAGGCCTTCGCGAACGATCCGCTGTGCTTCGAAGCCGACATCCTGCGCCTCTTCGGCGTCGCCGACGGTCTGCGGCTGTTCGGCAAGCCGGGCGCGGGCCTCGCGCCCGAGGTGCCGATCCTCATCGTCTCCGGATCCGACGACCCGCTGAGCCGCGGCGACGGCGTCCGCCTGCTCGCCGAGGCGTACCGCGCGAAGGGCGTGCGCGACGTGACCGTGAAGCTCTACCCCGGCGCACGCCACGAGATCCTGCAGGAGACCAACCGCGACGAGGTCTTCGCGGATGTCGCCACCTGGATCCAGGAGCGCGTCGCCAGCGACTGAATCGAGCGTTCGCAGGTGCGGAAACGGTGTGGAAACGCCGCGCTCGGGCGTACGCTGAAGATATGAGCATGCACGGCGAGTACAAGGTTCCTGGCGGCAAGCTGGTCGTCGTCGACTTCGAGGTCGTCGACGACCGCATCACCGACTTCCGCCTGTCGGGCGACTTCTTCCTGGAGCCCGACGACGCGCTCGCCTGCATCAACGAGGCCATCGAGGGGCACCACCCGAACGGCACGATCGAGGAGTTCGCGACGGCCATCCGGCAGGCGCTCCCCAGCGAGGTGCATCTGCTCGGATTCACGCCCGACTCGGTCGGCGTCGCGATCCGCCGCGCCGTGACGGGCGCCGCTCACTGGCGCGATTACGACTGGCAGATCGTGCACGAGCCGCCCATCGCCCCCGTGCTGAACGCCGCCCTCGACGAGGTGCTCACCGCAGCCGTCGGCGAGGGCCTGCGCGGGCCGACGCTGCGCATCTGGGAGTGGAACGCCCCCGCCGTCTTCATCGGCAGCTTCCAGTCGGTGAAGAACGAGGTCGACGAGGAGCAGGCGAAGGCGCGGCACGCGCAGATCGTGCGGCGCATCTCGGGCGGCGGGGCGATGTACATGGAGCCGGAGGCGTGCATCACCTACGCGCTGTACGTACCGGGCGAGCTCGTGCGGGGCATGAGCTTCGCCGACTCGTACGCGTACCTCGACGAGTGGGTGCTCGAGGCGCTGAAGTCGCTCGGCATCGACGCCGTGTACAAGCCGCTGAACGATATCACGAGCCCGCAGGGCAAGATCGGCGGAGCCGCCCAGAAGCGCCTCGGATCGGGCGCCGTGCTGCACCACGTCACCATGGCGTACGACATGGATGCGGGCGCCATGACGCAGGTGCTGCGCATCGGCCGGGAGAAGCTCTCCGACAAGGGCACCGCGAGCGCGGAGAAGCGCGTCGACCCGCTGCGCAGCCAGACCGGCCTGCCGCGGGAGGAGATCATCGAGCGCATGATCGAGGTCTTCAAGCGGCGGCACGGGGGCACCGACGGCGAGGTCACCGAGGGCGAGTGGGATGCTGCCGAGCGGCTCGTCGAGAAGAAGTTCCTGACCGAGGAGTGGATCCGCCGGGTGCCGTAGGCGGTGCGCCGTCGCGCCCGGCCCCTGTGCTCTCGGTGTCGGTGAGGGATTCGGCTTCGGTGAGGGATCCGGCTTCGGTGAGCCGAACATCCGCCGAAGCGTCGCACCCCGGCCGAATCTCTCACCGAAGCGGACCCCGACGCGGCCCGCTCACCCGAGCGGCAGGCGCGCCCGCACGGCGAAGCCCTCCGCGGTCGGGCCGAACGCGACCGAACCGCCGAGCGCCTCGACGCGCTCCCGCACCCCGGCGAGGCCGAGCCCCGAGCCGGGCGCGGCGTGCTGACCGCTCGTCGTCGCCGCGCCGTTCTCCACATCGATCTCGAGCGCACCGGCCGCGGCACGCACCGACACGGAGACCTCGGCGCCCGGCGCGTGGCGCATCGCGTTGCTGAGCGACTCCTGCACCACGCGGTACGCGGTCAGGCCGACCGCCGGGGCCAGCGCCGTTGCGTCGGGCACCCCCTCGACGACGAGCGCGATGCGCAGGCCGGAGCGGCGGGTCGCTGCGACGAGCGCCGGGATCTCGGCGATCGTCGGCTGCGGGGCGAGCGGGGCGCCGCCATCCTCATCGGCGGATCTCAGCAGCGTGAGCAGGCCGCGCATCTCGGCGAGAGCCTGCCGCGACGACCCCGCGATCGACGCGAACTCGCGCTCCGCATCGTCGCCGAGCTCGGGGAAGCGGTACTTCGCCGTGGTCGCCTGCACGCTGATCACCGACATGCTGTGCGCCACGACGTCGTGCAACTCGCGGGCGATGCGGTTGCGCTCCTCGAGCTCGCGCCGCTGCGCGCTCAGCCCCGCGCTCGTGCGCCGCTCCTCGCGCAGCGCCCCTCGATTCGCGAGCCACTGGCGCCCGAGCACTCCGCCGACGAGCACCGCGGCCGAGACCGATGCCGACACGATCAGGCTGGCCCCCGCGGCGCCGTCGACGCCGACGGCGAACGCGGCGAGCGCCACGGCCGCGTGCGGCCCTGCCCACGCCGCGGCGGCCCAGAGCCAGTGGCGGCGCAGCGCGACGATCAGCACGAGCACGGCCTGCACGAGCAGCGCCATGACCGGCCACGGCCACGGCCAGGCGGCATGCGTCGACGCGCTCACGAGCACGGTCGCGACCGCCGCCGCCGTCTGCACCGCGATGCCCACCGCGGCCCAGCGCACCACGAGCACCAGGGCGAGCGCCTGGGCTGCGGCGATGAGCATCGCGATCACGACGTGGACGCCGTAGAGCACCGCGAGCACGGGCCAGCCCACGGCGAGAGCGACGACCGCGGCGAACCCGGCCGCGATCCACGCCCAGTTCTCGGCCGACCACGAGACGGTGCGGCCTGCTGCGAGCCCGCTCGAGGAGGCTCGCGCCGACCCGCCCGCGGAGGCTCCCGCGAGCCCGGCCGCGGGCTCGCCTCCGGGGACTCCGCGCGCCCCGGCGGGAGCGGGAGCGACCCCGCTCGGCGCCTCCTGGCCGAGCGCGGCGGTGGTCACGAGCACGTCGAGCCGTGCGAGGCCGCGCAGCACTGCCGGCAGCAGCAGCAGGAACACGACGCCCGCCGCGAAGTTGCACACGGCCTCGACCGGGAAGGAGCGGGCGAATGTGCCGGGTTCGGCTCCCGTCCAGGCGTCGAGCACGAGCCCGGGCAGCGATTGCTCCGGCGGAGGCAGGAAGACGCCCCACGCCGGGTAGGTGGTGCCTCCGAGCGCGACCGCCGTCCAGGCGATCGCCAGCACGGCGTTCACGGTGCGGAGGGGGAACGCGATCAGCGTCTCGAACGCGAGGTCGGCCCAGCGGCGCGGTTCGGCGAGCACCAGCAGCTGCCCGCGCAGGCCCGGCGACGGGGGCGCGTAGTGCGCCGCGGGCAGGTCTGCGCCCCAGGCGCGCACCCGGGCGCGCGACAGCTGCGCGGCGGCCGACGCGGTGCGCAGCGTCAGCGGGAGCAGCAGGGCGCCGATCAGAACGA
>NZ_LDRK01000053.1 GCF_001477055.1 Leucobacter chromiiresistens
CTAGACGTACGGCCACGCAGTCACCCGTTGGGGGTGGGTGTGGTCATATGTGAATAGAGTTACGGCGGCTATAGCGTCAGGGAAACGCCCGGTCACATTCCGAACCCGGAAGCTAAGACTGACTGCGCCGATGGTACTGCAAGGGGGACCTTGTGGGAGAGTAGGACACCGCCGGACACCTTTTACAGAAAGGGTCGTACAGTGAGAGCCAATGCTGGCTCGCATTGTGCGGCCCTTTCGCTTGTTATCGACATCTCAACAGCGCTGATCTTCGGAGGCATCCCATGAACGAACGACCCGGTCGGAACGACTTCTCGGATCGTGGACCCCGGAAACAGCGCGGAGACGGCGACCGGAACGGGCGCCGCCCTGGCTCTGCGAACGACGGCGAGCGTCGCCGCCCCGACTTCGGCAACCGCGATGACCGCCGCCCGCAGCGGGACGGCGAGCGCCGCCCGCAGTACGGCAACCGCGACGACCGCGGAGCGCGGCGGAGCTTCGACGACCGCGATGGCGACCGGCGCCCGCAGCGTGATGGCGACCGTCGTCCGCAGCGCGATGGCGACCGGCGCCCGCAGCGGGACGGCGAGCGCCGCCCGCAGCGGGACGGCGAGCGGCGCCCGCAGTACGGCAACCGCGACGACCGCCGACCGCGGCGGAGCTTCGAGGACCGCGATGGCGACCGCCGCGCACAGCGCGATGGCGAGCGCCGTCGCCCCGGCTACGGAAACCGTGACGACCGACGCCCGCAGCGTGATGGCGACCGGCGTCCGCAGTCCGGCAACCGCGACGATCGCGGACCGCGCCGTGAGTTCGGCGACCGCGACAACCGTCGCCCGCAGTATGGCGACCGGGATGATCGTCGTCCGCAGCGCGACGATCGCGGACCGCGCCGTGAGTTCGGCGACCGCGACAACCGCCGTCCGCAGTATGGCGACCGGGATGATCGTCGTCCGCAGCGCGACGATCGCGGACCGCGCCGTGAGTTCGGCGACCGCGACAACCGCCGTCCGCAGTACGGCGACCGGGATGATCGTCGTCCGCAGCGCGACGACCGCGGACCGCGCCGTGAGTTCGGCGACCGCGACAACCGTCGCTCGCAGTACGGCGACCGGGATGACCGTCGTCCGGGCCGCGACGATCGGGACTCCCGTGCGCCGCGTCGCGGCGACCGCGACGACCGCGGTCCGCGGCGCGAGTTCGGCGACCGCGACGATCGCCGTGCGCAGCGCGACGGAGCGCCCGCCTACGGTCGGGGCGGCACCCGCGGCGCGGGGCGCAGCGACCGCGGCGGCCGCGACCGCACGTTCACCGAGGCCGAGCGGCTGCAGCACGAGCTGCGCCCCGTACGCTCGGACCACCGCGATCCCGTGCTCCCCGACGAGGTCGAGCCGAAAGACCTCCACCCGTCGGCGCGCAACGAGCTGAAGACCCTGCAGGCCGACGTGCAGGAGCGCGTCGCGCGGCACCTGGCGATGGTGGCGTTCCTGATCGACGACGACCCGGAGCTCGCGCACCAGCACGCGCTCTCCGCGAACCGTCGCGCGGGCCGCATTCCGGTCGCTCGCGAGACCCTCGCGATCACGGCGTACCGCACCGGCGATTTCGCCCTGGCGCTCCGCGAGCTGCGCACGTACCGACGGCTGAGCGGCCTCGACGGGCACGTCTCGCTCATGGTCGACTGCGAGCGCGGTCTCGGCCGTCCCGACAAGGCCATCGAGACCGGGCTCGAGGTGGACGCATCGCGTCTCGACACCGAGCAGCGCGTGCATCTCGCGATCGCGATGTCTGGCGCCCGCCTCGACCTCGGGCAGACGCAGCAGGCGCTCTTCGAACTGGAGATCCCCGAGCTCAATCCGTCGAAGGCCTTCTCGTGGAGCCCCGACCTGTTCGCCGCATACTCCGCCGTGCTCGAAGACCTCGGTCGTTCACGGGAGGCGGCGCAGTGGTTGGCGCACGCCGAGCGCGCTGCGCGGGCGCTGCAGGCGCACCACGGATCGCTCGACGAGCTCGAGGTCTTCGAGGTGTACGAGGACGTGATCGACGACGAGCGCGACGCGGAGCTCGAGAACGAGGCCGCGGAGGAGGTGATCGGCGAGTTCCAGGCCGTCGATCCCGACGCCGCCGTCGATCCCGATGCCGCCGATGACGCCGCGGCGGATTCCGACGGGGCAGTCGAATTCGACGCGTCCGTCGAGCCCGAAGCCGCCGAGGTCGCCACGGACGAGGACGGCGCCGGCGCCGGCGCCGCGGAATACGAGGAGATGTCGATCGAGGCCGAGGTCGACGAACTCCTCGCCGCCGCGGGCATCATCGGGGGCGATACCGACCGGAGCGGCGGGTCCGATGCACCATCGGGCGCCGACGAGGCGTCGGGCGCCGCAGCGGCCGGCGACGAGCCGGATGCAGATGCGGAGCGGCGCGACTGATGGGGCTGTTCGGCAGACGAGCCACCGCGCTCGGCGCAGCGCCGATCGAGGGCCGCGAGCTGCTGCTCGCGGACCTCGACGGCGTGATCTACCGGGGCCCGCACGCGATCCCGCACGCCGTGGAGGAGTTGAACCGGGCGGCGCAGACCGTGCGCGTCGGCTACGTGACGAACAACGCGTCGCGCACCGATGAGACGGTGGCGGCCCACCTGCGCGAACTGGGGCTGCAGACGGAGGCGGGCGAGATCGTCACGTCCCCGCAGGCCGCGGTGACGCTGCTGCGGCAGACGGTCGCCCCGGGGTCGCGGGTGCTGGTGATCGGCGGCGACGGTCTCGTCGACGAGCTCGGCAAGGCCGGCTTCGAGGTGACGCGGAGCGCCGATGAGGATCCGGTTGCCGTCGTGCAGGGCTTCGCCCCCGAGGTCGGCTGGGCGCATCTGGCGGAGGCCGCGTTCGCGCTCGCGGAGGAGCCCGGGCGCGAGCCCCTGCCCTGGATCGCGACCAACACCGACTGGACGATCCCCGTGGCGCGCGGCTTGGCCCCGGGCAACGGCACCCTGGTCTCCGCGGTGCACACCGCGGTGCAGCGGCTGCCGGTCTTCGCCGGGAAGCCGGAGACGCCGATCTTCGAAGCCGCATTCGAGCGCTTCGGCACGCGCAACGCGCTCATGATCGGAGATCGCCTCGACACGGACATCAAGGGTGCGGTCGCGGCCGGCATCCCGTCGTTGCACGTGCTGACCGGCGTCGACCGACCGAAGCAGCTCGTCGCGGCGTCGCAGGACATGCGACCCGAGTACATCGTCGCGTCGCTGTCGGAGCTGCACGAGCCGTATCCGTCGACCGAGCGGCTGAAGGACGGCACGATGCAGGTCGGCACCGCGAAGGTGCGCATGGACGGCCACATCGCCTCGGTCGTCGCCGAGGGGGACTCCCCGATCAACCTGCTCCGGGCGGGGTGCGCGGCGATCTGGGCCTCCGGGCTCGCGATCTACGGTCTCAAGGTGCCGGAGATTCTGTACGAGGATCACTGGCGCGCGGCCTGAGCCGGCTTGTCGGCGGCGCTCGCTAGGCTTGATGCATGGGCGAGACCGACTGGGGCGAGAGCGAGCACCGCGACGTGCCGGCGCAGGAGGCTGCCCGGAGCGCCGCCGGTGCCGGAGCGGAGGCCGATGGTCTCGTGAGTCGCATCGAGCTGATCGAATCCCAGCCGCTGCCGCAGCGGGCCGCGCAGTTCGAGCAGTTGCACGACGAGCTGCTCGCCGAGCTCCAGCGGGGTGATCATGGCGGGGCGTGAGGCGCGTGCGGATCGCACGGGGGCCGCGGGGCTCCCGAGCGCCGCGGAGCTGCCGCACGCCGAGCGACGTGCGGTGTGGGCGGGCGACGCCGAGCGCCTCGACCGGGTACTGCCGCAGCTCGGACTCGCACGGTCGCGCAGCCGGGCGGCGGAGCTCATCGGAGACGGCCGGGTGACCGTGAACGGCGCCGTGGCGGCGAAGCCGGGGGTGCGCGTCGCTCTGGGCGACATCGTGACGGTCGCCGACGACGATCACTACGTCGGCCGAGCCGCGCACAAGCTGCTCGCAGCGCTCGAGGAGTTCGGCGTCGACCCCGCCGGCCGCATCGCGCTCGATCTCGGGGCCTCGACCGGCGGCTTCACGCAGGTGCTGCTCGAACGCGGCGCTCGCGCCGTGCTCGCCGTCGACGTCGGCCACGACCAGCTCGCGGCCGAGCTGCGCGACGATCCGCGCGTCAAACTCGTCGAGGGCCGCAACGCACGCGAGCTCACGCCGGCGAACCTCGCCGCCGACACGGGGGTGACCGAGCCGCCCACGCTCGTGGTGGCGGACCTGTCGTTCATCTCGCTGCGCCTCGTGCTGCCCGCGATCGCCGCGTGCGCCGCCTCCGACGCGCAGCTCGTGCTGCTCATCAAGCCGCAGTTCGAAGTGGGCCGTGTGAAGGACGGCGTCGTCACCGCCCCCGAGCAGTGGCGCGACGCGGTGCTCGGCGTGCAGCGCGCCGCGGAGGAGCACGGGTTCGCGCTGAGCGGCCTCGCGGCCTCCCCGGTGACGGGCACCCACGGGAATCGCGAGTTCCTCGGCGGCTTCGTGCGCGCCGGCGAGGTGGTTCCGACAGAATGGGAGTCGCGCATCGCCGAGCTCACCGGAGCCCGCGACGCGCGTTCGACAACCGACCGGGCACGAGTGGACGAAGGGCGATGAGCATGCAGCTCGACGAACCGCGGCGGATCCTGATCGTCTCGCACACGCACCGCGACGAGGCGGTGGCCGCGACCGTCGAGGCGGTGACGGCGATGCTCGAAGCCGACGTCGTGCCCGTGTTCGACGCCCAGGATCGCGCAGACTTCGCGCCGCACCTGGAGGTCGAGCGCACCGCCCTGCTGGGCGCCGACGCCAGCGTGACCGAGCTCGAAGCGGCCATCGTGCTCGGCGGCGACGGCACGATCCTGCGCGCCGCCGAACTGCTGCGCGGATCGGAGTGCCCGATCGTCGGTGTGAATCTCGGCCACGTCGGGTTCCTGGCCGAGATGGAGAGCTTCGACCTCACGACGACCATCGACCGCGTGCTGCGCCGCGACTACACCGTCGAGGAGCGCCTCACCGTCGACGTACGGGCGACGCTCGACGGCCGGCTGATCGCCGACACATGGGCGCTCAACGAGGCGAGCGTCGAGAAGCAGCGGCGCATGCTCGAAGTGGAGATCGGCGTCGACAGCCGGCCCATATCGACGTTCGCCTGCGACGGCGTGGTGCTCGCCACCCCCACCGGCTCGACGGCGTACGCATTCTCCGCTGGGGGCCCGATCGTGTGGCCGACCGTGCAGGCGATGCTCATCGTGCCGATCGCCGCTCACGCGCTGTTCGACCGCCCCCTCGTCACCGGCACCGACTCGGAGCTGCGCGTGCGCATTCTTCCGGAGAACATCGGCCCCGGGGTGCTGTGGTGCGACGGTCGGCGGCGCACCGAGCTGCCCGCCGGTTCGATCGTGACGGTGAGCCGATCCGCGGAGTCGGTGAAGTTGGCGCGCCTGAACGCCGGAGTATTCTCCGACCGGCTCGTTCGCAAGTTCCACCTGCCGACGTCGGGATGGCGCGGCAGCCGACGCGGTGGGGAGGTCGCATGATCGAAGAACTCAGAATCCGGGATCTCGGAGTGATCGTCGATTCGACGGTGCCGCTCGGCCCGGGGTTCACCGCGATCACGGGTGAGACCGGCGCGGGCAAGACCATGGTCGTCAGCGCACTCGGGCTGCTGATGGGCGAGCGGAGCGACGCGGGCGCGGTGCGCGCCGGAGCGTCGCAGGCGCGCGTGCACGGCATCGTGCGCACCGCCGACCCCGCGGTCGCCGATATCGTCGACGAGCTCGGCGGCGAGATCGAGGACGACGAGCTCGTGCTCAGCCGTACGGTGAGCGCCGAAGGGCGCAGCCGCGCGGGCGTCGGCGGCGCGAGCGCTCCCGTCGGCAGTCTCGGCCGCCTGGCCGATCGGCTGTTCGCCGTGCACGGCCAGTCCGAGCAGCTGCGCCTCAAATCGGCGGCGGCGCAGCGGGACACTCTGGACCGCTTCGGAGGGTCGGCCATCGCGGAGACGCTCGCGGAATACCGCGAGAGCCACCGCGAGCGCCAGCTGCTGAGCGAGCGCGTGCGCGAGCTGACCGAGACGCGCGACGAGCGCGCCGCCGAGGCCGCGCGACTGCGGGCGGAGCTCGACGAGATCGCGGCCGTCGACCCGCAGGCGGGGGAGGAGGCCGAGCTCGCCGCCCGCATCGAGCTGCTGAGCAACGTCGAGTCACTCCGCGCCTCGACATCGGCGGCGCACGAGGCGCTCGCGAGCGAATCCGACGATCCGCTCGCGCGCGACGCGGGAGGCCTCGTCGACGAAGCGGTGCGCGAGCTCGAGCGCGTCGCCGACTTCGACCCGCGGCTCGCGGCCGTGCTCGAGACGCTGCGCGGCGTGAGCTTCCAGATCGCGGACGCCGCGACGGAGCTCGCGGCCTACGCAGGCGACCTCGACGAGGAGGGGCCCGGGGAGCTGGCGCGGGCGAACGACCGGCTCGCCGCGCTGAACGGACTGTTCCGGCTGTACGGCGCCGACAGCGCCGCCGTGATCGCGACCGCGGAGGCCGCCGCCGAGCGCCTCGCCGAGCTCGACGGCGACGGCGGGCTGGTCGACGAGCTCGCGGAGCGACTGGAAGCCGAGACCGAGCGGGAGCGCGCGCTCGCCGCTCGCCTGACGGAGCAGCGCACCGAAGCGGCAGCGCGCCTGTCGCAGCTCGTCACCGCTGAACTGCGCCAGCTCGCGCTCCCCGACGCCGAGTTCGTCGTCGACGTGGCGGCATCACCCGCGCTCGGCTCCTCGGGCGGGGACGACGTGCAGCTGCTGCTGAGCCCGCACCCCGGGGCGGCCCCGCGTCCCATCGCGAAGACCGCCTCAGGGGGCGAGCTCTCGCGCGTGATGCTGGCGCTCGAAGTCGTCGTGGCCGCAGTCGACCCCGTGCCGACCTTCGTGTTCGACGAGGTGGACGCCGGCGTCGGCGGTGCCGCGGCGATCGAGATCGGGCGTCGCCTCGCGCGGCTCTCCCGCACGTCGCAGGTGATCGTGGTCACCCACCTCGCGCAGGTCGCCGCCTTCGCGTCGAACCATCTGCAGGTCGTCAAAGACTCGGCAGGGGGCTTCACCGAGAGCAGCTGCCGCCGCCTCGACGGAGACGCGAGGCTCGCCGAGATGGCGCGCCTGCTCTCCGGGCTGAGCGATTCGGGGAGCGCGCTCGAGCACGCGGCCGAACTGCTGTCGCTGCGCGAAACGATGTGAGCGCAGCCGTGTCCGCGGTCACTGCTACGCTCCACACATGGTGAAGTGGTTCGGCCGGCTGAGCGCCCGCGGCGCGGTGAAGCCCGATATCAGCGATGACGCCGCGACGAAGGCCGCGTACCTGGATACGCACCCCGACGTGAAGCACGCCGACCTCGAGCAGATGGACGCCGAGACGCGCGAGATGTACCGCGACGCGCGCGAAGCGGCTGTGGACGCCCGCGAGGAGCGGGCGAAGGCACGCACGCGCGAATTCGTGATCCGGGGGCCGTTCCAGCTCGGATTCACCATCACGCTCGGTGTGCTCGTCGCCCTGCTCTTCGGCGGCATGATCCAGCAGCTCACCACGATCATCATGTACGTGGCCTCCGCGCTGTTCGTCGCGCTCAGCCTCGACCCGGTGGTGCGCGCGCTGCAGCGGCGCGGCCTGAAGCGGCCGATCGGCATCGCCGTGGTGTTCAGCGGGTTCGTGGCGGTCATCGCCGGGCTGCTCGCGCTCGTCATCCCGATGATCGCGAACCAGATCACGCTGCTCGTGCGCAGCGCGCCCTGGCTCGTGCGCGACATCATGCGGCAGCCCTGGTTCGAGGATCTCAACGAGCGCTTCGGCAAGTTCATCGACTTCGATCAGCTCCTCGCGATCGGGCAGGACTTCGTGGGCGACCCCGAGAACTGGGCGCAGGTCGCCGGCGGCGTGTGGCAGGCGGGCATCGGCGTCGCCAACGGGCTCACGGCCGGCCTCATCGTGCTGATCCTCACCCTCTACTTCCTCGCATCGCTGCAGTCGATGAAACGCGCTTTCTACTCGCTCGTGCCGAGGTCGGGCCGCGCGAAGGTGATGGACATCACGGAGCAGGTGACGAAGTCGGTCGGCGGGTACGTCAACGGCATGGTCATCCTCGCCTTCATCAACGCAGTGCTCGGATTCGTGATGATGACGATCGTCGACGTCCCGTTCGCAGGTCTCGTGGCGGTCGGCGTCTTCTTCCTCGCGCTCATCCCGCTGATCGGATCGGTCGTGGCGACCGTGCTCGTCACCGTGGTAGCGCTCTTCAACGACCCGACGACCGCGATCATCGCCGCGATCTACTACCTGATCTACATGCAGGTCGAGTCGTACCTGCTGACCCCGCGGGTGATGAACCGCGTCGTCTCCGTGCCCGGCGCGCTCGTCGTCATCGGAGCGCTCGCCGGCGGCACCCTCCTCGGGCTGCTGGGCGCCCTCGTCGCGATCCCCGTGACCGCCGCCGTGCTGATGATCATCAAGCAGGTGTGGGTGCCCCGGCAGGAACTGCGCTGAACCCGCGCACCAGTGACCGAATCGAACTGATAGGATTGAAGCCCGTGGGAGCAGAGCAGAGCGCGGACCAGGCCGGAATCACCAAACACATCTTCGTGACCGGAGGTGTCGTCTCCTCGCTGGGCAAGGGCCTCACCGCGGCGAGTCTCGGAAACCTGCTGACGGCGCGCGGGCTGCACGTCGTCATGCAGAAGCTCGATCCGTATCTGAACGTGGATCCGGGCACCATGAACCCCTTCCAGCACGGCGAGGTCTTCGTGACCGACGACGGCGCTGAGACCGACCTCGACATCGGCCACTACGAGCGATTCCTGGGCATCGACCTCTCCCAGGCCGCGAACGTGACGACCGGCCAGATCTACTCGACGGTCATCGCCAAGGAGCGCCGCGGAGAGTACCTCGGCGACACCGTGCAGGTGATCCCGCACATCACGAACGAGATCAAGCGACGCATGCGACTGCAGGCGTCCGAGACGCCGCGCCCCGACGTGATCATCACGGAGGTCGGCGGCACGGTCGGCGACATCGAGTCGCAGCCCTTCCTCGAGGCCGCGCGACAGGTGCGCCACGAGCTCGGGCGGGGGAACGTCTTCTTCGTGCACGTCTCGCTCGTGCCCTTCATGGGCGCCTCGGGCGAGCAGAAGACGAAGCCGACCCAGCACTCCGTCGCCGCGCTCCGCTCGATCGGCATCCAGCCCGACGCCCTCGTGCTCCGCAGCGACCGACCGGTCACCGACGACAACCTCCGCAAGATCGCGCTGATGTGCGACGTCGACGAGGACGCGGTCGTGAACGCGATCGACGTTCCGAGCATCTACGACCTGCCGCAGCTGCTGCACGACCAGAGCCTCGACAGCATCATCGTCCAGAACCTCGGGCTCGCCGACCGCGCGAACGACGTCGACTGGGCCGGCTGGCAGCCCGTGCTCGACGCCGTGCACCACCCGAAGGGCGAGGTGACGCTCGCGCTCGTCGGCAAGTACATCGACCTGCCCGATGCCTACCTCTCGGTCACCGAGGCGCTGCGCGCCGGCGGCTTCGCGCACTCGACGAAGGTCAACATCCGATGGGTGCCCTCCGACAGCTGCCAGACGCCGGAGGGGGCGCTCGAAGCGCTCGGCGACGTCGACGGCATCTGCGTGCCCGGCGGCTTCGGCATCCGCGGCATCGAGGGCAAGCTCGGCGCCCTCCGCTTCGCCCGCGAGAACCACATCCCGACGCTCGGCCTGTGCCTCGGCCTGCAGTGCATGGTGATCGAGTACGCCCGCAACGTGACCGGCCTCGAGGGAGCGTCGTCCACCGAGTTCGACCCGGAGACCCCGGTTCCGGTCATCGCCACGATGGCCGAGCAGGTCGACATCATCGACGGCGGCGACCTCGGCGGCACCATGCGCCTCGGCCTCTACGAGGCGGCGCTCGCCGAGGGATCGCTCGCGGCGTCGCTCTACGACGCGCCCACCGCGACGGAGCGCCACCGCCACCGCTACGAGGTCAGCAACCGCTACCGCGACGAGATCGGCGCCTCGGGCCTCTCCTTCTCGGGAACCAGCCCCGACGGCGCCCTCGTGGAGTACGTCGAGCTGCCGACCGACGTGCACCCGTTCTACATCGCGACGCAGGCGCACCCCGAGCTGCGCTCGCGCCCCGGCATGCCGCACCCGCTGTTCGCCGGGCTCGTCGAAGCCGCGATCCACCGTCGCGACGCCGCCCAGCTGTTCGAGGTCGACAACGGTGAGTGACGCCGTCGGCGCGACGCCGCACGAGGAAGCCGACGCGTTCGGCGGCCTCGTGAACGAGCGCGCCGACGCGTTCGGCGGCCTCGCCGATGAGCGCGCCGACGACGTGCGAGTGGAGGAGAGCACCGTGCTCGCCCACGGCGCCGTCTGGAACATGCGGCGCGACCGCTTCGACTTCGCGGGCGCGGAGCTCGAGCGGGAGTACCTCGACCACACGGGCGCCGTGTCCGTGCTCGCCATCGACGACGAGGACCGGGTGCTGCTCATCAAGCAGTACCGGCACTCCACCGGGCACCGCCTCTGGGAGATCCCGGCCGGACTGATGGACGTGGCCGGCGAATCCGGGCTCGCCGGCGCGCAGCGCGAGCTCGCCGAAGAGGTCGACCTGCAGGCCGAGCACTGGCACCTGCTGCTCGACGTGTTCCTCGCCCCCGGCAGCTCGACGGAGGCGATGCGCATCTTCGTGGCGCGCGGCCTGTCGCCCGTGGAGCACGACTACGTGCGCTCCGAGGAGGAGGCCGAACTGCACCCGCAGTGGGTGCCGCTCGACGCGGCGGTGGACGCGGTGCTCGACGGCCGCATGCAGAACACGGTGACGGCGAACGCCGTGCTCGCCGCCGCCGCCGCCCGCGCCCGGGGCTGGCGCACGCTGCGCGATCCCGAACTGCCGTGGAGCGGTCGCGACGCCGTGCGGGGAGAGCTCTCGCACTGATGCCGCTCAGCGTCGCGCAGGGAACGGAGCGGTTTCTGCGCCACGTCGCGCTCGAACTCGGGCTCTCGGCGAACAGCCAAGCCGCCTACCGGCGCGACCTCGCCGCGTACGCCGCGTGGCTCGAGCGCAGCGGGGTGCCCGACCTCGGCAGCGTCACCCCGGAGACGCTCTCCGCATACGTCGCCGAACTCGCGAGCCCGCAGATCGACGCAGACGGAGGGGAGCGCCCGCCGCTCGCCGCCGCCTCCATCACGCGCCGCCTCTCGACCGTGCGCGGCTTGCACCGATTCCTGTTCGAGGAGGGGCTGCTCGAGACGCATGCGGGCAGCGGAGTGCGCACCCCGAAGCGCGCGCAGCGCCTCCCGAAGGCCCTGCCGATCGCCGACGTCGAGGCGCTGCTCGCGGCGGCGGGCGGCGACGACCCGGTCGGCCTCCGCGACCGCGCACTGCTCGAGCTGCTGTACGCGAGCGGCGCCCGCGTGAGCGAGGTCACGGCCCTCGACCTCGACGATCTGCTGACCGCGCCCGGCCGCGCGGATGCCGCTCACGATCCCGTCGCCGCACTGGGCGACGGCGGCTTCGTGCGGGTGACCGGCAAGGGATCGAAGCAGCGGATCGTGCCCTACGGGAGCTACGCCGGGGCGGCGCTCGCCGCCTATCTGGTGCGGGCGCGGCCGGCGATGGCGGCGCGCGGATCCGGCACCCCGGCCCTGTTCGTCGGGCCGCGCGGGGCTCGGCTCTCGCGGCAGAGCGCCTGGCTCGTGATCAAAGCGGCGGCGGAGCGCGCCGAACTCGCCCAGGAGGTCTCGCCCCACACGCTGCGCCACTCCTTCGCGACGCACCTGCTCGCCGGCGGCGCCGACGTGCGCACCGTGCAGGAACTGCTGGGGCACGCGTCGGTGACGACGACGCAGATCTACACGCAGGTCACCGCCGACACGTTGCGGGAGCACTACCTGCTCGCCCACCCGCGCGCGAAGTAGCCCGCGCGCGAAGCAGCTGCGCGCGAAGCAGCCGGCGTCACCCCGTCACCCCGTCACCCCGTCACTCCGTCACCCCGTCACCCCGTCACCCCGTCACTCCGGTCCGACCTCGCCCAGGAGCGCCAGGCGGCTCACGGTGCGGAAGAGGTCGGGCGGCGGATCCGAGATGTCGACGAACCCCGCGCGATCGGTGCGCGCGAGCACGGTGAGCGGCGCATCCGCGTGCACGAGCACGTCGAGGAGGCCGACGAACCGCTGCCGCGCCTCCCGGCTCGCCCCCGAGAGCGGCGGCACGTCGGCGAGCACCCAGCGGTCGAATGCGGCGGCGAGCTCCAGGTAGTCCTCCGCGATCGACGGCGCCTCGAGCAGATCGGCGAAGGCGAACCAGACCTCGGCGGTCGCCCCGACGCCCTGCGTCGCCTCGCTCCGGCGCACCGCGAGCGCGCGCAGGGCGCGATGCCCGTCGAGCACCGTCGTCGACTCGTGCGGCTCGGGCGGTGCGAGCCCGGCGGCGCGGGCGGCGCTCAGCGCATCGCCCCGAGGGCCGAACGCGATCCAGCGCCCCGAACCGAAGCCGCGCTCGGGGCGGGACGCCGGGGCCACCGTGCGGTAGTCGCTTCCGCCGTCGAGCGTGCGCACCAGGAAGTGCTCGCGGATGAGCCCGATGCTCGGCTCGACCACGTGGTGGAATACCGGGTTGTCGAGCAGCCCCTCAGGTGCGTAGTTCGAGGTGAGCAGCGTCGGAATGCGGCGCGCGACCAGCTCGGCGACGAGGCGGTTCAGCAGACTCGCACCGCCCGGATCGTGCACGTGCAGCTCGTCGAAGAAGAAGACGCGCGCCCCGTCGAGCAGCTCGGCGACGGTTGACTCGATCGCATCCCGCGCGGTCATCCGCGCGCCGAAGCGGCGCTGCAGCTCCTGGAAGAACGTGTGGAAGTGCACGCGCCGCTTGACGGGAGGAGGTGCGTCGATCGCCGCGAAGATCTCGGCGGCGAGCCACGTCTTGCCGCGGCCGGCGGGCCCGTGCACGAAGACGCCGATCGGTGCGTCGGCGCCGCCGCCCGCCCAGCGCTCCGCCGCCTCCGAGACCTCCCCGAGCAGCGCGCGCTGCGCCGCATCGAGCACCATCCCGCTCTCCGACGCCGAACGCTCCACGGCGGAGCGCAGCCGCGCGGCCGCGCCGGGGGTCGCGCGCGGTCCGGTCACGTTCCCCGATCCTAGCGATGCACGCGCCAGGCTAGGATGGAATGTCAGCGAGCGGGAGGAGACCGGGTATGGCGAAACAGGTCGAACTGGGGCCGACAGGGCGACCCGAACGCGTCATCCCCGCTCCGAAGCCGCTCGACCGCCACGGGCCCGCGCGCATCATCGCGATGTGCAACCAGAAGGGCGGCGTCGGCAAGACGACCAGCACGATCAACCTGGCCGCCGCCCTCGCGCGCTACGGCCGGCGGGTGCTCGCCGTCGACTTCGACCCGCAGGGCGCCCTCTCCGCGGGGCTCGGCGTGCCCGCCCACGACGTGCCCACCATCTACGACCTGATGCTCGGCAAGGTGAAGGATCCGCGCGACGCGATCCAGCAGACCGCCACCCCGCGGCTCGACGTGATCCCCGCGAACATCGACCTCTCGGCCGCCGAGGTGCACCTCGTCACCGAGGTCGCGCGCGAGCAGATCCTCGGCAGCGTGCTGCGCAAGGTGGCCGACGACTACGACGTCATCCTGGTCGACTGCCAGCCGTCGCTCGGGCTGCTCACCGTGAACGCCCTGACGGCCAGCCACGGCGTGCTGATCCCGCTCGCCTGCGAGTACTTCGCTCTGCGCGGCGTCGCCCTGCTCGTCGAGACCGTCGACAAGGTGCGCGACCGCCTGAACCCGGCGCTCGAACTCGACGGGATCCTCGCGACCATGTACGACGCCCGCACGCTCCACGCGCGCGAGGTGCTCGAGCGCGTCGTCGACACGTTCGGCGAGAAGGTCTTCGACACCGTCATCGGCCGCACCGTCAAACTGCCCGACGCGCAGATCGCGGCGAAGCCGATCCTCGACTACGCGCCGTCGAACGCCGCCTCCGAGGCGTATCTCAAGCTGGCCCGCGAGCTCGTGCAGCGCGGCGCCGTCGCCTAGCGCCATGGTGGTGGACACGGATCCGGGAGCCGCTGCGGCCGGCGCGGATCCCGTGCCCGCCGACGACCGCTTCCGCGTCAGCCTCGACGTCTTCGACGGACCCTTCGACCTGCTGCTCACCCTGATCGGCAAGCACGAGCTCGACATCACCGAGGTGTCCCTCAGCCTCGTCACCGACGAGTTCATCGCGTACCTCACGACCATCGAGGGGCAGGGCGTCGTCGAACTCGACCGCGCCTCGGAGTTCCTGGTGGTCGCCGCCACACTGCTCGACATGAAGATCGCGAGCCTGCTGCCGCAGGGCGAGGCGGTCGACGCCGAGGACATCGCGCTGCTCGAGGCTCGCGACCTCCTGTTCGCCCGTCTGCTGCAGTACCGGGCGTTCAAGCAGGCGAGCGCGTGGTTCCGGGATCGCCTCGACGCCGAGGGCGCCCGCCACCCCCGGCAGGTGCCGCTGGAGGCGAAGTACCGCTCGCGCGGGCCCGAGCTCGTCTGGACGCTCAGCGCCGCCGACTTCGCGGCGATCGCGACGCTCGCCTTCGCGCCGCGCGAGATTCCGACGGTCGGCCTCGACCATCTGCACGCGCCGCTCGTGTCGATCCGCGAGCAGGCCGCGATCGTGGTCGCCCTGCTGCGTGTCGTGGACGGCGGACCCGACGACGAGCCGGGTGCTGCCGATGGGTCGGGCGCTGCTGCGGGCGCGGGAGCCCGATCCTTCCGCGAACTCGTCGCCGGAGTGGAGGAGCGCGGAGTGGTGGTGGCCCGCTTCCTCGCCGTTCTGGAGCTGTACCGTCGCGCCGCCGTGAGCTTCGAGCAGGCGGAGCCGCTCGGGGAGCTGTACGTGCAGTGGGTGGGCGAGGGCTGGTCGGATGACGAGCTTGCTACCTTAGGGAACGATTATGACTGAGCACGACGGCGCCGCCCCGCCCTCCGACCCCCGGCCCGACTCCGGAGCGGGGTCACTTTCGGGGGGTGCTGCGGCGCGACACGCACCAGAAGTGACCCCGCTCGCAGAGGGCGAAGCGGACGGCGCTGCGACGGAGGGCGACGGCGCTGCCGACGGCGGGGAGCTCGCCGCCGCGCGCCGCGCGCATACGCTGTCGCAGCAGCTGGAGGCGCTGCTCATCGTCGCCGACGAGCCG
>NZ_LDRK01000054.1 GCF_001477055.1 Leucobacter chromiiresistens
CGAGGCGCACGAGCCGCACGAGGCGCACGAGCCGCACGAGGCGCACGAGGCGCCCGAAGCGCCCGCGCCTGGCACACTGGAACCATGCACGAACGAGCCGGTACCGCTGCACGCCCCGAAGACCTGATCGACCTCGACGCGCTGCTCGATGCGTATGCAAAGGTCGTTCCCGACCCGTCGGTCGACGCCCAGCGCGTCGTCTTCGGCACGTCGGGGCACCGGGGCTCCGCGCTGAACGGCTCCTTCAACGAGGCCCACATCGCGGCGATCAGCGCCGCCATCGCCGAGTACCGCGCCGCGCAGGGCATCGCCGGGCCGCTCTTCATCGGCGCCGACACGCATGCGCTCTCCGCCCCGGCCGAGCGCACCGCCATCGAGGTGCTGCTCGCGGCCGGGGTGCGCGTGCTCGCGACGGCCGGCGAGGGCGACGCCGCCTTCGTGCCGACGCCCGCGCTCAGCCACGCGATCCTGCGCTACAACCGCGGCCGCGACGCCGACGACCCGGGCCGCGCCGACGGCATCGTGGTGACGCCGAGCCACAACCCGCCGAGCGACGGCGGCTTCAAGTACAACCCGCCCCACGGCGGCCCGGCGGGCGGCGACGCGACGGGCTGGATCGCCGACCGCGCGAACGCGCTGCTCGAATCGGGGGCCGTCATCGCGCGCGCCGACGACGCGGCCGTGCGGTCGGTCGAGCGCTTCGACTTCCTGAACGCGTACGTCGACACCCTCGGCGAGGCGATCGACCTCGACGCGATCCGCGCCGCACGGGTGCCGCTGGCCGTGCACCCGCTGGGCGGGGCGAGCGTCGCGTACTGGGCGGCGATCCGCGACCGGCTCGGCATCGAGCTCACCGTGCTCGGCCCCGGCGTCGACCCGAGGTGGGGGTTCATGCACCTCGACTGGGACGGGAGGATCCGCATGGATCCCTCCTCGGCGCACGTCATGTCGACGGTCGATGCGCACCGGGGCCCGTTCGCGATCATCGCGGGCAACGACGCCGACGCCGACCGGCACGGCATCGTCACCGCCGACGGCCTCATGAACCCGAACCACTACCTCGCGGTCGCGATCGACTACCTGCTCGCGCACCGGCCCGACTGGTCGCCCGCCGCCGGCATCGGCAAGACGCTCGTCTCGTCGGGCATCATCGACCGCGTCGTCGCGTCGCACGGCCGCGAACTGCTCGAGGTGCCCGTGGGCTTCAAGTGGTTCGTGCCCGGCCTCGCCGACGGCAGCGTCGTGTTCGGCGGCGAGGAGAGCGCCGGGGCGTCCTTCCTCTGCCGCGACGGCAGCGCGTGGAGCACCGACAAGGACGGGATCCTGCTCGCCCTGCTCGCCGCCGAGATCCAGGCCGTCACGGGCCAGTCGCCCTCCGAGCGCTACCGCGAGCTCACCGACCGCTTCGGCGACCCCGCGTACGCGCGCGTCGACGCCGCCGCGACGCCCGAGCAGAAGGCGCGGCTCGGCGCGCTCTCGCCCGACGACGTCGACGACACGGAGCTGGCGGGGGATCCCATCACCGCGATCCTCACCGAGGCGCCCGGCAACGGGGCGCCCATCGGCGGGCTCAAGGTGCAGACCGAGCACGCCTGGTTCGCGGCGCGGCCGTCGGGCACCGAAGACGTGATGAAGATCTACGCCGAGTCGTTCCGCGGCCCCGAGCACCTCTCCGAGGTGCAGGCGGCGGCGCAGGCGCTCGTCGGGCGCGTGCTGGGCGACTGACGGGCTGCCGCGCCGGTACGCTAAGAGGCATGTCGCACGCCTCGCCCGCCCCCCGTCGGTACTCCTACCTGGGACCTGCGGGAACGTTCACCGAGGCGGCGCTGCGGCAGGTGCCCGAGGCGGAGGGGCAGGAGTGGCGCCCCGTCGAGAACCTCGGGGAGGCGCTCGGCGATGTGGTCTCGGGCGCGAGCGACGCCGCGATGATCGCCATCGAGAACTCGATCGACGGCGGCGTGACGGTGGCGCAGGACGCGCTCGCCACGATGCCCGGGCTGCGCATCATCGGCGAGTACCTCGTGCCCGTGCGCTTCGTGCTCGTGGCGCGCCCCGGCACGGCGCTCGCCGACGTGAACGTGGTGTCGGGCCACCCCGTCGCCTACGCCCAGTGCCGGGCCTGGCTCGACGGGGCGGCGCCCACGCACCGGCACCTCGTCGCCACGTCGAACGTGCAGGCGGCAGCCGATCTCTTCGACCCGGCCAAGGGCATCGACGCCGCCATCGCGCCGCCCGGCATCGAGGCGCACTACGACGTCGAGGTGCTCGCCGAGGGCATCGCCGAGAACCCCGACGCCGTCACCCGGTTCGTGCTGGTGAGCCGCAGCGTGCCGGTGGGGGAGCCGACCGGAGCCGACAAGACGTCGCTCATGGTCGAGCTGCCTGAGGATCGGCCGGGTGCGCTGCTCGACCTGCTCGAGCAGTTCGCCGCGCGCGGCGTGAACCTCACCCTGCTCGCGTCGCGCCCGATCGGCGACCGGATGGGGCGCTACCGCTTCGTGATCGACGCCGAGGGGCACGTGAAGGACGAGCGGGTCGCCGATGCGCTGCTCGGGGTGAAGCGGTTCAGCCCCAAGGTCGTGTTCCTCGGCTCGTATCCGCGTGCCGACCGCGTGGCGGCCACGATCCGAGATCTGCACGACGACGACACGTTCCGCGACGCCCGCGACTGGCTGCGCGGCGTCATCGAGGGCACGCGCGACGGGGACGCGTAACGCCCTCCCGCCGATACGCCCGAGCTTCGCCCGCGCCCGAGCTTCGCCCGCGCCCGAGCTTCGCCCGCGCCCGAGCTTCGCCCGCGCCCGAGCTTCGCCCGCGCCCGCGCCGCCCGAGCTACGCCCGAGCCCGCCACTCGGGCAGCACGCGCACGACGAGGGCGCCCGGGTCCACGTCGCCGCTCACCGCGAGGGCGACCCCGAAATCGTCGCCGTCGAGCTGCACCGGCTCGGGCTGCGCCACGGCCAGCGCGTACCGCTCGGCGCGCAGGTACGAGACGCTGCGCGTGTCGCGCACGAGGTCGATGATGCGGCGCCCCGCCCGCGTGCGGCGCAGCACCCCGTTCTCCCACCCGATCTTGCGCCAGATGCGCAGCCAGGCGAACCGGCCGAGCGGGTGCAGGGCGACCACGTCGAGTCTGCCGTCGTCGAGGCGGGCGTCGGGGATGAGCAGGACGCCGCCGGGCATCAGCCCGCAGTTGCCGATCATCACCGTGTAGACCGAGAGCGGCTGCACGGGCGAGCGGTCGACGGAGTAGTGGATCTGCAGCGGGCGGTCGGAGATCATGGTGCGCACCCCGGCGTCCACGTAGGCGAGCCACCCGAGCCGCTTCTTGAGCGTCGCCTTCGTGGCCGAGATGGCGCGCGCGTCGAGGCCCATCCCCGCGAGCACGAGGAAGACGTGCTCGCTCTCCGATTCGTCTGCGCGCACGATGCGCACGATGCCGAGGTCGATGGCGCGGTTGCGACCGGTGAACGCTGCGCGCACGACCTCGTCGAGCCGGTTCAGCGGTGCGCCCAGGTTTCTCGCGAGCAGGTTGCCGGTGCCCTGCGGCACGATGGCGACGGGGATCCCGCTGCCCCTGAGCGCCTCGGCCACGGCCCGGACCGTGCCGTCGCCCCCGCTCGCGAGCACGACGTTCGCACCGTCGGCGATCGCCTGGCGCGCGGCTGCCACCCCGGCGTCGTCGGCCGCCGTCTCGTACCAGCGCGTCGCCCCCCACGCGGCCGCGCGCTCGTGCTGCGCGACGGCCGCGCGCAGCGCCGGCAGGTCGGTCTTGAACGGCTGGTACACGACCGCGGCCCACGGGATGTGATGCGACCGGGTGCCTGGCATGCGTCCAGCGTAGCGTCGGGCGGCCCGCCGCAGCCTGGGCGCGGGTAAGCTGGAGCGCGTGATCGATCCAGTCCTCCTCCGCAACGATCCCGAAGCCGTGAAGCGCTCGCAGCGCGCCAGAGGAAACGACGAGGCGGTGGTCGACGAGGCGCTCGCCGCAGACGCGAGTCGCCGCGCCGCCCTCGGCGAGTTCGAGTCGCTGCGCGCCGAGCAGAACGAGTTCGGCAAGCAGGTGAAGGCGGCCTCGAAGGAGGAGAAGCCGGAGCTGATCAAGCGGGCGCAGCAGCTCGCCGCCTCGGTGAAGGCGGCCGACGCCCGCGCGAAGGCGGCGGAGGCCGAGTTCGAGGCCGTGTCGCTGCGCATCGAGAACCTCGTGATCGAGGGCGTGCCGTCGGGCGGCGAGGAGAACTTCGTCACGCTGCGCGAGGTCGGCGAGCGGCCCGACTTCGACTTCGAGCCCCGCGACCACCTCGAACTGGGCGAGATGCTCGGCGCGATCGACATGGAGCGCGGCGCCAAGGTGTCGGGAGCGCGCTTCTACTTCCTCCGCGGCGTGGGCGCACGGCTCGAGCTGGCGCTCATGAACCTGGCGCTCGACCGGGCGCTGCACCACGGCTTCACCCCGCTCATCACGCCCACCCTCGTCAAGCCCGAGATCATGCAGGGCACCGGGTTCCTGGGCGAGCACGCCGACGAGGTCTACCACCTGCCCGCGCAGGATCTCTTCCTCACCGGCACCAGCGAGGTGGCCCTCGCGGGCTACCACGCCGACGAGATCATCGACGTCTCGGGCGGCCCGATCCGCTACGCGGGATGGTCGACGTGCTACCGCAGCGAGGCCGGCTCGCACGGCAAGGACACGCGCGGCATCCTCCGCGTGCACCAGTTCAACAAGCTCGAGATGTTCGTCTACACCGACCCGGCCGAGGCGGAGACCGAGCACGAGCGCCTCGTCGGCTGGCAGGAGGAGATCCTCCAGGCCCTCGGCCTGCACTACCGCGTCATCGACGTCGCCGCCGGCGACCTCGGGTCGAGCGCGGCGCGCAAGTTCGACATCGAGGCGTGGGTGCCGACGCAGGACGCCTACCGGGAGCTGACGTCGACGAGCAACTGCACCACGTACCAGTCGCGACGCCTCTCGACGCGCTACCGCACCGAGAGCGGCAAGACCGCCGCCGTCGCGACGCTGAACGGCACGCTCGCCACCACGCGGTGGATCGTCGCCATCCTCGAGACGCACCAGCAGGCCGACGGCAGCGTGATCGTGCCCGAGGCGCTGCGCCCCTACCTCGGCGGGCTCGACGTGCTCACCCCGATCGCGGGGGCGTGAGCCGGTGAGCGCCTCCACCCGCATCCCCGCCGCCGAGCGGCACCTCATCGCGCTCGACATCGACGGCACCGTGCTGAGCCACGGCTTCGGGGAGGGCGCCGGCGACGACGCGGACGGCGGGCACATCGACCCCGAACTGGCCGACGCGATCCTCGCCCTGCACGAGATGGGGCACGAGGTCGTCATCGCCACCGGCCGTTCCGTCGACGCGACGCTGCCGATCGTGGAGCGGCTCGGGATTCGCCCCGAGTGGGTCGTCTCGGCCAACGGGGCGGTGACGCTGCGCCGCGACCCGCTCGCCCACCGCGCGTACCGCCGCGAGTTTGTGGAGGCCTTCGACCCGAGCGACGCGCTGCGGAAGATCCGCACCCAGCTCGTCACGGCGCGCTTCGCCGTCGAGCTCGCCGACGGCGGGTTCCTCTACACCGATGACATCCCCACGGGCACGCTGCCCGCGCGGCAGCGGCGCGTGCCGTTCGAGCAGCTGCTCGGCGTGCAGGCGTCGCGCGTCGTCGTCGTGTCGCCCGATCACCGGCTCGAGGAGTTCCTCGACGTGGTGAGCACGCTCGGCCTCACCCACGTCTCGTACGCCGTCGGCAGCACCTCGTGGCTCGACATCGCCCCGCACGGGGTGACGAAGGCGAGCGCGCTCGAGGTGGTCGCATCGCACCTCGGCATCGACGGATCGCGCGTCTTCGCCGCGGGCGACGGGCGCAATGACATCGAGATGCTGCAGTGGGCGGCGAAGCGCGGCGATGCGGTCGCGATGGGGCAGGCCATCGACGATGTGCGGGCCGTCGCGAGTCGCGTGACGGGAACGATCGACGAGGGCGGGCTGCTGACCGCGCTGCGCGACCGGTTCCCGGTGCTGGGGTAGCGGATTGGAGCGCGGATCCCGGGGGCTGCGTGCGCCAGCCGCGCCGTCGGTTCGCCCGCGCCGCCGTCGGTTCGCCCGCGCCCCGTTTGCTAAGCTCGTGCGCGGAGGGTTGTCCGAGCGGCCGAAGGAACTTGTCTTGAAAACAAGCACTGGGTAACCCCCAGTCAGGGGTTCAAATCCCCTACCCTCCGCCATCTTCCCGGGCCCGTCGCCGAGCGGCGGGCCCGTTCTGCGGGCTCGCGCGCGAAGCGCGTGCGCGGTGCGCCCGGGTGTCAGGCTCGGGCGTCGTTCATCGCCTCCTGCACTAATCGCCCGAGTTCCTCCGCGCTCTCGAAGTGCACGCCTTCGCGGTACGCGTCGTCGATCGGAGCGTACGCGCCGCTTCGCTCCCGCTCTTCGGGGGAGATATTGGCCGAGGTGGGCGGCGCGACCGCGTATCGGGAATACACTGAAACCGACTTCGACCCTTTCGTGTATTGCTTCCAGTTCCGGACGCCCGCCCATGCGTAGAGTTCGTCGAGCGTCGGCCGGCTGCGGAGTTCATCCGCGGAGTACACATCGTATGTCGATCGTTCGAGCCCATCGAGAATGGCTTGCCCGAGAATTACCGCGTCCTCGAGGCCGGCCAGCACGATGGGAAAGCCGTCGGTGATCCACGCTCCCGTATGTGGCTGCGATAACACCTCGATGAATACTCGACCGTCCGGTCGGAGCATGATCGAAACGTTGTGCGGGGTTACGGGGAGACTTCCGGCGTCCATGCGACACCTTTCTGCTTTGCCTGGCGGGTTGATGCTTCGGGCGGCGTCAGGCACGGGCGACCTTCATTGCCTCCTGCACCAGTCGCCCGAGTGCTTCTGCGCTCTCGAAGTGCACGCCTTCGCGGTACGCGTCGTCGATCGGAGCGTACGCGCCGCTTCGCTCCCGCTCCTTGGGGGAGATGTTCGCCGAGGTGGGCGGCCCGACCGCGTATCGGGCGTGCACGGAAACGGCCTTCGACCCTTTCGTGTATTGCTTCCAGTCCCGAGCTCCGGCCCACTTCAGCACTTCCCGCGTCACTGGGTTGTTGCGAGGGTCAGGATTCGCGATGACCCGCCAGGTCGAGCGTTCGAGAGCGTCCAGGATGGCCTTCCCCAAGCGCTCGGCGTCGTCGATGCCGGGGATCACATCGGGTACGCCGTTCAGCGTCCACGTTCCCTGAACCGGGCGAGAATACACCTCGATGAACACCCGCCCGTCCGGCCGCAGCATGACCACGATGTCGTGGGGATTACCGGGAGATTCTCAGCGTCCACCTCCGCCACGCGTGTCGCGACCCGCTCGATCCCCGAATCGGCGGCATCCGCCGCCGCATCGATGCGCGCGCCCTCCGCCGCGAGGTGCTCGGGTTCGACGTGGATGCGCATGAGGGGAAGCTAACGGAAGCCGGCTCGCATCTCCGGTCCGCTCCCAGTCAGTGGGCCGGAGCGTCTCGGCGCCCGTGCGCTCGCAGAGCCGGGCCGGGCCTGGTCGGGCCGGCCCGGGACCCCTGACGAGCGGCGCGACGAGGATCGCGGCGGCCCGACCGACCACCACCCCATCGACGCGCCGCCGCGCGCGGAACTACGCGCGCACCCGCTGCCGGGCGGCGTACGCCGCCTCGGCGCTGCGCCGGCTCTCGGCGAGCGCCTCGTCGAGGGTGCGGCGCGCGGGGCGCCGTTCGAGCATCGCCGCGACCGCGTCGCGCACCTCGGCCGCCGTCGCCTCGTTCGGTGCGAGCGCGACGGCCAGGCCGGCCCGTTCGAGCGCCTCGGCGCCGGCGAACTGGTCGGTGGAGAAGGGCAGCACGACGAGCGGGGCGCCGAATGAGAGCGCCTCGGTCACGCTGTTGTTGCCGCCGTGCGTCACGGCGACGGCGGCGCGTTCGAGCAGCGTCACCTGCGGCAGGAACTCCTGCACGAGCCAGTCGGCGGGAACTTCTCCGAGCGCCGCGCGATCCGACGATCCGTGGGCGATCGCGGCCCGCACGCCGAGCTCGCGCAGGGCGTCGGCCACCGTGCGGAGCACGTCGGCGCGCACCGAGAGGAAGCTGCCGAAGCTGACGTACACGAACGGCGTCTCGCTCGCGTCGAGCCAGCGCTGCACCGCGTCGTCGGCCTGCTCGGGGCGCAGCGACGAGCCGATGCAGGTGTGCGGGGGCAGCATCGCGCGGCGCGACTCGGGCACCAGCTGCTCGGGGTAGTTGTAGACGAGGTGGTCGCCGTGCTCCGCGAACGCGTCGGTCGCGGGCGGCGCCGTCGGGTCGAGCTCGGCGAGCGCGCGGTTCCACTCGTCGGTGAACGAGACGCTGACGCGCGCGCAGAGCGCTCGCAGGTCGTCGAGCTGCTCGGCGCTCGGGTCGAAGGCCGCGGGCCACGTCGACGGATACCCGTACAGCTCGCCGGCTGCGGGCAGGGGCAGGGCGGTGGGGTGGCCGAGCACCATGTCGATGTGGTCCATGCCGCCCGCGCGCAGGGCGAGTCGGGCGCTGAACGCGAGGTGATCCACCACGATCTCGTCGGGCTGCACCTCGGCGACGATGTCGAGCACCCGGCGGGCCGTGTCGACCGGGCGCCACATGAGATCGTGCAGGCGCGCCCGGGCCTGGAACGCGAGCGTCTCGATCATGCCCGCGCGCGTGGCGTCGAAGAAGCCGCGCAGCACGTCGTCTTCGCCGCGGGGCTGCTGCTCGGCGCGGATCGTGCCCGGGTTGGAGCCCTTGCCGAGGCTGAGCGGCACCTGCTCGTACCCGAACGACTCCACGATGTGCGCGGTGGCCGGGCCGGTGGCCACGACGACGCGGTGGCCGTGGTCGCGCCAGACCTGCCCGATCGACGCCAGCGGGTAGAGGTGCGACGCGTAGTCGGGGCTGATGATGAGCAGGGTCATGCGTGCTGATCCGATTCTGTGCTGAGCGGTGCGGCGGCGCGGCGCTCGTGCGCGGCGCGGTAGATGCCGGCGAGGGTGCGGGCCATGGTGTGGATGGAGAACCGTTCGGAGACGAGGGCGCGCGATGCGGCGGCGCGGGCGTCGGGCTCGTCGGCGGCGCGGGCGAGGCCGGTGGCGATCGCGGCACGCAGCCGCCCGACGTCGGAGGTGTCGACGAGCACGCCGGTGCGGCCCGATTCGACGTACGTGGCGGGGCCGCCGCGCAGGGGCGCGATGACGAAGACGCCCGCGGCCATGGCTTCGAGGATCGCCAGGCCGAATTCCTCCTTCATGCTGCCGCAGACGTAGACGCCGTGGGGCGCTGCGAGACCGGGGATGCCGAAGCGCGCTGCGGCGACCCAGCGCGCAGCCGTCTCGTTGGGGCGGTGGCCGACGAGCAGCAGGCCCTGCGCGGCACGTTCGGCCGGGTCCACGAGGGCGTCGATGCGCGCGATCTGCTCGGCCTCGTCGGCGGAGGGTCGGGCGAGGTTGCCGCCCACGATCAGCAGATTGCAGTGCTCGCGCACCTCGGGGTCGGCCCACGCCTCGACGATCGACGACATGCCCTTCACGCGGTGCAGGCGGCCCACGCTGACGAGCAGGGGCAGGCCGCGGCGGTGGGCCGGGAGTGCGCGCAGCAGCTCGGCGAGCTCGGCGAGCACGGGCTCGGGATCGGCGCCCTGCGCGACGGCGCGGGCCTCGTCGACCGCCGCGTCGATGACGCCGATGTCGATGCCCTCGGCGACCGGGGTGTACTGCGCGGCGTCGTCGATCTCGATGCCGACGAGTCGCTGCAGGTCGGCGCGCAGCCGCTCGCGCGGCATGAGCACGGTGTGGTCGGCCCGCCGGGCGAGGTCGCGCACGAGGCGGGCGCGGAACCAGTAGCGGTCGCGCGCGTCGTGCTCGCCGAAGTTCTGCCGCGTGAGTGCCCCGGAGTGCTCGAGCGATTCGATGAGCGCGTGCGGGTCGGGGGCGGCGGTGAAGATCACGGGGATGCCGAGTGCGTTCGCCACGTCCCACGCCGCGAACGTGCCGACGTCGGCCATGCGCAGATGGATGGCGTGCACCGGGCCGTGCTCGGCGAGCGCGCGGGCGATGCCCCGGCGTGCGGCGACGAAGTTCGACCACGTGTCTTCGACGCTCGCGGCGGCGACGGGCAGGTGGATCGGCGCGTACGCGTGCCGGCTCGGCTGGTCGGCCGCGGCCTCGGCAGTGTGCGCGGAGTCGGCGCCGCGCGACAGGGTGAGCACGCGGCCGACGGCCGCCGGCGCGGACGCGGCGCGGTCGCTCCGGCCGCCGTCGCTAGGGGCGTCGCCGATGAGGGCGTCGCCGAGGCGCACGAGCAGGGTGGCGATGCCGCCGTTGTTGCCGCTGCCCACGGTGCGGAGACCGGCGTCGATGTCAGCGCCGAGGAAGAGCTGGGCGATGGTCAGCTCGGCGTGCGCCCCGCGGCTGTCCGACCCCGCCGCGTACTCGCTGCCGAGCGCGAGGGCATCGCCGAAGCGGGCATCGTCGAGCGCGTCGCGCGCGGCTTCGCGCACGGCGGCGTCCTCGCCGGGGTCGTGCGCCGCGCGGTCGAGATGGGGGAGCGCACGCGGGTCGCGGATCAGGCCGAGCGTCTCGGTGAGCCGACGGCGCACGGGCGCGTCGGTGCGCGTGCGCAGCGCGTCGGTCAGGTGCTCGACGACGGCTTCCGGGGCGTCGTCGCCCCAGGCTTCGAGGGTGCGCTGCGCGATCATGCCGCCGAATCCGCCCGCGATGACGAGCTCGACGAGCGGGGGGATCGCGGTGGCGCGCGGGCGTCGGAGCTCGAACGCCCACGCGGAGTGCTCCCGCAGGAAGGGGCGGGGATCGCGGAGTGCGGCCTCGAGTACGTCGGCCGCGGCTGCATCGTCGACGTGGGCGGCCGCGTGCACGGCGGCGATCGCGACGGCCTGGTCATCGCCCGCGATCGCTGCGCGCAGGGCCTCGAGGGCGGCGGGGTCGTGCGCCGCGGCCTGCGCGAGCCGCTCCTCGTTCTGCATCACCTGCGTGAGCGTGCCGGTGTGCAGCATCTCCCGCACCTCTTCTGCGACTGCCATGCGGCACCTACGATCCTGGGGGTTGTTGCGGGTGTCTCTTAATTTTTAAGCATATATGTGTTTTACACAAGTTCTGAGTTATTCTTTCTCCGGAACAGCACACGACGGGTCGGGAAGCGGCGAGATCGCCTTCGATCGGTCTCTACCGAGAGTTGAGTCAACGACCGTGAACCCCCGAACCGAACGCAGGGCCGCGCGGCGCAGCCGCAGCGGCACCGATCCCCGAACCTCCGGCGCCGCGGCAGCCGACACCGCGGCAGCCGACATCGCGGCAGCCGACACCGCGGCAGCCGACACCGCGGCATCCGACGCGGCAGCTCGCGCGGCAGGATCCGGGCACGGCGCGCCCCGGCCGGAGGACGAGCGCCTGCACTGGTCGAAGAACCTCGCCCACGGCATGCAGCACGTGCTCAGCATGTACGGCGGCATCATCGCACCGCCACTGATCATCGGCACCGCCGCGGGGCTGAGCAGCGCCGAGATCGGCGTGCTCATCGCCAGCTGCCTCTTCATCGGCGGCCTCGCGACCATCCTCCAGTCGGTCGGCCTGCCGTTCTTCGGCAGCCAGCTGCCGCTCGTGCAGGGCACGTCGTTCGCCTCCGTGGCGACCCTCGTCGCCATCGTCGGCGGGGGAGGGGGCATGCCCGCCGTCTTCGGCGCCGTGCTCGGAGCGGCGCTCATCGGCCTGCTCATCGCCCCCTTCTTCGCCAGGATCGTGCGGTTCTTCCCCCCGGTGGTCACCGGGGTCGTGATCACGACGATCGGGGTCTCCCTCATCCCCGTCGCGGCACGGTGGGCGATGGGCGGATCTGCGACGGCCGACGACTACGGCAGCGTCGGCAACATCGCGCTCGCCGGAGCCACGCTGCTCATCGCACTCGTGCTCTCGCGGGTGCGCGCCTTCGGCGTCAACCGCATGGCGATCCTGCTCGCACTCCTGCTCGGCACCCTCATCGCCTGGATCGCGGGCAAGACCGACTTCTCGTCCGTGGGCGACGGGGCCGTCTTCGCGATCCCCCGGCCGTTCGCCTTCGGGCTGCCCGTGTTCGAGATCAGCGGCATCATCGCGATGGTCATCGTCGTGCTCGTCATCCTCACCGAGACGACGGCCGACATGCTCGCCGTGGCCCAGATCACCGGCTCCAGGGTCGATTCCCGCCGCATCGCCGACGGGCTGCGCGCCGACATGCTCTCGAGCGCCGTGGCGCCCGTCTTCAACACGTTCACGCAGAGCGCCTTCGCGCAGAACGTCGGGCTCGTCGCGATCTCGGGCGTGAAGAGCCGCTTCGTGGTGGCGACGGGCGGCGCGATCCTCGTACTGCTCGGCCTGCTGCCGGTGCTCGGCCGCGTGATCGCCACGCTGCCGATGGCGGTGCTCGGCGGTGCGGGCATCCTGCTCTTCGGCACGGTCGCGGCCTCCGGCATCCGCACGCTCGGCAAGGTGCACTACGAGAACAACGCCAACGTGCTGATCGTCGCCGCCTCGCTCGCAATCGGCTGCATCCCGGTGGTCGCGCCCGACTTCTTCGACGCGTTCCCCACCTGGTTCAGCACCATCTTCCACTCGGGCATCAGCTCGGCGGCGATCACCGCGGTCGTGCTCAACCTGCTCTTCAACGAAGTCGGGCGCCGGCGACGGCACGCCGAGCGCGAGCGTTTCGCCTGAACCCGAGGGAATCGTCGGCGTCGAATCCCTCGGTCTCGCGGCGACCCCTCGGTCTCGGCGTGGCGGCGTGGCGGCGCGGGCGCGCGGCGCCTCAGAAATCGCCCTTCTTGTAGTACCGGCGAATCGTGAGGTCGTGGTCGCGCACCCGCTCGAGGTGTGTGCTGAGCCGCTCGAGCACCGCGGCCAGCACGATCGGCGAGACGAGGGCGCGCACGCGGTCGCTCAGACCGGAGAGCGCGAAATCACGGGTGTCGATGATTCTGAGCTTGCGGGTGACGGTGCGCGCGAAGCGCGTGACACGATCGGTCAGCGGCCGCTGCTCGTCCTCGCCGGCGAGGATGAACACGCTTGTGTCGGCCTCGAGCAGTTCGAGGGTGCCGTGGAAGAAGTCGGAGGCGTGCACCGGGCGCGTCCAGATCCACTGCATCTCCTCGAGGATGCACATGCCGTAGTACATCGCCTCGTACCAGGATCCGCCCGCGCCGGTGATGATGTGGTGCTGCTCGTCCGCGATCTCGGCGGCCAGCGCCTCGGCTCTGGGCTCGAACGCGCGCTTCGCGTCGACCAGCAGCTCGGGCAGGAAGGCGAGCTCGGCGACGACCGCCTCGTAGTCGTCGATCTCGCCTCTGGCGTCCATGATGCCGAGGGCGAGCAGCAGCGACTGCAGACCGAAGTTCTCGCTGGAGGTCGGGTCGGCGCAGCGGTTCGAGAACGAGATGTCGGCCAGCTCGGCGATGGGCGTTGCGGGGTCTGCGGTGAGGCCGAGTACGGTGGCCCCTCGCGACTGCGCGAAGCGGATGGCCGCCAGTGCCTCATGCGTAGTGCCCGAGACCGAGGGGAAGACGGCGAGGGACTGCGGCCCGAGGTGCGCGCTGCCGGAGTGGACGATCTCGGCGCTCATCTCGATGTGCACGGGCAGGGAGGATCGGGTCTGCAGCAGGCGCGCCGCCGGCAGCATGAGGAAGTTCACACCGCCCGCGCCCATGAAGAAGAGGTTGCGGCCGCCGGCGTCGAACCAGGAGCGGGCGGTGTCGCGGAGGGCGGGGGCGAGGGCCACGGCTCCGCGCTGCACGGCGAGGTACGCCTCGGGATCGAACTTCAGCATCGTTGCTCCTGTCTGTGCGCGACGTTCATTGTCTGACAACTATCGTAAAGAACAGACAATACTCGCGCAATACTCGATTCCCCGGGTGATCGGCCCTCCGTCGCTATGCTGGGCGGCAGAAGGCGGCGCCCCGAACGGGCGGCGCACACACCGAGTCGAGGGAGGCGGCACGCTGTCCGACACATCCGCGGAGCCCGCGGGACGCGAGAGTGCGGTCGACCGGGCGCGCCGGCAGATCACCGCGCTCATCGATCAGCTGGACCTGCGCCCCGGCGATCGGCTGCCCACCGAGGCGACCCTGACCGGGCGCCTGCAGACGTCGCGGTCGACCGTGCGCGAGGCCTTCAGGCAACTCGAGCAGACGGGGCTCGTCGTCGCGGTGCAGGGGCAGGGGCGCTTCCTCTCCGCGACGGGCGGCCTGCGGGTCGAGCGGCCGATGACGCAGTACGAGAGCATCACCGAGGTGCTCACCGCGCGCGGGTACCGCGTATCCAGCGCCGTGCTCAGCGTCGCCGAAGCGGCCGCCGGGCCCGAAGCAGCCGCCGCCCTCGAGATCGAGGTGGGCGCGCCCGTCATTCGACTCGTCCGGATCCGCTTCGGCGACGACCGACCCCTCGTGGTGAGCGAGAACACGGTGCCGCGCGAGTTGCTCCCCGGCCCCATCGCGCACCGCGACTGGGGCGGCTCGCTGACGGCCGCGCTCGCCGCGCACGGCGAGTACGTGCAGACCGCGCTCGCGACGGTGTCGGCGGTGGATCTGCCGGCCGAGTGGGAGGAGCCGCACCACCTCGCGGGCATGGGGCCGTGGCTGCTCGTCACCGAAGTGGGGCTCAGCATCTCCGGCCGCCGTGTGCTGCACGCGAAGGACTACCACCGCGGCAGCGAGATCTCGTTCACCGTGCTGCGGCAGCGCTGACGGCGGCGCGGAGCCCCCGATTCAGCGCTCGTCGGGGGCGGGCGCGACGGAGGCGCGCTCCACGAACTCGGCTGAGAGCTCGCGCTGCACGGCGTGCGACGCCTCGCCGGCCGCGTCGATGCGGCTGAGCAGCAGCTCCGCCGCCTGCCTGCCGAGTTCGAGCATGGGCTGCCGCACCATGGTCAGCGGCGGGTTCATGACGGCGGCCCACGAGCTGTCGTCGAACCCGATGATGGAGACCTGCTGCGGAATCGAAAGGCCGGCATCGCGCAGCGCGTGCAGCGTTCCGGTGAGCGCGTCGGTCTCCGTGCAGAAGAACGCCGTCGGCGCCGCGTCGAGCGCGACCATGCGGGTGACCGCCTCGTACGCGCGCGCCTCGGTCTTCTCACCGAGCATGACGTGGTCGAGGTCGAGGGGGAGCGCTGCGTCGTCGAGCGCATCGAGGTAGCCCGCGAGCCGCTCGCCGTCCGACCAGAGGTTGCGCCGCGCGGCCTCGACGAGTTCGCGCCGGTACTCGATGCGGCCCGCGACGGGCGGCCCCCAGATGAAGCCGATGCGGGTGTGACCGGCGCGGATGAGCTCTGAGGTGGCGTGCCGGGCCGCAGCGCGGTTGTCGATCACGACGGCGTCGAGGTCGAGCCCGGGGATGAGGCGGTCGAGGAGGACGAGCGGGATGCCCTGCTCGTTCGGGAGCTGCAGGTGAGCGGTGGAGTCGGCGGCGCAGGCGGCCGAGGAGAGGATGATGCCGTCGACGCGCTTGTCGACGAGCACGTTGACGGCGCTGATCTCCTCGTCGAGGTGCTCCGCGGTGCTCAGCACCAGGGCGTCGAATCCGCGAGCGCTCGCCACCTCCGAGATGCCGAGTGCGACGCCGCCGAAGAACGGGTTCGAGATGTCGGCGACGACGACGCCGATGGTGTGGCTCACCCCGGTCGACACGCTCCGGGCGAGCTGGTTGGTGCGGTAGCCGAGCTCGTCGGCGGCGGCGAGCACCCGATCCCGCATCTCGGCGCTGACGTAGCCGTACCCGCCGAGGGTGCGGGCGGCGGTGGCCCGCCCCACTCCGGCGGCCGCAGCGACCTCCGAGATGGTCGGGGCGGAAGGGCGAGGCTTGCCCACGGTCTACCTCCTCGATGCCGGAGCCTCCAGTTTAGAGCCCGCTCGGGGCCGACGCCTCGGGGGCGGTGTAGCGCCGCAGCTCGTCTTCGGGGATCGCCCGACCCCCGCCGAACGCGGATTCGACGAAGCACTGCGCGCGCGATGAGCGGTGACCGGCGCTCAGCGCCGCGAGCAGGTCTTCGGCGCTCGGTCGGTGCCGGCGGCTCCATCCGCGGCTGAGCAGTTCGACGGCGAACCCGGCGACGAATGCGTCCCCGCACCCCATCGTGTCGACGATCGTGGCGGGGTCTGCGATGAGGAGGGTCTCGGCGTGCACGCGGTGCGCCCCGTCGGCGGCGATGGCGCCGTCCGTGCCCCGGGTGGCGAGCGCGATTCCGGCCCCCGCCGCGATCGCCGCATCGAGCAGGCGATGGGTCTCCTCGACGCTCTGCTCGGAGCACGAGAGGAGGGCGAGATCGATGTGGGGGGCGACGCGGGCGAGGTAGGCGTCGGTGCGGAACTCCGGCTCGGACGAGAAATCGAAGCTGACGAGCGCGTCCGTCTCCCGCAGGCGCGCCAGCTCGGGTTCGGTGCGCGAGTAGACGCTCGAGTGCACGAGGTCGAAGCCCGCCGCATAGGCGAGGCGGCCCTCGTCGAGATCGATGGGTGCGCGCACGGTGATGCCGCCGTCGTTCCATTCGAGGAATACGCGCTCGCCGTTGACGACGTTGAGGGTCGAGATGCCGGTCTCGCCGTGTCGCACGACGCAGTGCGCATCGTCGACCCCCGCCGCGGTCACCGCCGCGCGCAGGAAGCCGGCGAGCGGATCGTCGCCGAAGACCCCCAGGTACCCGGCGGTCGCGCCGAGGCGGCGGGCGTAGACGGCGACGTTGACCGCGTTGCCGCCGGGGTAGTCGAGCCGACGGTCGAGAAAGCGGTCGACGATGTTGTCGCCGAAGCCGAGGATCTTCACGGGCGTTCCTCTCAAGCGCGAAGTCGGTGCGCGACGGGCGTCGCGCACCGGGGGAGGGGCGGCCGGGTGCGCGCGTCGCTCGCACGACGCGCGCACCCGGCCGATGCGGGGCTCAGGGGTTCAGTAGTCCATGACCCGGTAGTAGCGGCGGAGGTCGAGCGAGTGGTTGCGCACGCGCTCGAGGTGCTTGCTGAAGCGGCCGACCGCGATGTCGAGCACGATCGGTGCGATGAGCGCGCGGTTCTCGGGGCTGAAGCCGGCGAGCTCGTAGGTGCGGTTGTCGAGCACCGTGACGTCGTTCGAGATGCGCTTGGCGAAGGCTTCGGCGCGATCGGTGAGGGGCCGCGTCTCGTCCTCCCCCTGGAAGATCAGCACGGGCGTGTCGGCCTCGAGCAGTTCGAGCGAGCCGTGGAAGAACTCGGAGGCGTTGACGCGCGTGGTGCGGAGCCACTGCATCTCTTCGAGCACGCACATCGAGTAGAGGTAGGTGAGGCCCCACAGCGGGCCGCCGCCGATGAGGAAGTAGTAGTCGGAATCGGCGTGCGCCTCCGCGAAGGCGCTCGCCTGATCCTCGGTCGCCTTTGCGGCCTCGATCACGGCGTCGGGGAGGTGCACGAGCTCGTCGGCGAGCGAGGTGTAGCCGTCGAATTCGCCGCGGACGTGCATGATGCGGCCGACGAGCAGCAGCAGCTGCGGATCGAAGGGCCACGTCTTCGGCGCGCACACGAGCGCGTGGTCGACGTTCTGGGCGATGGGGGAGTCGCCGATGCCGGTGAAGGCGACGGTGGTGGCGCCCTTGCTCGTGACGTAGTCGATGGCCAGCAGCACGTCTTCGGTGGTGCCCGAGGCCGAGGCGAAGACGGCGAGGGTGCCGGCGCCGAGCCAGGCGTCGCCCGATTCGATGAGTTCGCGGGAGATCGCGGCCCGCACGGGGAGCTTCGAGTGGCGGCGGGCGAGGTACTCGTACGGCCACATCTGGGCGTAGGTGCCGCCCGAGCCGATGAGGAGCACGTTGTCGATGTTCTCGAGCTGATCGACGAGCGCTTCGATCTGCGGGCGCAGCGCGACCGCACTGCTGAGCTGCTCGCGGAGTTCTTCCTCGTTGAAACCGAGCATGGTGAATGTCCTTTCGTGGCGGTCGTGTGGACCGGCCTGATACCGGTATCACGTTCGAGTATCGTGGCACGCCGGCGCTGTGGCCGTCAAGACAGAATGCGACCGAGCTGCCGAACTCGCGCGGAAATACGAAGGAGATTCCCCATAGGTCTTGCGGTGGCACCGCCGTTCGGTCACAATACCTTTCAGGCAGGTGGGACCGGTATCAGGCTGAGCTCAAGCGCAGCCACCCGGCGCCGAACACCACACCTGGCGGGCCGTCGCGCACCTGCGGCGCTCTCGAAGAGGAGGGCATGAATATGCAACGGAAGACAAGATCGGTCATCGTGCTGGCCGCAGCGGCGACCATCGCGCTGAGCGGCTGCGCGGGCGGCGGAGGCGGCGGCGACGCCGTCGACGTCACCGCCGAGCCCGAGTACTCGGGCACGCTCAGCGTGCTCACCAAGTTCGCCGGCGAACCGCTCGAACCCTACTTCCTCGACATCGCGGAGGAGTATCAGAAGCTCCACCCCGACGTCGAGATCGAGTTCATCCAGGAGACCGACCAGTCGGTCAAGGACAAGACGAAGACGCTGACGGCCTCGGGCGCGCTGCCCGACATCTACTTCACCTGGGCCGGCACCTGGGCGCAGAACTTCGTCGAGGGCGGGCTCGCCGCAGACCTCACCGACGTGATCGCGCCCGACACCGAATGGGGCGCGACCTTCGGCGAGGCCTCGCTCGACGCCTTCAAGTTCGGCGACCAGTACTACGGAGTGCCGCTCTACAACAACGGCAAGTTCATGGGCTACAACACCGCGGCGTTCGCGGAGGCCGGCGTCGAAGTGCCGACCACGTTCGAAGAGCTCATCGACACCTGCGGCCCGCTGCGCGACGCCGGCTACGAGCCCATCGCGTTCGGCAACAAGGACGGCTGGCCCGCCCTGCACTACCTGCAGCAGCTCTTCGGGTACAACGTGCCCGCCGATACGCTGCACGCCGACTTCGACCCGGCGACCGCCGAGTGGAGCGACCCCGGCTACATCGAGTCGCTCGAGCAGTTCGACCAGCTCGTCACCGAGTGCACCGACTCCGGCCGCGGCACCAACGGCGTGCTCTACACCACCGCGCAGGAGGCGCTCTCGGGCGGCCGGGCCGCCATGTACTACCAGGAGATCCTCGAATTCGACACCGTCACCGCCGAGGGCGCCGAGCTCACCCCTGAGAACTTCGGCATCTTCAAGCTGCCGGTGCCCGAGGGCGCCCAGGGCGACGCCGACGCGATCCAGGGATCCCCCGAGGGGTACCTCATCAACGCCAAGTCGCCGCGCGCGCCGCTCGCCGTCGACTTCATGCAGTTCGTGACCGAGGAGGCCAACGCCAAGACGCTCTCGTCACCTCCCTACGGGCAGCCGAGCACCGTGGTGGGCGCCGTGACCGAGGAGACGTCGAGCGCCGCCGTCTACAGCGGCATCGAGCAGGTCAACGACGCATCGCAGCTCGTGGTGTGGCTCGACACCGTCACCGTTCCCGAGGTCGCCGACGCCTGGCTCGCCGGAGGCGAGGCGCTCATCAGCGGCGACTCGACCCCCGACGAGATTCTCGCGAGCGTGCAGAACGCGAACTCGATGGCGCAGTGATCAGGAACGGGGCGGTCGAGCTCGCTGCGCTCGACCGCCCCGCCCGATCCCGAACGAACAGGACCTGATATGCAAACGCGCCTCGCATCGCTCCGCGGGCTGCTGTGGCTGGCTCCGGCGATCCTCATACTGATCGCATTCGTCTACCTTCCGCTCGTGCAGAACTTCGGATTCGCGACGAGCGAGTGGGACATCTACTCCGGCACCCAGGAGTTCGTCGGAGCGAAGAACTTCGAGAAGCTGCTGCACGACCCGGTCTTCTGGCGCTCGCTCGGCAACAACCTGCTCTACGCGCTCATGTCGATCGTCTTCCAGGTCGGCGGAGCCCTCGTCATCGCCGCGATGGTGGAGAGCGTCAGGAGTGCCCGTGTGCGCAACTCGCTGCGGGTGATCTACTTCATCCCCTCGGCGATCTCGATCACCGTCTCCGGCCTCCTCTTCTACTTCATCTACGAGCCGAACATCGGCATGCTCAACAGCGCGCTCGGCTTCTTCGGGCTCGACGCACTGGCGCAGCCGTGGCTCGGGCAGGAGAGCACGGCGATGCTCGGGATCATCGCGATGAGCCAGTGGCAGGGGTTCGGATACTCCGCCCTCCTCTTCACGGTCGCGATCCAGCGCATCCCGTCCGAGCTGTACGAGGCGGCCCAACTCGACGGCGTGGGGCCCTTCCGCCGCTTCTTCACGATCACGCTGCCCCTCGTCCGCGAGATGTCGGGCCTCATGATGATCGTCACGATCTCAGGGGCGTTCCAGGTGTTCAACGAGGTGATGGTGATGACGAGCGGCGGCCCGAACAACTCGACGCAGGTGCTCGGCACCTGGCTCTACCGCAACGGGTTCGTGCGCAACGACTTCGGGTACGCGGCGGCGATCGCCGTCGTGATCTTCGTGCTCTCGCTCGGCATCGGCCTCGCGCAACTGTGGTACACACGCAAACGGAGGGTCGAGGTATGAGTACCGAGACGGCAGTGCTGCTGACGGTGCGCCCGCAGCGGCCGCGCATCGGCAGGGCGGGGTTCCTCGGGATCATCGGGCGCGTCTTCGCCTGGTCATTCCTGATCGGGCTCGCCGTGATCGTGATCTACCCGCTGCTGTGGATGATCTTCAACGGGTTCAAGACCAACACCGAGCTCTTCGGCAACCCGTTCGCGCTGCCGCAGCAGTGGAGCTGGGAGAACTACGCGAACGCGTGGAACCGCGGGGTGAGCGACTTCCTCACCACGAGCCTGCTCGTCACGGTCGTCTCGACGATCACCACGGTGCTCGTGAGCGCCTGGGCGGCGTACGGCCTCACACGGGTGCGGATCCCGTTCAGCCCGCTCTGGTCGGGCATCATCCTCGGCGGGCTCATGCTCGCCCCGGCGGTCGCACTCGTGCCCCTCGTCAAGATGTTCCAGGCGCTCGGGCTGTACAACACGTTCTGGGCGCTGATGGTGCTCTACACCGCGTTCCGCATCCCCTTCACCACCTTCCTGATCCGCTCGTACATGATCGACCTGCCGATGGAGGTCGACGAGGCCGCCCAGATCGACGGGGCGAGCCGCTGGACGACGTTCTGGCGGATCATCCTGCCCATGTGCAAGCCCATCCTCGTCTCGACGGTGCTGCTGCACGTGCTCTTCGCGTGGAACGAGTACCTCTTCGCGATGGTGTTCACGAGCAGCGTCGGCGCGCAGACGCTGCCGGTCGGCCTGACCAGCCTCATGAGCAAGCACGGCACCGACTACCCCGTGGTCTTCGCCGGCATGGTGATCGCGGCGGTGCCGGTCGTCGTGCTGTTCCTCGCGTGCCAGCGCTACTTCGTGAAGGGCCTCGCCGATGGGGTCGGGAAGTGAGGGCCGCGCCATGACGATCGAGCTCGCCCGGGTCGCCGGATCCAATTTCTCGTACCAGCACCACCCGCTCGAGCGGTGCTTCGACGACCTCGCGGCTCTCGGCCGCACCGCCGTCGAGCTGTGGGGCGTCGCCCCGCACCTGCACGTGCCGTGGGCGAGCGACGACGACGCGCGCCGGGTGCGCCGCGCGGCGGCCGAGCGCGGGCTCGACATCGTCTGCTTCACGCCCGAGCAGGTGATGTACCCCGTGAACATCGCCTCCCCCGACCGCCGGTTGCGCGCCGAGAGCATCGCGATGTTCCGACGCGCGGCCGAGCTGGCCGCCGAACTCGGCTCGCCGAAGCTGTTCCTGACGCCCGGGCGCGGGTTCGAGCGCGAGCCGCGCGAGGCGGCGTGGCGTCGGTCGGTCGACGCGATCGGGGAGATCGCCGGCCGTGCAGCGGAGCTCGGGGTCGCGTGCCTGCTCGAACCGCTGCAGCGCGTGGAGTCGAATCTCGTGAACACGGCGCGCGACGCCGCCCGGGCGCTCGCCGACATCGGGGCGTCGAACCTGGGCGTCGCGCTCGACACCGTCGCGATGTCGGCGGCGGGGGAGACGGTCGACGAGACCTTCGCCGTGCTCGGCGACCGAGTGCGGCACGTGCACCTGATCGACGGCTCGCCCACGGGCCATCTCGCCTGGGGCGACGGATCGCTCGATCTGCGGGGCATCCTCGCCGCCCTCGAGCGGCACGGCTACTCGGGGTGGATGACGATCGAGCTCTTCGGCGACGGGAGCTACGCGCTCGACCCCCGCCCGGCCCTCGCACGATCGCTCGCGGCGATCGAGGCGGCGCTGCCGTCGCCGGCGCGCTGATCCGCCGCGCCCCAACCGCGCGAGACCGAGGGTTCGCCGCGCCCCAACCGCGCCCCTGCCCGCCGCGCCCCAACCGCGCGAGACCGGGGGTTCGCCGCGAGACCGAGGGGTTCGCCGCTGAAGAATCCCTCGGTCTCAGGCGAAACGCTCGCGCTCGGCGAGATCCGCGCGCTCGGCGAGATCCGCGCGCTCGGCGCGATCTGCGAGCCGGTCCCCCGCGCGCTCGGCGCGATCTGCGAGCCGGTCCTCCGCGCGATCCGCGAGCTCGTCCTCCTCGGGCTTCGGCTCGCGGGCGTCGGCGTGCGCGAACGCGAGGGCGGCGATGGCGAGCGCGAACGCGAGGATGCCGAGCGGGTTGCAGAGCGCGAGCGACATCTCCACGGAGAAGTCGGATCCCGATGCCAGGCTCAGTACGGAGACGAGGTCGTCGCCCACGCGATCCGGCACCGTCAGCCCGAACCCGACGGCGCTGAGCCATGCCAGGATCAGCGAGACGATCGTGCTGCGACTCGTGCGCCGCCCGCGAGCCGCCGTCACCCGCAGCCGGTGCGCCAGCCACAGCTGCAGCCCGGCGAACACGAGCCCGATCGTCGGCACGTACCACCCGGTCAGACTGCCGCCGATGCCGAACGGCCAGCGGCCGACCGACATCCACAGCGCCAGCACCACTCCGACGACCACTACGATCGGGCTCCGCACACCTGCTCCTCATCCGTCCGCCCCGCTTCCGGCGGCGGACCCGCCCGGGCGCACGATTCGCGCCCACCAGATTTCACTTTAGGCGGTGAACAGTGCTATTCTCTAACGGTTGTCATCGCACGGTGGCCGCGCCCCGATAGCTCAGTGGTAGAGCACTTCCATGGTAAGGAAGGGGTCGCCAGTTCAATCCTGGCTCGGGGCTCTGACTCTGCTGGTCTTCCGATCAGGTTTGGCTGAGTAGCTCAGCTGGTTAGAGCGCACGACTCATAATCGTGAGGTCGCGGGATCGAGCCCCGCCTCAGCTACCAGAGTCACGAAGAAGCCCCCTCCTGCGAGGGGGTTTCTTCGTGTTCGGGGCCGGTCGGCGCGCGGTTCCCGCCGCACCGCCGCACGGCGCCGCCGCCGCACCGCCGCACGGCGCCGCCGCCGCACCGCCGCACCGCTGCCGCACCGCCGCACGGCCGCACCGCCGCACAGCCGCAAAGGCGCCGCACCGCCGCACAGCCGCCGCACCGCTGCCGCACCGCCGCACGGCCGCACCGTCGCACAGCCGCCGCGGTCAGTCGTCGATGTCGACCAGCTGACCGGTGAACGCGTCGACGACGGCCTCGCGGTCGGTGCTCGCGAACTCGAACTGGTAGACGAGCCGGCCGTCGGAGAAGCCGAGCTTCCAGCTGCCGACCGGCTCGTCGATCTCGTCGGTCGCCGCGATCATCGCCTCAGCGACGGGCACGACGTCGGACAGCGAGATGGCGGGGTCGGGTACGTCGTCGTGCTCGACGCGCTCGGTGCGCTGATCGAGCACCGACCCGTCTGCGGCGTCGACATCGACGTCGACCTCCTCTGTCGCGGTGACGATCTCGACACGGTAGACGAGGTCCGACTGGCGCGGGGTCAGCTCGATCGACTGCAGGTCGCCGGGGGCGGCGTGCAGCGCGGCGTCCGCCGCCTCCTGCGGCGCGATGTCGGGCACGAACTCCCGAAGGTCGGGGTGCGACGGGGTGGTCTGCTGCGACTCGTCGGCGGTCGGCGACGATGTGGTGTCGGGGGCGGGGCTCGTGGCGGTCGGTTCGGTCGGCGCCGCGTCGCCGCTGCTGTCGCCGCACCCGCTGAGCATGAGGCCGGCGGCGAGAACGGCGGGGATCGCGAGGGCGATCGAGATGGACGTGAATGGTCGGCGGTGCATGAGTGGCTCGATTCCTGGGTCGGTCGTGTCGGGGTGGGTGCAGGGGCGCGCGAGTGCCTGCGCTCCCGCAAGTGTGCGGGGTGCGCGGCGTCGGCACGCGCACTTCGGCGTTTTTACGTATGCGATCGAGCGTTTTTAGGTAGTGCGGGCCGGGTTGCTCAGTGGATCGGGCCCCGATGCGCAGGCGGCACCCATACGGAATCGTTCCCGCCGGGCGCAAGCCGATGGTTCGCCGGGGTCGCGATCGGTAGCCTCGTGCGCAGTACGCGCGCGATGCCCGTACGTGCGAGGCGCGCAGCGCAGGAGAGGGGCGGAGCCATGACGGTGATCGGGTACCACGCGTCGCACGAGCAGCATTCCCCGAGCGAGCTGCTCGCGGCGGTGCAGCTCGCCGAGCGGGCCGGCTTCGAGGCGGCGATGTGCTCCGATCACCTCGCGCCGTGGACGCGGCGGCAGGGCGAGTCGGGGTTCGCGTGGAGCTGGCTCGGAGCGGCGCTCGCCACCACCTCGCTGAGCTTCGGCGTGGTGAACGCGCCCGGCCAGCGCTACCACCCGGTCATCGTGGCGCAGGCGATCGCGACGCTCGCCGAGATGTTCCCGAACCGGTTCTGGGCGTCCCTCGGCAGCGGTGAGGCGCTCAACGAGCACGTCACGGGCGACCCCTGGCCCGAGAAACCCGCGCGGCAGCGGCGTTTGCGCGAGTGCGTCGACGTGATCCGCCGGCTGCTCGACGGGGAGCAGGTGCACGAGCCGGAGGGTCTCGTCCGCGTGCACCGGGCGCGCATGTGGAGCCGCCCCGCGGAGCGCGTGCCGCTGCTCGGCGCGGCCGCGAGCGCCGACACCGCGGAGTGGGTCGCGGGGTGGGCCGACGGCTTGATCACCGTCGCGTCCACGCCCGGGGAGACGCGGGCCGTGCTCGAGCGGTACCGCGCGGCGGGCGGCGCGGGCAGCGCCCGCCTGCAGGTGCACCTCAGCTTCGGCGAGTCCGCGGAGCAGGCGGTGCGCGAGGCGGCGGATCAGTGGGCGCACGGCACCGTGCCGGGCGAGCTGATGTGGGAGCTTCCCGAGCCCGAGGACTACGAGGCGGCCGCGCAGGTGTCGGGGGAGGCGCTCGGGCGTGCCGTGGTGATCTCCCATTCCGCGGCCGACCTCGCGGAGCGCATCGCCGAGCTCGCCGACGGTTTCGATCACGTCTACCTGCATCACGTCGGCCCCGACCAGCAGACGTTTCTGCGGCGGTGCGAGGCCGAACTGCTGCCCGAACTCCGGAGGATCCTGTGACCGCACCGAAATTCGACATCGAGCCGTGGGGCCTCAGCACGGGCGGGCTGGATGCGGCGCAGCTCGCGCATGAGGAATCGGTATTCGGGCTCTCGAACGGGCATGTCGGGTGGCGCGGCAATCTCGACGAAGGAGACCCGCGAGGGCTCGCGGGCAGCTACCTGAACGGCGTGTTCGAGGAGCACCCGATGCCGTACGCGGAGGACGGCTACGGTTACCCCGACACGGGCCAGAGCGTCATCAACGTGCCGAACGGGCAGCTCATCAGGCTGCACGTGAGCGGCGAGCCCTTCACGGTGCGCCACGGCTCGGTGGAGGGCCATGTGCGGCGGCTCGACTTCCGCGACGGCACGCTGCAGCGCAGCCTCACCTGGACTGCGCCTTCGGGGGATGCGGTCGAGATCCGCTCCACGCGGCTGGTGTCGTTCGAGCATCGCTCGATCGCGGCCGTGCGCTACTCGGTGCGAGCGGTGGCGTCGCCCGTCGAGGTCGTCGTCGAATCGGAGGTGCGCGCGAACGAGCCGCTGCCGACCGAGCACGGCGATCCGCGGGTGCAGGATCTGCTGGCGCGGCCGCTCGTGGGTCTCGCCGGCGAGGCGGCGGGCGCGTCGGCCGTCGTCGTGCACCGCACCCGGGAGAGCGGGTTGACGGTCGCGACGGCGATGGATCACGTGATCGTGGGGGAGGCCGCGCCCGACGCGCCGTGCGTCTCGGTGAGCACCCGCGCCGAGGGCGACATCGCCCGCACGACGATCCGAGCGGCGCTGCGAGCGGGCGAGGCCCTGGAGTTCGTGAAGTTCGTCGGCCACGAGTGGTCGGAGCGCGCGTCGGTCGCCGCGCTGCAGCAGCAGGCGGCCACGGGCGTGGCGGCCGCGGTGCGCGACGGCTGGGGGCGGATCGCGGCCGCGCAGCGCCGCCACCTCGACGCGTTCTGGAGCTCCGCCGACGTGCACGTCGAGGGGGAGCCGCGCTTGCAGCAGGCGGTGCGCTTCGCACTCTTCCAGCTGCATCAGGCCTCGGCGCGGCTGGAGCGGCGCTCGATCCCGGGCAAGGGGCTCACGGGGTCGGGCTACGAGGGGCACACGTTCTGGGATTTCGAGGCCTTCGTGCTGCCGGTGCTCATCTCGACGTCGCCGCGCGCCGCGGAGCAGGCGCTGCGCTGGCGCTACGCGACGCTCGATCATGCCCGCGATCGGGCGAAGCTGCTGCGTCTCGAGGGCGCCGCGTTCGCCTGGCGCACGATCGACGGCCGCGAGAGCTCGGGGTACTGGCCGGCCAGCACGGCGGCGTTCCACGTCAACGCCGACATTGCGATGGCAGTGGTGCAGTACGTGCGCGCGACGGGCGACACCGATTTCGAGCGGGAGTGCGGCGTCGAGATGCTGATGGAGACGGCGCGCCTGTGGCTCTCGCTCGGGCGCCGCGACGAGCGCGGCGCCTTCCACATCGACGGCGTCACGGGGCCCGACGAGTACTCCGCCGTGATGAACGACAACGTGTACACCAACCTCATGGTGCAGCTGAACCTGCGGGGCGCCGCGGCGTCGGCTCGCGCCCACGCCGATGGCGCCGGTCGCCTCGGCATCGCGGCGGAGGAGATCTCCGCGTGGGAGGCGGCGGCCGACGCGATGCACATCCCGTTCGACTCGGCCCGGGGCGTGCACCCGCAGGCGGCGGGCTACACGGATCTGGCGCGGTGGGACTTCGAGTCGACGCACCCCGAGCAGTACCTGCTGCACGACCACTTCCCCTACTTCGATCTGTATCGCAAGCAGGTCGTGAAGCAGGCGGATCTCGTGCTCGCCCTGTTCTTCGCGCACGAGTCGTTCACGTTCGAGGAGAAGGATCGCGCGTTCGCCTACTACGAGGCGATCACGGTGCGCGACTCGTCACTCTCCGCTGCGGCCCAGGCGGTGGTGGCTGCCGAGGTGGGGCATCTCGATCTCGCGTACGACTATCTCGCGGAGGTGGCGACGCTCGATCTCGACGACCTGCACGGCAACACGGAGGAGGGGCTGCACGTGGCCGCGCTGGGCGGCGTCTGGCTGGCGCTCGTCTGCGGTTTCGGCGGGCTGCGCGACAGCTCCTCGGGGTTCGGGTTCGCGCCGCGGCTCCCCTCGCGGCTGAGCCGCCTGACGTTCGCGGTGCGCGTGCAGGGCTCGGTGGTGGAGCTCGAGATCGCGCCGACCGAGACCACGTACCGGCTGCGCGAGGGCGGGGCGGTGCGCTTCCGGCACTTCGGCGAGGAGGTCGTGCTGGGGCCGGATCGCGCGCTGCGCCTGCCGACCGAGGCGCAGCCGGCGGTGGGCGAGAGGCCCGTGCAGCCGCGGAGCCGGGCGCCGCGCCCGGCCGAGCGGGCGCTGGCGGAGCAGTGAACGGCGAGCGCCCGAGGCCGTGACCGGCGCGCGCCGGAGCCCGCGGGCGGGAGGGTTCGGAGTGTAGGTGCCCGCGTGCGCGCCTTCAAGGCCGTCGCGCGTTCGGCGCGCACGCCCCAGATTGGAGGTGCAGCTTCGCTGCGGGATGATTCCGACGACTGAGGGGAGAGCGCACGCGATGACCACAGGAAGAGATCTCCGGAACGCATTGCAAACGCCCGGGCCGTGGACGACGGCGTACACGGATGGAACGAGCGACGAGCCGCAGTCCGTGGAGGAGGCGCGGGAGGGGCGGTCGCTGCGTCGACTGGCCGACGCGGGCGCTCCGGAGGGCGACGTGGCCGCGATCCGCGAAGCGCTGCGCGAGCGCACCGGCGCCGCCGATCCTTCGACGCGCTACCTGCTGGTGCGCGACGGGCGCATCGTCGTGCACGAGGAGTTCGCGGGGCCGCGGCACGGTCCGGAGGTGTTCGCGCACGGCCCGCTCCCGGTGCTGGTGCCCCTGCTGCGGCACCGGGGCCGCATGCTCCGCTACCTCGTCGTCGAGACGTCCCGCGACGGCGCCGACGTCTGCCTCGAGACCGCGGGGCAGCGGGATGCGGAGTCGTCGGAGAGCGTCGAGGGACGCACCGATGCGCTGCCGAAGGTGCAGGCCGGCGGGTGGTCGCAGCCGCGCTGGCAGCGCCACTCGGAGGAGATCTGGAAGCACACGCAGTCCGAGGTCGCCGAGGTGGTGGATCGCCTCACGCGCGAAGCCGCGCCCGCGTTCATCGCGCTGGCGGGCGACGTGCGGGCGCGTCAGCTGCTCCGCGATCAGCTCGCCCCCGAGAGCGCGAGCCTCCTGGTCGAGGTCGACGCGAACACCCGCGCCGACGGTGCGGGGGATGCCGCGCTGCGGCACGCGATCGAGCAGGCGCTCGACGGCGCGCTCGCGCGCGATCTCGCCGGGGCGATCGACGCTTCGCACGCGGAGGGGGGCCGCCTGCGGGCCGACGGCGCCGAGGCTGTCGTCGCGGCGCTGCAGCAGGCGCAGGTGGCCGAGCTCTTCCTCGACGCGCGCCTCATCGCAGCGCCCGCAGCCGGTGCCGCCGACGACGCCGATGCGCCGGGCACGCTCGTCGCGCTCGACGCGGAGCCGTGGATCGCGGCCGAAGGGGAGACGTTCGACGCGGCGGGCGAGGTCGCCCGCCAGCCGCTCGCCGAGGCTCTCGCGCGCGCCGCGGTGCTCACCGATGCGCGGGTGCGCATCTGCGAGGACGAACCGCAGGCGCCCGACGCGGCGCGGGAGCAGCGCGAGGCGCAGCCTCCGTTCGCGCTGCTGCGCTGGGAGCGCGGCGCTCCGGGACACATGCAGGTGCAGGGAAACGGGAGGTCGTTCGCATGAGCGGAGCAGTGGAGCGGGGCACGGTGGCGGATGCGATCGTCGACCGGTTGGCGAAGTGGGGCGTCGAGCGCCTCTACGGGTATTCGGGCGACGGCAACAATCCGCTGCTCGGGGCGCTCGGCCGGGCCACGGCGGCGCCGCGGTTCATCCAGGCGAGGCACGAGGAGAGCGCGGCGTTCATGGCCGTCGGCGACGCGAAGTACACGGGCGGCGTCGGCGTGGTCACGTCGACGCAGGGCCCCGGCGCGATCCACCTGCTCAACGGGCTCTACGACGCGAAGCTCGACAGCGTTCCGGTCGTCGCCCTGGTCGCGCAGCAGCACCGCAGCGTGCTCGGCTCCGACTATCAGCAGGAGGTGGACTTGCAGACGCTCTTCCACGATGTCGCGGCGCCGTTCGTGCAGCTCGTGAGCTCGCCCGAGCAGATCTATCTGGCGCTCGATCGCGCCTTCCGCTCCGCGCTCGCGCGGAAGCAGCCCACCGTCGTGATCCTGCCGCACGACGTGCAGGACGCCCCGGCCCCGGAGCTCGGTCAGGAGCACGGGCACGTCGTCACGGCCCCGCTCGCCGCGCGGGGCGTGCCGCGGCCGCTCTCCGAGGATCTCGATGCGGCCGTCGACGTGCTCGCGGCGGGCGAGCGCATCGAGATCCTCGCCGGCCGCGGGGTGGCGCATGCGCGCGAGGAGGTGCAGCGTCTCGCGGATCACCTCGGTGCCGCGCTCACCACCAGTCTGCTCGGCAAGCCCTGCGTCGACGAGCGGCTGCCCCTGTCGGCCGGAACGATGGGGCATCTCGGCACCGACGCGTCCGCGTACGCGATGGGGCACTGCGACACGCTGCTGATCGTCGGCTCGAACGATCCGTGGACGGAGTTCTACCCCGCACCCGGCCAGGCCCGAGCGGTGCAGATCGACATCGATCCCGCGGTGATCGCGAACCGCTACCCGGTGGAGGTGGGGCTCGTCGGCGATGCCCGCGACACGCTCGAAGCGCTGCTCGCCCGGCTCGACGCGCGCGGCGCGACGCCGTGGCGCGAGAGCGTCGAGCGGAGCGTGCAGGAGTGGCGCGACACCGCCCGCCTGCGCTCCGAGGTCGCCGCTCCGCCGCTGAACCCGGAGCTCATGGTGCGCGAGTTCGGTGCGAGGCTCGCGCCCGAGGTGCGCCTCGCGAGCGACGTGGGCAGCTGCGTCTACCACTACGCGCGGCAGATCCGGCTGCCCGGTTCGCTGCAGGCCCACCTGTCGAGCACGCTGGCGAGCATGGGGTGCGGGGTGCCGTACGGGATCGCCGCGAAGGAGTCGGATTCGGAGCGCCCGGTGGCGGTGCTCGCCGGCGATGGCGCCATGCAGATGCTCGGCAACGCCGAGCTCATCACGGTGGCGCAGCGCTGGAGCACGTGGGTGAATCCGCAGTTCGTCGTGCTCGTGCTGCAGAATCGCGATCTCGCCGAGGTGAGCTGGGAGCAGCGCGAGATGGGGGCGCAGCCGCGGTTCGTGCCGTCGCAGCGGCTGCCCGAGTTCGGCTACGCCGAGTACGCGAAGCTGCTCGGTCTGCACGGCATCCGCGTCGACGCCGCCGAGCAGCTGCCCGCGGCGCTCGACGAGGCGTTCACCGCCGATCGACCGGTCGTCGTCGAGGCGATCGTGTCGCAGCACGTGCCGCTGCTGCCGCCGTTCCCCGGGGCGCGGCAGCAGCTGAGCTCCATGCGCGAGGGCCTGCACGCCGAGGGTGAGCGCGGCGAGGAGGCGCTGCGCCTGCTCGAGGCGTACGAGCGGATCGCGGCGCGCTCGGGGGAGTGACGCGCGGCCGCGCCGCCGCCCCTCTTGCATCGAACGATGCCCGGGCGCAACCCTCCTGCGCCCGGGTCGGGCGGACCGATAGACAGTCAGCGACGGACGACGGAAGGGGCCTGCGTGCACCAGAGCAATACGAGCGCGACCAGCGAGAGCGAACTGCACATCACGAACCCGAGTGACGGCACGAGTGTCGGAAGCGCGGCGATCACGAGTGAGCGCGAGATCCGCGCTTGCGTGCAGCGCGCCCGTGAGGCGTGGCCCGCGTGGCGGGCCACGCCGCCGGCGCAGCGCGGCCAGGCGCTGCGAGCGGCGGCGCGCGCCCTCGCCGAGCACGAGGCCGAGGTCGCCGATCTGCACCACCGCGAGACGGGACGCGACCTGGAGGGAGCCCTCGGGGGCGTGCGTGCTGCCGTCGACACGCTGCTCCAGTACTCCGAGCTCGCTCCGGTGCACCGCGGGCGCAGCCTGCTGGGCCCCGGAACTGCTCTCGACGTCATGCGCCCCGAGCCGCGGGGCGTCGCCGCGATCGTCACGCCGTGGAACGATCCCGTCGCGGTGAGCGCCGGTCTCATCGGTGCTGCGCTGGCGATGGGCAACACCGTCGTGCACAAGCCGAGCGAGCGGTGCCCGCACCTGGGCGCCCTGCTGGGAGCGGTGCTCGGCGAGCACCTGCCGGCCGGCGTGCTCGCCACGGTGACCGGGGGCGCTCGCGAGGGCGAGATGCTCGTCGGCTCGATGGAGATCGACCTCGTCGCTCACGTGGGCTCTACGCACGCGGGCGAGCGGATCGCGCGCAGCGTCGCGCTCACGGGGGCGCATCTGGTGCGGGAGAACGGCGGCAACGATGCGCTGATCGTCGACGCGGGGGTGCCCGTGCCGTGGGCCGCGGAGCAGGCGGCGATCGGCGCCTTCACGAACGGCGGGCAGATCTGCACGTCTGTGGAGCGGATCTTCGTGCACCGGGATGTGGCCGAGGCGTTCGTCGAGGCGCTCGCCGCAGAGGCGGAGCGCTGGAACGCGGAGGGGCGCGTCGTGCCCCTCGTCGACGAGCGGATGCGGGAGTCCGTGCACGACCAGGTGCGGGCCGCGGCGGATCGGGGGGCGCGGGCACTGGTGGGCGGCGTGGTGCCGGAGGGGCCCGGGAGCGCGTACCCGGCGACAGTGCTCGTGGACGTCACGCCCGAGATGACGGTGATGCGGGAGGAGACGTTCGGGCCGGTCGCTCCCGTGATGGTCGTCGCCGACTTCGCGGAGGGGTTGGAGCGGGCGTCCGCCGACGAGTACGGGTTGTCAGCGTCGGTGCTGACCCCCCGGCTCGATCACGCGCACGAGGCGATCGACCGCTTGGCGGTGGGCACCGTCAAGATCAACCACGTGTTCGGCGGCGCACCGGGCGGGGCGGCGCAGCCGCGCGGCCGCAGCGGCGCGGGGTTCGGGTACGGGCCGGAGCTGCTCGACGAGATGTCGACGGTGAAGGTGGCGCACCTCGAGGCGATTCCCGGCGCGGAGTGATCGCGCACCCGGCGCAGGAGACGGCCGAGCCCCGAGCGGTGCATCCGGTTCCCATCGGGGTCGGGTGCGCCGCGCGGGGCTCGGCCGTAGGCTGCCGCCGAGATTACTTGAGCGCGTCCTTGCCCTTCTCGGCGGCCTGCTTGAGGTCTGCCTTCGCCTGATCAGCGCGGCCCTCGGCCTCGAGCTTCTCGTTGCCCGTCGCCTTGCCGACCGTCTCCTTGGCCTTGCCGGCGAACTCCTCGGCTGCGTTCTTGATCTTGTCGTCGAGTCCCACGATGTTCCCCTTTCGTCGGTTGGATCGAGCGCGAGCTCGGGGGCGATGCCGTCATCACGTTCCAACACTTACTTTGTAACACACTATCTGTGTAATTCACAGTGAGATCGGCGTGGGGCGGCGCGCGGCTGGGACTGCTGCCAGAATCGTCCATAGATCAGATCTATGCTGAAGGGAGCAGGTTTGACGGGAGGAATCCACATGAACAGCACGGACGCGCCTCGGGGCGGAAGCCCCTCGACGGACGCCGGGTACCGGCCCACGGGGCGTCGGGAGACGAAGCCGGCCGCAGCCACCTCGGTGCACTTCGCGCCCGGCGCGCGAGTGGCCAACGCGACTTCCGCGACGCAGGACGGACCCGAGCACACGTCGGAGCCCTTCGCTTACGACGCGATTCTGCTCTCGGGCTTCGGCGGGCCCGAGGGGCAGGACGACGTGCTGCCCTTCCTCCGCAACGTGACCCGCGGCCGCGGCATCCCCGATGAGCGCCTGGAGGAGGTGGCGCACCACTACCGCCACTTCGGCGGCGTCAGCCCCATCAACGATCACAATCGCGAGCTGCTCGCCGCGCTCCGCACCGCCCTGCAGGCGGCCGGCGTCGATCTGCCGGTCTACTGGGGCAATCGCAACTGGGCGCCCTACCTCGACGAGGCGCTCGAGCAGGCCGCCGCTGACGGCGTGCGCACGATGCTCGCCATCCCGACCAGCGCGTACTCGTCGTACTCCTCGTGCCGCCAGTATCGGGAGGACTGGGCGGATGCACTCGAGAGCGCCGGGCTGCAGCAGACCCTGAGCATCGACAAGGTGCGGCAGTTCTTCTCGCACCCGGGGTTCCTGCAGCCGTTCGTCGAGGGAGTGCGCACCGGCGTCGCCCAGGCGCTCGAGGCGGGCCACGGCCCCGACCAGATCGAGATCATGTTCGCGACGCACAGCATTCCGACGGCGGACGCCGCACTCTCGGGCGCCGGGCTCTTCGCCGACACCGAGGGCGGCGGGTACGCCGCTCAGCACCTGGCCGCCGCCGCCGAGATCATCGAGCAGGCCGCGCCCGAGATCTCCTGGCAGCTGGTGTACCAGTCGCGCTCGGGCCCGCCCTCGCAGCCGTGGCTCGAGCCCGACATCAACGACGCGATCGGGGAGCTCGAGGGGCGCTCAGCAGTGGTGATCGTGCCGCTCGGCTTCGTGAGCGACCATATGGAGGTCATGTGGGATCTCGATGAGGAGGCGACGGAGACGGCGACGGAGCGCGGCCTCTGGGTCACGCGAGTGCCGACTCCCGGGGTGCACCCCGCCTTCGTGGGGGCGCTGGTCGATCTCGTGCAGGAGCGCATCGAGGGGCGCCCGGTGGGCGAGCGTGCCAACGCCACCGCGATCGGGCCCTGGTTCGACGTGTGCCGACCGGGGTGCTGCGAGAATCCGCGCCTCGGGTTCAAGCCGGCGATCGCGGGCCTGCAACCCTGAATCGCCGGGCGCAGCGGTGGGCCGGAGGGCCGATGCAGGAGCGCCGTCGTGCTCGCGGAGTCGAGTGCGGCGGCGCTCCGGCGTCTAGGGGTGATGGGTGCGGCAGGCAGAACACTGGACGCGGTTTAAGAAAGAATTAAAGTCAATTTCTGACCTTTATCGGCGCGTCGCGTGACGCGCTTCTGATCACGTGTCACGCTACCCGAGGAGTCGGTGACGGCGACTTCGGTCCGTGGACCCGGAAACCGGGGCGCGGCGACCGATCAATGGCGCACCGGCAGACCTTCACCGGGCCGTGCGCACGAGGGGAGACCAGCGTTGCAGTACCCGATGAGCCCGAGCGAGCTCGCCGAGGAGCTCGGCCACAATCCCGGCGTCCACCCGGGGCATCGAGTCCGCAAATTCCTCCGCCTGCGCTACCCCGACCATCCGCGTCACCAGCCCTGGCTGCTCGACGAGGAGATGGCCGATGCGGTGCGCGCGCACTTCGAGGTCCGCAATCACTTCGATCGCCGCGCCGGCCGCCGCCCGCGCCTGCTGGATCGCTGACGCGTCGACCTGCTGGATCGCTGACGCGCGGGATCGCCGACGGGCGAAAGCGCTGGATCGCTGACGCGCTCACCGCGCGGGCCGCGCCGGCGCGACTTACGCGACGTCGTTGAGCGCCGCCGTCAGCCTGGCGAGCACGCGGCTCGTCGTCTCGGCGTCTGCTCGAGAGATGCTGTTCGCCGCCGAGATCAGCGCCGCATGATGCTCCTCGAACGCGGCGTCGACTTCGTTGATCGCGACGCCCGTCGGCTTCAGGAAGCGGGCGCGTCGATCGGTCGGGTGCGGATCGCGCGTCACCAGCGACTTCTTCACCAGGCGATCGATCACGTTGGTGACGTTCGCACTCGAGGTGTTCAGCATGGTGATGAGATCTTTGGGGCTGATCGGCTGCCCGCTGCGATCGGCCTGCACGATGTAGCGCAGCGCGCGCAGATCCTGGCTGTGCAGCCCCGATTGGTCGAGTGAGCGGGCCTCCTGACGCTGCTGCGCCCCCCTGAGCTGCTGCATCGCGGTGATGAGCGACCGAGCGGAATCGGTGATGGGGGTCGCGGAGTACAGGTGCTCCTCTTCGCTGCTGACGATGTTCTTCACTAAACTTCCTTACCGCGCCGAATATTGGCCCCCCGACCAGTTTAGGTCAGATTTTAATACAGTTCGCGACAAATACAGGACGCGCACGGATTGGTTCGCCTGCTGCACCGTTCGCGGCGCTCAGCTCTCCGAGCGCACCTTGAACCAGAACGTGAGTTCGCGCGCGGCTCGCGCCGTCGTCGCATCGTCGGCTCCCTGCTCCAGATCCGTGAACGTGTCGCGGAACCCCTCCGGCACCGGCCCGTCGGTCGGGCGCATGCGCCGGTATCCCATGGTCCAGCTCGAGAACTGACGCTGCGCAACGGGCTCATCGATGAGCACGCGCACGTCGGTGTGACGAGGATCGGCCGAGATGTCGATCATGAGCTCGGCGAGCTGCTGCTCGGGGCCCTCGAGGAACTGCACGAAGCTGCCGGAGCGGTACGACAGCATGCCGGTGATGCCCAGCGCCGCGTTCCTCGCGCGAGCCTGCTGCAGCAGCGCATCGAGCTCGGCGTCGGTGAACGGGCGTGCCGCGGCGCTCGTGTACACCACCGAGCGCACCGCCTCGGCGCCCGTCTCGGGGGATGTCATCAAGCCCGCCATGTCACGCCGCCCCATCCTGCTCGAACACTGCGGTCGCGGCGTCGTGCAGCGCCGCCATCGCGCCGTCGAGCTCCGCGAACTGCCCGATGGGGCGCGAGAACTGGTTGCAGACCACATACACGCCCGACGGCTCGACGTCGATGAACCCGAGGAATTCGCCATCGCGGCTCCCCACGAAGAAGTCGTCCTCGATCCGCGCCCAGGTGACCGCACCCGGCAGACCGCTCGTATTGACGCTCATTGCTTGCCTTTCACAGATGCCATCGACACGAGGTCGCACAGAACGCGATGGGCGGCGAGGAGACGACGGAACGCGTCTGCCGCCATCATAACGGCGGCGTCCCCCCGCGCACAGGGGCGAGAAGCGGCGGCGTGCTCCGCGGTCGGGTCGCGATCGTGCTCCGGCACCCGGCTTGTGACGCGTGCGCGAGCGCGATACCGTCGCTCACGAGTACGATCGCACCCGGCCGCGCAGCGCTTCCGGGTCATGGAGCGGCACCGCGCCGCCGAGAGTTCGGGGGACACGACGAACGCGAGAGCGGCAACTCCGGAGAGCGCCGACGCGGCGCAGCTCCATGGCGGGCTCCGGCGGGGCGGGCTGCTGCGGCGCCTCGGGTGGTGGATCGCGGACTACGCCTACGCGCTCCGCTGGCAGGCCCGTGCGCTCTGGGACCGCTCCGGTCCGCGCGACTTCCTGAGCGGGTCGGGGTGCCCCGTCGTCGTGATCCCCGGCGTCTACGAGCCGTGGCGGTTCATGCTTCCGCTGATCCGGCGCCTCCACCGCGACGGGCACCCGGTGCACGTGCTCGATCCGTTGCGCAGCAACCGCGTTCCGGTCGTGGAGGGCGCTCGGATCGTGGACGAGTACCTCGCCGCCGCCGGGCTCGCCGACGTCGTGCTGCTCGCGCACAGCAAGGGCGGGCTCATCGGCAAGCACGTGATGGCGTTCGGGCGGCAGGCCGAGCGGGTGCGCGGCATGGTGGCCGTCGCCGCGCCCTTCGGGGGCTCCCGGTACGCGCGCTACCTGCTGGGGCGCACGCTGCGGGCCTTCTCGCCCGTCGACCCGACGATCGTGCTCCTCGCCGAGGCGCCCGACGCGAACAGCCGCATCGTCTCCGTCTACGCGCGGTTCGACCCGCACATCCCCGAGGGCAGCGCACTCGCCGGAGCGTGCAACGTGCCGATCGACACCGGCGGGCACTTCCGCATTCTCGACAATGTCAAGACCGTCGCGGCCGTGCGCGAAGCAGCGGATCATGGGTGGGGAGCGCCGGGGTGCAGTGCCCCGGGCGGAACCTGCGGGGGTGCGGATGAACAGCAGTGCAGATCGGACCGAGGAGAACCACGAGGGGCTCAGCGCGCCGACGGGGCAGGAGGAGGCGCTCCGCGCGATCCCGCACGATGACGGGACGATGCCGCGCGTGCTCGTACTGGGCGCCACCGGCTACCTCGGCGGCCGGCTCATGCCGCGACTGCTCAACGCCGGGTACCGGGTGCGCACGCTCTCGCGCTCCGAGGAGCGCATCCGCGCGTACCCGTGGTCGGATGAGACCGAGATCGAGGTGGGCGATGCGAGCGACCGCGAGGCGATGACCCGCGCGGTGCGCGACGTCGACATCATCGTGTACCTCGTGCACTCGATGTCGAGCGGGGCGGAGTTCGCCGAGAAGGATCGCGAGATCGCCGAGAACGTCGCCGCCCGTGCGCGCGAGGCCGGGGTGACGCGCATCGTCTACCTCGGCGGCCTGCACCCCGAGGGCGTGCGCCTCTCGCCGCATCTCGCCTCGCGCGCCGAGGTGGGGGAGATCCTGCTCGCATCGGGGGTGCCGACGCTCGAGCTGCAGGCCGGCGTCGTGATCGGATCGGGGTCGGCGTCGTTCGAGATGGTGCGGCATCTCACCGAGGTGCTGCCCTACATGCCGGCCCCGAAGTGGGTGCGCAACTTCATCCAGCCGATCGCGGTGCGCGACGTGCTGCACTACCTGCTCGCCGCCGCCCGGGTCGAGGGGGACGTGAACCGTGCGCTCGACATCGGCGGCCCCGATGTGCTGCGGTACGGGCAGATGATGAACGGGTACGCCGTCGAGGCGGGGCTGCCGCAGCGCGGCATCGCCTCCCTGCCGGTGCTGACGCCCCGGCTCGCCTCGCACTGGGTGGGTCTCGTGACTCCGGTGCCGACCTCGATCGCGCGCCCGCTCGTCGAGTCGCTGCAGCACCGGTGCGTCATGCAGAACCACGACGTCGACGCGCTCCTGCCGAAGCCCGAGCACGGGTTGACCTCGTACCGGGAGGCGGTGCGGCTCGCGCTCGGGCGCATCGAGCTGGACCGGGTCGAGACGAGCTGGGTCGACGCCCGCGTCACCGCCCCCAGCGAGCCGCTGCCGAGCGACCCGGAGTGGGCGGGCCGCACCGTCTTCACCGATCAGCGGGAGCGCGAGACGACGGCGTCGCCGGAGGCGGTGTGGTCGGTCGTCACCCAGATCGGCGGCGAGACCGGGTGGTACTCCTCGCCGCGGCTCTGGGCGCTGCGGGGCTGGTACGACCGCATCACGGGCGGCGTGGGGCTGCAGCGGGGGCGCCGCTCGCGGACGCGGCTCGTCGTGGGCGACGCGGTCGACGTGTGGCGGGTGGAGACCATCGAGCCGGGCCGGTTGCTCCGCTTCCGCGCAGAGATGCGGGTGCCCGGGCTCGCCTGGCTGGAACTGTCGGTCGAGCCGACGGCGCGGGGGTCGGTGTATCGACAGCGCGCGGTGTTCTTCCCGCGCGGGCTCGCGGGGCGGCTGTACTGGCTCGCGATGCTGCCGTTCCACGGGTTCATCTTCAGCGGGATGGTGGCTCGGATCGTGGGGCTCGCCGAGGGAGAGCGCCCGGGCGGGGCGGCGCGCGCCGAGGCGGGGGTGTCTGCAGGCGAGTAGATTGCACACGAGTTGTGTAAAATACCGTGTATTGCAGTGGCAGTGCGCCGAAGGGGGGAGACCATGCCGCAGAGCATCATCGCCAACGAGGCCGAGCACCTGTACGCCGCAGGGCCGGCCACCGAGGCGGGGCAGCGCCTCTCCGCCGCCCTCCTCCGCATGCGCCGAGCCGAGCAGCGGCAGGAGGCGCGATCCCTCGGCCGATCCGGGCTCTCGGGTCTCGACCTCCGGGCGCTGCGCTACCTCGTGCAGGCCGCCCGCGACGGCCGAGACCTCGGCCCGAAGGATCTCGTCGGCATGCTCGGCACGTCGAGCGCGAACGTGACGAACGTCGTCGATCGGCTCGTGAAGCGGCAGCTGGTCGCACGCGTCGAGCACCCCACCGATCGGCGCGCGCATCACCTCCGACCGACCCAGGCGGCGTTCAGCGACGTCGATGCGATCTTCATGCGGCACCACGCCGCACTGGTCTCCGAGATCGACGTCATCGATGACGAGGAGGCCGCAGCGGCCGCTCGCGTGCTGGAGCGGCTCACCCGCGCCCTCGACGCGCTCGACTGACCGCCGCCGCCCCCGCCGATCCGCCGCCGCCGGCGACGTACCCGTCTCTGTCTCTTACACCCACCCGACGCTGCCGACGATCTCCTATGTTTATCTAC
>NZ_LDRK01000055.1 GCF_001477055.1 Leucobacter chromiiresistens
TGGCGAGTCTCGTGGGCTCGGAGAGTGGGATAAGAGAAAGCGCTCAGCTGGGGCGTGAAGGCGCCGTTCCCCAACTACATCACGAGCCCGATCGCGAAGGGCAAGGGCACGCTGCTCGGTGCGACCACCGGCTCGGGACCGTACGCGTGGGCCGGCGGAACGGGCACCGCGAACCTCGACGGTTCGGGTGTCGACGTCGCCTTCGGCGAGAATGACGGCGTGCACTTCCAGGGGCACGCGGAGGGCGAGAACTACATCCTCGACCTCGCGTTCACGCAGCCGCAGATCAAGGTCACGTCTCCGACGACCGCCGAGCTGTACCTCGACGTCGACGGCCGCGAGTTCGTCGACACGACGACGGTCGGCGAGACCTACTCGCTCGACGACGTGCACTTCGCCGACGTGACGCTCCCGGCTCCCACCGTCTCCGGCTCCACCTACACCTGGACGAACGCCACGGCGACGATGACCGAGGCCGGCCTCGACGCCTTCGGCGGATTCTACGACGCGTCGACCGCAGCGCTCGATCCGATCACCTTCACCGCTCCCGTCAGCGCCGTTCCCGCGACGGAGACCACCACGTCGATCGCCGCGAGCGCCTCGAAGGTCACCCAGGGCGACAGCGTCGAGTTCACGGCGACGGTCGCGCCGGCAGAGGCGGCCGGATCGGTCACGTTCACGAACCGCACCGCGAACGGCGTCGGCGAGATCTCGCCGGCGATCCCGGTTGCGAACGGTGTCGCGAAGTTCAGCATCGACTCGCTTCCCGTCGGCTCGAACGCGGTCGAGGCGAAGTTCACCCCCGCTGACGCTTCGGCTTTCGCCGCGTCGGCGACGACGACGAGTGCGACCGTCACGGTCGAGGAGCAGAAGGTCTGGGCTCCGAAGATCGACGTCTTCCTCGAGGACGGCGTGACGCCCGTGGGCGACACCCGCGTCTCGGCGGGCGACAAGCTCGTCGTCAAGGGTCAGGGCTTCGATCCCGAGGCGAACGTCGGCGGCCGCGGCATGCCGATCCCGAACACGCTGCCCCAGGGCACGTACGTGGTCTTCGGCGAGTTCGCCGAGAACTGGAAGCCCTCGGCGGGCGCCGCGTCGACGCAGCGTCTCAGCGCGACTCAGGGCTGGGTGCTGACCGAGGACACGCTGAACGCGATTCCGACCCAGTACCAGGGCGCCGTGCGCGGCCAGTGGGTCGAACTGAACGCCGACGGCTCGTTCGAGTGGACGGCGACGCTGCAGGATCGCGATGCGTCGAAGCCCGCGCCGGTGGACGGCAGCTACGGCGTCTTCACCTACGCGGCCGGCGGCGTCACCAACGCGGCGCAGGAGCAGGAAGTGCGCCTGAACTACGGCGCTCCGATCGTGAAGACCTCCACGTCGCTCCAGGCCGACGTCGAGAGCGTGCGCGCAGGCGCAGAGGTCACCCTCACCGCCGACGTCACCCCCGCTGACCAGGCGGGCACCGTGCAGTTCTCGAACGGCTCGGCGGCGCTCGGCGAGCCCGTCGAGGTCGTCGACGGCGTCGCGACGCTGACCACCACCGATCTCCCGCTCGGCGCCAACAAGATCACGGCCGAGTTCGTGCCGGCGAACGCCGCGGACGTCATCGGCTCGAAGTCGGACGCCGTGACGGTGACCGTCGCCGCGCAGCCCACGATCACCATCGACGGCGAGAAGCCCGCCGCAGTGACGGTGCGCCAGGGCGAGCCGATCGAGTTCGCCGGCGGCCCGTTCACGGCTGGCAGCGAGTTCGAGGTGTGGATCGATGCCGCCGGCGCGATGCAGCCGGTCTCGCTCTCGAGCGTCGCCGCCGAGGCCGCTGAGGATGCCGTGCCGCTCAAGGTCGGCGACGTGACGGTCGACGGGTCGGGCATGGCCGCGATCACGTGGAACGTTCCGGCCGACTTCGCGCCCGGCGAGTACGTGGTCTCCTTCCGCGGCACGAACGTCGAAGAGTACCTCGACGCGGACTTCACGGTCTCGCAGTACGTGCGCTCGACCACCACGCTGACCTCTTCGGCCGGTGTCGGGGGAAGCCCGAACGGCGTCGAGTTCGTCGCGACCATCGCGCCGGAGACGGCGACCGGCGAGGTGACGTTCACCAACAACGGCGTCGCCTTCGCGACCGTGCCGGTGGCGAACGGCACGGCGAGCGCGACGGCTGATCTCGCGGTCGGCTCGAACGAGATCGTGGCGACCTTCGCGTCGAGCGACGCGACGGTCTCCGACTCGGTGTCCGATGCCCTGGTGATCACGGTCACGGGCAGCGGATCGGGTGCGGACGGCGCTGCCGATGGCGGCGCTGACGGATCGGGCTCTGCGGGTACCGGCGCGAACGGCGGCGGCACCGGCGCGGGCACCATCGACGCCGTGGTCACGAAGCCGGCGGCCGGAGCGAAGGGCCTCGCCTCGACGGGCGGCGCCGAGTTCGCCGGGCTGCTCGCCGGCGGCGCGCTCGCGCTCCTGCTCGGCGCCGGCCTGATGGTCGCGCGTCGTCGCATCGCGGCGAACTAAGCGCCTGCGACTCGAACGGCCCCTCCTCGCGCCGCGCGGAGGGGCCGTTCGTCGTGGCGGCGACGACCGCCGCGCGCGGTTCGCGGCGCGGCGCTCGCCCTCCGCGGGCGACCCTCATCTCTCCGGCCCGCACCGGGCGGGATGCCCCGGGACTTGCATCATCAGATGATCAAGACCACACTAGAAGATGAAGAACTTAGGTAACCCTCACCATCGGCAGATCTGCGCCGGGTGGCGCGGTTCCAGTTTCCGATCGACGTCGTCTCACTGAAGGATTTCTCGTGTCTGCTCGCGCGCGCATTGCCAGAACCGGTTCGCTCGGACTCATCGGGATGCTCGTGCTCGGCACCGTCTTCGGCGGTGCGTCGGCGGCGCAGGCGGCAGACGGTGGGACGATCGGATCGATCGGCGCGATCGAGTCGGTGCAGGGCGGGGCCGCTGGCGGCACGGCGGATCCCGAAACCCCTGCCGTCGCTTCGGGGGGTGCGTCCGCGAGCCCGAGCGCCCCCGCGGCGGTCCCGGCTCCCGCGACGGAGGCGGCGCCCGAGGCAGCGCCCGCAGACGAGACCGGAGCGGCAGCACCGGCGACCGCCCCGGAGTCGCAGGTCGCCGAGACGACGCCGAACGCCGAGGCGACAGCCGACCAGGAGCCCGCCGCGACCGCCGACGCGATGCTCAGCTGGGGCGTGAAGTCGTCCTTCCGCAACTACATCACGAGCCCCATCGCGAAGGGCAAGGTCACGCTCCTCGGCGCGGTCACCGGAAGCGGGCAGTACACCTGGACCGGCGGAACGGGCTCCGTGAACCACGACGGTTCGGATGCGGACGTCGCCTTCGGCGAAACCGACGGTGTGCACTTCCAGGGGCACAAGAAGGATGAGGAGTACATCCTCGACCTTTCGTTCACACAACCGCAGATCAAAGTCACGTCGCCGACGACCGCCGAGCTCTACCTCGACGTCGACGGCCGCGAGTTCGTCGACACGACGACGGTCGGCGCGACCTACTCGCTCGACGATGTGCACTTCGCCGACGTGACGCTCCCGACCCCGACCGTCTCGGGCTCCACCTACACCTGGACGAACGCCGCGGCGACGATGACCGAGGCTGGCCTCGACGCCTTCGGCGGATTCTACGACGCGTCGACCGCTGCGCTCGATCCGGTGACTTTCTCGACCGGGGCCGCGCTAGTAGAGCCGCTGCAGACCACGACAATTCTCGAGGCTTCCGCCTCCGAGATCGAGCCGGGCGGCGAGGTGCAATTCACAGCATCGATTTCTCCGGCAGACGCGGTCGGAACGGTGCAGTTCTGGGACGGCGAGACCAAGCTGGAAAGCGCACGAAACGTCGTCGAAGGCCTGGCAACATTGAACACCTCCTTGCTTGCTCCGGGAACGCATTCGGTCTCGGCGCAGTTTATCCCCGCGGATGAAAAGTCGCATAGCGAGTCTAGGTCCACGCCGGTAGGTGTGCAGGTGGTGAAGTCGACAACGATTCCGGAGACCGCAAAGGTCACCTCAGCGAGGCTCGACTGGGGTATCAAGAAGTCATTCCGGACGTACATCGCGGGCAACACCGCGAAGGGTGAGATAGCTCGACTCGGCGGTGTTACAGGGCAGTTCACCTGGAACGACGGGAGTGGAACCGCGATGCCGAACGGTTCGAAGGCCAATGTTGGCTTCGGAACAAACAATGGTGTGCTCTTTCAAGGTCACAAGATAAAGGGGACGAATGCTCTCGATCTGCGATTCACGAATCCGCGGGTTGAAATTACTTCTGCAACCGGTGGCAAGCTGTATCTCGACGTGAAGAGCCGCAAGTTCGAGGGTGTAGAAGCTGCGAGCGATCAGTTCTTCGAAGCGAAAGCTGTCGCGGTAGGCACTATTGCTTTGCCAGCACCGATTGCGTCCGGGAAGACGCTCAAATGGACTGATGCGCAAGTATTCCTGACCAAAGCCGGTGTTGACGCCTTTGGCGGCTTTTACCCTGCAGGCACGGCCTTGGATCCTTTGACACTGACGCTTGAAATCGACCAGAACGCTGCCGCCCTACGATCAACGGACGTGAAACTGGCGGCATCCGCGACAAAGATGGTTGATGGCAGTGCTGTCACTCTCAACGCCGGGGTTTCTCCGAAAAGTCTCGGCGGAACGGTTGCGTTCTCCTACGGCGGTCGGGCCATCGGAAAGACTGTGAATGTCAGCAATGGGTCCGCGAGCACAACAGCAAAGCTGCCTGTTGGAATCCATTCGGTCCTGGCTACCTTTACCCCAACCGACTCAACCTACGGGCATTCAACCTCGAACGTTGTCAATATCACGGTCACCGGTCGACAGAGCGGGGGGAGTTCGGTGACGCCCTCTGCCGGTTCGGGCGCCGCGGCCGGATCCCTCGTCTGGAGCGTGTCGAACGCCTTCGCGGCGTACACCACCTGCACGAACAAGGAGGCGTTCGGCTACCAGCACTGCGCGAAGGGCAGCGTCGAGACGAACGGCGTGGGGGCGGGATACCTGTTCCCGCAGGCAGCGAGCTCGAGCTGGGATCGCGCGAGCCAGACCGGCACGGTCGCCTACAGCGGGTCCGTCGCATTCAGGGGCTACGGCATGACGATGTACAACGTCGCGAACCCGTCGATCACAGTGACGGGCCCGACGAGCGCCACGCTCAGCACCGGCAACTCGACGTCGTTCGGATCGGCCACCTACCAATTGGATCTCGCGAGCGGCAGCAAGTCGGTCGGCGCGAACGGCGAGGTCACGTGGAGCGACGTGCCCGTGCTCGGCTCGCTGAGCAGCGGCGGCGCGGGCGGCAGCGGCAGCCAGTCGATCGGGCTCGATCCGCTCACGTTCACCGTGGGCGCGGAGTCGCAGGTGAGCTACGGCTCCACCGCGGCGGGCAGCGACAAGAAGCAGTACACCGCGGCTGCGACGCCGCCGGCCACCACCGGCGTGACGGTGCTCACGGATGCCGACAGGATCACGCCGGGCGGCCGCATCGAGATCGAGGCCTCCGGGTTCGATCCCGACGACGAGGGCGTGCTGATCGTGCTGTACTCCGATCCGATCGTGCTCGACGACGAGGCGACCGCCGACGAGAACGGCGTCGTGCGCTGGTCGGGCACGCTGCCCGAGGACGTCAGCGGCGAGCACACCATCACGATCCAGGGCAGCTCGAACGCGGGCGCGGTGATCGACATCGTCGAGCCGAAGGCGAAGAAGTCGGCGCAGTCGGCCGACGTCGAGACGCGCACTCTCGCCGACGGCGTCGCGCAGGATCGCGTCACCGCTGCGGGGCTCGCGCCCGCCGCAGGCATGGCGCTCTGGGAGTGGTGGGCGAGTGCCGCGGGGCTCGTCGCCATCGCCGCCTGCATGACGCTGCTCACCATCCGCCAGCGCCGCGCCGCGGCGTAGCCCGGCCCGAAGCCGCCTCGCCGATCCGCCACCCGAATTCCACGCACGCACCACCAGGAGGCCCTCACGTGAACGCCCCACTCCGCCGCCCCGGCGCGCTCATCGCAGGCGCCGCGATCCTCGGCGGGCTGCTGCTCGCCCCCACCGCGGCGCAGGCCCACCCGCTGCGCGCCGAGGTGGAGGCGGGTGCCTGCGAGGTCACCGGCGGAGACCTCTCCTGGGGTGTGAAGGAGAGCTTCCGCGCCTACATCAGCGGCAGCATCGCGAAGGGCTCGTGGGAGACGGCGGACGGCGCGTCGTACGAGACGCCCGAGTTCTCCTGGAGCGGCGCGACCGGCAGCATCGACCCGGAGACCGGGGTCGGCAGCGTCTCCTTCACGGGGAGCGTGCACTTCACCGGCCATGACGGGGTGCTCGACCTGACGCTCGCGAACCCCACGATCGAGTTCGAGGGCGGCGGCAAGGCGGCGCTGCTGCTCGACGCGCGGAGCACCGACATGGAGGGCGCGGTGGCCGTCGACGCGACGCAGGAGTGGGTCGGCGATGTCGTGGCGCCGGATCAGCTCCCCATCGCCGACGACGCGCTCGTCGCCGACGACCTGCCGTCCACCCTCACGAACTCGGGCGCCAAGGCGTTCGCGGGGTTCTACGAGGCGGGCGAGGATCTCGATCCGATCTCGCTCGATCTGCAGTTCGCGAGCTGTGCGGGCTCAGGGGCCGCCGTCGCCGAGCCGGCCCCTGAGGCGAGCGACGACGACCCGGTCGCACCGGCGCCCGAGTCGGGCGACACGGCTGCGGCCGCAGCGGCGCCCGCGTCGGTCCCGTGGCTGCCGATCATCATCGGCGGGATCGCGATCCTCGTGATCGGGGTCACCGGCGGCATGCTGCTCGCCGGGCGGAAGGGCAGGCCGAGCGCCGGGCCGGCCCCGGCCGCCGGTTCGGTGCAGGATCCGGCGCCGCAGACCGACCCGCGCGCGAACGACCGCCTCTTCGGGGAGGACCGGTGATGCGGCGCAGGGTCGCGGCCGGCCTCGCGACGCTCCTCGCGGGATCGCTGCTGCTCGTCGGCTGCGCCGCGCCGTCGTCCTCCGCCGAGGCCGACGGCGGAGCCTCGGCTCCGGGCTCGAACGTGCCGCTCGCAGATCTCGACACGCTCGACGACCCGAAGGCTTACGAGGGCCCGTCGACGGCGGTGCTGCAGCACTCCGAGATCGAGCCCGTCGCCGAGCACCCCGCCCAGACCCTCCCCGCGACCGTCCCCTCGTACGGCGTCGACGGCTCGAGCACCGATGTGACGATCGAGCGGACCGACCGGGTCGTTGCGGCCGATCTCGGCGGCAACATCTCGGTGACCGTCGCCGGGCTCGGCTTCGCCGATAGCCTCGTCGGCGTCGACCAGTCGACCACTCTCGAGAGCCTGGCGGACCTGCCCCGCGTCACGAGCGGCGGCCACACCGTGAACGCCGAGTCGATCATCGACCTGCACCCCGATGTCGTCATCACCGACGGATCGGTCGGCCCGCGAGACGTCATCGAGCAGCTGCAGGACGTCGGCATCACCGTCGTGTTCGTGCAGAACGACCCCTCGTTCGCCGGCGCCGAGGCGCTCGCGCAGCAGATCGCGGCCGTCTACGGCAGCCCCGAGGCGGGCGAGCAGCTCGCCGAGCGCATCGCGGGAGAGGTCGAGGCGAAGATCGCGGAGATCGCCGCCATCGCGCCTCAAGCCGACGATCAGAAGCTGCGCATCGCCTTCGTGTACCTGCGCGGTTCGGCCGGCGTCTACTACCTCTTCGGGAAGGAATCGGGCGCCGACCAGCTCATCGAGGCCGTCGGCGGCATCGACGTCGCCACCGAGATGGGGTGGGACGGCATGAAGCCGATGACCGACGAGGCGCTCGTGAAGGCGAACCCCGACCTGATCCTCGTGATGTCGCACGGCCTCGAGTCGGTCGGCGGCGTCGACGGGCTGCTCGAGGAGAAGCCCGCGATCGCCGTCACCACCGCGGGCGAGCACCGCCGCTTCGTCGACATGGAGGACGGCACGGTGCTGTCGTTCGGGCCCCGATCCGCCGAGATCCTCGACGCCCTCGCGCGAGCCGTCTACGCGCCCGAGAGCCGTTAGCAGGCACCGCCCGAGCCGGGCGACGCCGGTACACTGGGGGTTCGCGCCCGCTCGGATCCGGGCGCGAACGGCACCCCTCAGCCAGAGAGAGCACCACGTGACGCACCTCGTATCGAGCACCGCCGGTCGCCGCAGCGCGAGCCGCGGCGCCATCGTCATCACCGCTGCGGTGATCCTCATGGTCGTCGGCATCCTCCTCTCCGCAGGCCTCGGCCAGCTCGCCATCGGACCGGCCGAGGTGGTGGGATCGGTGCTGCGCAGGTTGGGCATCGACAACGCATGGGCGCCCGCCGATGAGCTCATGGATCGCACGCTCTGGCAGATCCGATTCCCGCGCGTCGTCATGTCGCTGCTCGTCGGCGCCGCCCTCGCCGTCGCCGGCGCCGTCATGCAGGCGATCTTCGGCAACCCGCTCGCCGAACCCGGCGTCGTCGGCGTCTCCTCGGGGGCCGCGCTCGGCGCCTCGGCGTCCATCACGCTCGGCATCACCGCGTTCGGCGGCTGGACGGTCGCGATCTTCGCGTTCCTCGGGGGCCTCGCGGCCACGTTCATCGTGTACCTCACCGCACGGGCCCAGGGCAGAACCGAGATCGTCACACTCCTGCTCACGGGCGTCGCCATCAACGCGTTCGCGGGCGCCGGGCTCGCGCTGTTCACCTTCATCGGCGACACCGCGAGCCGCGAGCAGATCGTCTTCTGGCAGCTCGGGTCGCTCAACGGCTCGCGGTGGAACGAGGCCGGCATCGTGGCGATCGTCTCCGCAGTGGCCGCCGTCGTCGCGATCCTGTTCGCCCAGCAGTACGACCTGCTCTCCCTCGGCGACCGCACCGCCGCGCACCTCGGCGTGCGCGTCGAGCGGCTGCGCATCATGTCGATCGTGCTCGTCGCCCTGCTCACCGGCGTCGGCGTCGCCTTCGTCGGGGTGATCTCGTTCGTCGGCCTCGTCGTGCCGCACCTCATGCGCATGATCCTCGGGCCCGCCCACCGCCTCCTGCTGATCTGCTCGCTGCTCGGAGGCGCCGTGCTGCTGATCTACGCGGATCTGCTCGCCCGAACCCTCGTCGACGGCGCGGACCTGCCCATCGGCATGCTGACCTCGCTCGTCGGCGGACCCTTCTTCTTCTGGCTGATCAGACGCAACCGGCGCCGATCGGGGGGCTGGGCATGAGCGGCGCGAACGAACCGTCGACGGAGCGCGGCACCGTCGCTCAGCGGGTCGCAGACGTGAGCTTCCACGTCGGCTCGGTGCCGATCCTGGCCGACGTGACGATGGACGTGCGCTACGGCGAGGTGCTCGCCCTCGTCGGGCCGAACGGCGCCGGCAAGTCGACGCTCCTCAGCGTGCTCTCCGGAGACGTCGAGCCCACCAGCGGCACCGTCGCACTCGCCGGTCGCGACCTCGCCGAGTGGCGCGCTCGCGACCTGGCCCGCGCGCGGGCGGTGCTGCTGCAGGCCAACCAGGTCGCGTTCTCGTTCACCGCGCAGCAGGTCATCGACATGGGGCGCGCCCCCTGGATCGGCACGCCCGAATCCGACGACGACGAACGGGCCATCCGCGAGGCGACCGCCGCCGCCGACGTGGGCCACCTCACCCAGCGCGGCTTCCCCCACCTCTCGGGCGGCGAGAAGGCGCGCGTATCGCTCGCCCGAGTGCTCGCCCAGGAGACCCGGGTGGTGCTGCTCGACGAGCCGACCGCGGCGCTCGATCTCAAGCACCAGGAGGCGGTGCTGCAGATCGCCCGCGGGCTGGCCGAGCAGGGGCGGGCGGTGATCATCGTGCTGCACGACCTGTCGCTCGCCGGCGCGTACGCCGACGAGATCGCGATCCTCGCCCACGGCTCGCTCGTCGCCCGCGGAGCGCCGGGGGACGTGCTCACCGAGAGCCGCATCGCCGAGGTCTACGGCGCGGCGGTGCGCGTGCTGCCCGATCCCGACACCGGGCGGCCGATCGTCATTCCGAGGCGCGCGCTCTGAAGCTCGCACCCTTCTGGCAGGCGGGCCGCTGTAGGGTGTCAGTATCTCGCAGTGCGCGAGTTCGGCTCGAAACCAGCGACATCTGAAGGGGCACCGCGTGACGCGACCGACCGAAGACGAGGTCAAGCACTCCGCTGCCCGGCAGTCGTACCCGGAGGACCGCTTCGATCGCCTGCAGCAGTCCGGCCGCGTCGGCGCCCACCGCGTCACCGCTCGCCCGCGCTACATCTGGCAGTACCTCATCGCAGGCCTCCTCGGATTCGCGGTGCTCACGACCATCGGCATCATCGCCGTGCAGAGCGGCGAGGGGTCGGGCAAGCTGCCGCTCACGTCGTCGGGCACCCCGTCGGGGACGGCGCAGCCGAGCGTGGAGGCGAAGCTCGACCCGGAGGCGACGATCGCGATCCTCAACGGGACGCCCACCGAGAACCTCGCCGCCGCACTCGACCAGATCGTGACGAACGAGGAGTGGGGCAAGATCCAGTTCTCCGGGAGCGCGGCGACCACCGACGTCGCCATCTCCGCGGTCTTCTACTCGAACCCCGACGACGAGGCGGCTGCTGCCGGTCTCGCCGAGAAGCTCGGCGGCGTG
>NZ_LDRK01000056.1 GCF_001477055.1 Leucobacter chromiiresistens
AGACACGGGCGAGCCTCCCCATCGCACTCGCGGCGGGGAGGCTCGCCCGTGTCTGCGACTACATGAGGTCGGGGTTCTTCTTCACGTACGTCTCGGCTTCCTCCTCCGAGATGACGACGAGCCCGCGCGGCGTGTGCGAGATCGCGAGCAGCGCCTTCAGCCAGTGCGGATTGTAGGCCGGTTCGCGGCTTCCCGAGAACGAGAATGCGAGGGTCGCGTACGGCGACATCCAGAGCGACACCCGCCCCGCGCCGTCGCTCGCGCCCCGCTGCCAGCTCATGAAGAAGCTCTCCTGCTTCTTCAACCGCTGCCCGATGACGAACTTCAGGTGCATCAGCAATCGATCTTCGAACTCGAACTCTTGGCCCCCGTACACCAAATACCCCATACGCGAAGCATCGCACAGTCGCGGCCGCAGGGATACGGGCGCCGTCGAAGTCGTGCTGAGGCTATCTATATCCATCCGAGAACATACACCCGTTGCGAGATCACTCGCCTGCGGGCGCGGCGCGTTCGAGTCCGGGCTACGGCCGGTTCGACGCCTTCGATTTCAGCATGCCGATGACGCCGGTGACCAGGAAGAGCACGATCCCGATCACTGCGAGCCAGAAGAGTCCCTTGATGACGAAGCCGATCACGGCGACGACGATCCAGACGACCAGGAGGAGGAGGAGCAGTGCGCGCATGCCGCCACCGTACACGGAGGCGCCGCTCGGCGGCGTGCCCTTGCGCGAGCCCGCCGCCTGTGCCAGCGATCCGATGCGGGAGCCCCGCCCGCCCGTTCAGAACAGCGTGTTCTTGTCCTCCATGCCGCGCATCGCGTCGTAGTCGAGGAGGAGGCAGCGGATGCCGCGATCCTCGGCCAGGGTGCGCGCCTGCGGTTTGATCTCCTGTGCGGCGAAGATGCCGGTCACGGGGGCGAGCTTCGGGTCGCGGTTCATGAGCTCGAGGTAGCGGGTGAGCTGCTCGACGCCGTCGATGCCGCCGCGGCGCTTGATCTCGATCGCGACCGATCCGCCGTCGGCGTCCTTCGCGAGGATGTCGACGGGGCCGATCGGGGTCATGTACTCGCGACGCACGAGCGTGTGCCCGTCTCCGGCGAGCTCGATCTGGTCGGCGAGCAGCTCCTGCAGGTGCGCCTCCACGCCGTCCTTGATGAGCCCGGGGTCGACGCCGAGGTCGTGCGCGCTGTCGTGGAAGATCTCGAAGAGCGACACCACCAGCTTGTCGGCCGTCTTCTTGTGGGTGACCTGCCACGCCTCCACGATGCCGGCGCTGGTCTGCGTCTCGTCGAGTTCGAGCTGGGCGTGCGAGCAGGGCGGGCTCATCCAGTTGAGCGGCTTGTACGAGCCGCCGTCGGAGTGCACGAGGATGCTGCCGTCGTTCTTCAGCATGAGCACGCGCTTGGCGCGCGGGAGGTGCGCCGACAGGCGGCCGGCATAGTCGACTGAGCAGTCTGCAACAACGATTCGCACCCGCAGGAGTTTACCGGTTCGGGATCAGTGCGCGGCCCCGACCCCGCCGCGCGGCTCCCGGGCGGCGCGCGCCGCGACCAGCACGAACGCCGAGAAGGCGACCAGCGGCCAGAACGCGTGCAGCAGGCCGAGGTGCTCGCCGAGGAAGCCGATGCCCATGGGGCCGAGCAGGAACGCGGTGTACGCGATGGCCGAGACGGCGGCGACATCGCGCGTCGCCGTGGCCGGGTGGTCGGCGGCCGCCGAGATCCCGATCGGGAAGCCGAGTGCGCACCCGACTCCCCAGCAGACGGCGCCCACGACCGACACCCAGGCGAAGGGGACGAGGATCACCAGCACGAGTCCGGCGATCACGAGGAGCGCGCCGCCGCGGAGCACGCGCACCCGGCCGAAGCGGATCAGCAGCCAGGATCCGGCGACGCGCACCAGGGTCATGGACACGAAGAAGACGCCGAGGGTGAGCGCCGCCGACTCGTTCGCGAACCCCCGCCCATCGGCGAGCGCCAGCGGCAGCCAATCGCTCGCCGTACCCTCCGCCAGCGCCATCGACATCGCGATGAGGCCGATCACGAGGATGCGCGGCTGCAGCCACGGCGAGTAGCGGCCCGAGGCGGCATCGACGTCGGCCGCCGCGGGGATCCGGGTCGGCCCGGTGTGCACGCTCGCAGGCCGCTCGGGCGTCGCGGCCTCGGGGCTGCCCGGCGGCAGGCGCGGGAGCGCGAGTGCGGCGACGATGAGGATCAGGGCGTACGTCGCGCCCAGGTGCACCGGCACGATGATGCCGGAGGTCTCGGCGAGCGCGGAGACGCCCATGGCGCTGACACTCCCCAGGCTGTAGGCGGCGTGCAGCAGCGGCATGCGCGGCGTGCCGAGCGCGCGCTCCGCACCGGCGCCGCTCACGTTCATCGCGACGTCCGACGTGCCGAACATGAGGCCGTAGACCACGAGGCATGCGATGGCGGGAGCGGTGGCGTCGACCCAGAAGAGGGCTGCGGCGGCGGGCAGCGCGAGGGTCTGCCCCGTGATCCCGATCGCGAGGGTGCGGCGCGGCCCGAGCCAGGAGACGGTGCGCCCCGAGAACACGAGACCGGTGAGCGAGCCGAGGGCGAGCGCGAGACCGAGCCAGCTCATCTCGAGCGTGCTGGCGCCGAGGTGGTCGCGCAGTGCCGGGATGCGGCCGAGCCAGCTGCCGAACCCGAAGCCGAGCAGCGCGAAGATGACGAGCACGCCCGAGGTCCAGCGCACGGCGGAGCGGTGGTCGATCGGACGTGACACGGTGCTCCTGTGCGAGATCTGCGAGATGTGCGGGCGCGAGAGACCCAGGCTATCAACCCGCGGCGGGCGGCTGCGGGTCGGGCTTCAGATCCCGAGCCGCACCCACCGGTCTCCGGTGGCGCGGAGCCCGAGGGTCGCAGCGCGGGCCGCCATGAAGACGAGGGCGAACCCCGCCGTGAGCGCGATGAGACCGCCCGCTCCCGCGGGAACGAGCACGGTGATCGCCCACAGCACCGGCAGGTAGACGGCGAGGTTGGCGAGGCTGGTCCACGCGAGGTAGCGCGCATCGCCCGCGCCCATGAGCACGCCGTCGAGCACGAAGACGTACCCGGCGAGCGGCAGCGAGACGCCGAGCACGACGAGGGCGGCGGGGAGGATCGTCAGCACCGCGGCGTCGTCCGTGAACACGCGGCCCGCTACCGGGCTCGCGAGCGCGAGCGCACCGCCGAGCACCACCCCGCAGCCAATGCCCCAGAAGACGCTGCGCCGCACGATCGCCCGCGCCCGCGACGCGTCGCCCGATCCCAGCGCATCGCCGATGAGCGCCTGAGCGGCGATGGCGAGCGCGTCGAGGGCGAAGGCGGCGGTCGAGAAGATGGTGAAGACGACCTGGTAGCCCGCGGTCGCCGCGGTTCCGTGGCCGGCGGCGGCGAACACCGTCGCGAGGAGTGCGGCCCGCAGACCGACGGTGCGTACGAAGAGCCATCCGCCGCTCTGCCCCGCGCGGCCCAGCCCCTCGCGCCGCGGCAGCAGCCCCGCTCCCGCGCGCCGCACATGCCGCACCACCACGAGCAGGTAGACCGCCACCATGGCCCACTGGGCCAGCACGGTGCCCCACGCACTGCCGGCGATCCCGAAGCCCAGCCCGTAGATGAACCACCAGTTGAGCAGCGCGTTCACGGCGAAGCCGACCGATGCGACGAGGAGCGGGGTGCGGGTGTCCTGCAGTCCGCGCAGCAGCCCGCTCGCCGCGAACACCACGAGCATCGCCGGGATGCCGAGGCACGACACCGTGAGATAGGCGAGCGCCTGCCGGGCCGTGTCGTCGCTCGCGCCGAACGCCGCGACGATCGGGCCGCTCGCGAGCCAGAGCCCCGCGCCGACGGCGATGCCGATGCCGAGCGCCAGCCACAATCCGTCGACGCCGAACTGCACGGCGCCCCGCAGGTCGCCGGCGCCCCGCGAGCGCGCCACGAGCGGGGTGGTGGCGTAGGCGAGGAAGATCATGAGGCCCACCGCGGTCTGCAGCACGGCGCTCGCGATGGCGAGCCCCGCGAGCGGTACGGCGCCGAGGTGGCCGACGAGCGCCGAGTCGACGATCAGGAACAGAGGCTCGGCGATGAGCGCGCCGAGCGCCGGGATCGCGAGGTGCGCGATGCTCCGATCGATCGTCCGGCGCTGCGCCCGGGTGCCGTCTGGGGTCATGCCATAACGCTAACGCGACCCGCCGACGCCACCAGTAGGGTGGTCGCATGAGCAACGCAGCGCCCGCCTCCGGCATCGACCTCACCGAACTCGATCCTGCGGTCCGGCCGCAGGACGACCTCTACCGGCACGTGAACGGCAAGTGGATCGACCGCACCGAGATCCCCTCGGACAAGGCCCGGTACGGCTCGTTCGCGGTGCTCGCCGAGAATGCCGAGGAGGCGGTGCGCGACATCATCACGGGCACCGAGTCTCCGGCGGCGGGGGCGGGTGCGGCGACCGAGGCCGACAAGGTGGCGGCCCTCTACGCGAGCTTCATGGACGTGGAGCGCGCCGACGCGCAGGGCGCCGATCCGATCGCGGCCGACATCACCCGTGCGCGCGAGATCGGCTCCGTCGACGAGCTCATCACGACCGTCGCCCGGTTCGAGCGTCAGGGCCTCGGCGGATTCGCCGGCATGTACATCGACAACGACCCGGGCGACCCGGCCCGGTACATCGTCTTCATCATGCAGGGCGGCATCGGGCTGCCCGACGAGTCGTACTACCGCGAAGATCAGTTCGCCGCGATCCGAGAGCAGTACCGCGCGCACATCGCCCGGATGCTGCAGCTCGCGGGTGTCGACGACGCGGATCGCCTCGCGGGTCTCGCCTACGACCTCGAGCGCCGCATCGCGGCGACGCACTGGGACAAGGTGGCGAGCCGCGACATCCAGAAGCTCTACAACCTGCGCACCTTCGCAGAGCTGCAGGAGCTGACGCCGAATCTCGACTGGTCCGCGTACCTGCGGGCCATGGGAGCGCCCGAGACCGCCTTCGCCGAGGTCGTCGCCGCGCAGCCCGACGCGATCGCCGGCCTCTCCGAGCTGCTCGTCGACGCCGAGCTCGACGCCTGGCGCGCGTGGCTGGTGTGGAGCATCGTGCGCTCGTCGGCGGCCCTGCTCTCGCAGGAGATCTCGCGCGCCAACTTCGACTTCTACGGCACGGCGCTGACCGGGGCGCCGCAGCAGCGCGAGCGCTGGCGCCGGGGCGTCTCCTTCGTCGAGGGAGCGATGGGCGAGGCGGTGGGCCGCCTGTATGTCGAGCGCCACTTCGACGAGCGCGCGAAGGCGGCGATGGACGGCCTCGTCGATCACCTCATCGAGGCGTACCGCGATTCCATCGAGCGGCTCACGTGGATGGGTCCGGAGACGCGGGCCCGCGCGCTCGAGAAGCTCGACCGGTTCACGCCGAAGATCGGCTACCCCGTGAAGTGGCGCGACTACTCCGCGCTCGAGGTCGACGCCGGCGATCTCGTGGGCAACTCGCGGCGCGTGTCCGAGGTCGAGTTCGTGCGCGAGATCGGCAAGGTGGGCAAGCCGATCGACCGCGACGAGTGGTTCATGACCCCGCAGACCGTCAACGCCTACTACAACCCCGGCTTCAACGAGATCGTGTTCCCCGCGGCCATTCTGCAGCCGCCGTTCTTCGACGTCGGCTGGGACGCCGCGGCGAACTTCGGGGCGATCGGGGCCGTCATCGGTCACGAGATCGGTCACGGCTTCGACGACCAGGGCTCGCGCTACGACGGCGACGGCCGGCTGACGGACTGGTGGACGGAGGAGGATCGCGCCGCGTTCGAGCAGCTCACCGGCGCGCTGATCGGCCAGTACAACGAGCTCTCGCCCGAGGGGGCCGAGGGGCAGACGGTGAACGGCGAACTCACGATCGGCGAGAACATCGGCGACCTCTCGGGCCTCGAGATCGCGTGGAAGGCCTACCTCCGGTCCCTCGCGGGCGCCGAGCCGCCGGTGATCGATGGGCTGACGGGGGCGCAGCGCTTCTTCCTCGCCTGGGCGCAGGCGTGGCAGCAGAAGTCGCGCCCCGAGGAGACGGTGCGACTGCTGACGATCGACCCGCATTCGCCGAACGAGTTCCGCTGCAACCAGATCGTGCGCAATCTCGACGCGTTCCACGCCGCGTTCGAGACGCGGGAGGGCGACGGGCTGTGGCTCGACCCGGCCGAGCGCGTCTCGATCTGGTAGGCCTCGGTCAGGGGCGCCCGCTCGGCGGGCGCCCGGTCCGGGGGTGCGCCTTCCGCGGGCGCCCCGTCAGGGGGTGCGCGGCAGCGACGTGATGTCGTAGGCGGGGCCGGATCCGGATCCGCCTGCCGCTCCGCCGCTCGGCGCGCCGTCGCCGGATGCACCGTTCCCGTCGGGCACCGGGGGCGCGTATCGCGGCGGCGACGGAACGACCGGGGGCGCATAGCGCGGCGCCTCCGGAGCGGGGGCGGCTCCCGGAGCCGGCTGCGCCTCCGGAGCGGGGGCCGCGCCCGGAGCCGGCTGCGCCTCCGGGTGCTCGGACGCGAACGGCCCGGGGGTGAACTCGAGCTCGACGGGCAGGGTGAGCGGCGGCGGGCCGAACGCCTGCCGCGACGCCTTCGTGACGCGTCGGGCGAGCAGGTGGTTGCCGGTGCCGCCCACGACCGCTCCGACGCCGAAGGGGAGCGCTTTGCCGACCACCGAGGCGCCGCCCACCCCGGCGAGCCGGTGCATGAACGACTTCTTCAGGCGGTCGAGCAGCGGTCCCATGGCGTAGCGGGGCACGGCGGAGGTGAGCATCTTGCCCCAGTAGTCGCGACGCGAGCCGCCGCCGCCGACCGCCTGCATGGTGACCTGGCGCACGAGGTCGGCGCCCTCGTTGCCGAGCATGAGCGCGAGCACGAGCGCGCGGGTGCGCTCGCGATCGGTGACCGTGATGCCGTGCACTTCGGCGACCGAGTGCGCGAACAGCGCCGTCGCCTCGACGAAGCCGAGGGTCTCGGCGCCCGCGAGGCCGAGGGCGATGCCGGTGCCGACCGCGGGGATCACTGCGGCGGCGCCGACGCCCGCCCCGCCCGCGGTGACGGTCGCGATGTAGCGCGTCTCGAGCACGCGGATGATCTGCTCGGGCGTGGCGTGCGGGTACTTCCGGCGGATGCGGCGGAGGTGGGCGAGCACCGACGGGCGCTGCATCGCGAGGAGCCCGTCGAGCGAGCGCTCGACGATCGGCCGCGGCGCGCCGGTCGTGCTGCTGCGCGGCTGGATGATGCGAGCGACCGCGCGTTCGCGTCGTGTGGGTCTGGCCATGCGGGGAATGGTAGAGCACGTCGCTGCGCGATCGGCGCATGCGCATGCTCCCAGCGAACAGGGCTTGCCGCGACGGCGATCCCCTTACCTGGAATACCCGTCCGCTTCGTGTCGTTCGACTGCATGAGCGTTCGCGCGCTCCGTGCGAATGCGGGATACTTGCAGATCGTGAATGCGTCGCATTCGCGGAGGTTCGTCTCGGGGTGCGGGTCGCATCGCGGCCGGGGCGCCGCGAGCGGAGCGCGGGATCGCCGAGAGCAGAGGGAGAGTCACCATGAGCGCAGCTTCGCAGGCAGCGGCGTCGCAGACGTCGGAGCCGGTGCAGACGTCGGAGCCGGTGCAGACGTCGGAGCCGGTGCAGACGCCGCAGACGGCCCACGACGCGTGGCGCGCGGGCCGGCGCGCGGCGGTGACCGCTCCCACCGGCAATCTGAGCCTGGTCGAGACGCGCTGGTTCGCGGGCGACGTCGACGCCGACGAGGCGGCGCGCCGGGTGGCGGCCGAGCGGGAGGCCGCGCCGGAGGGCGTGACGGTGACGCCCGTCGAGCGGAAGAACATCTCGAGCGGCCGCGCCGAGCACGGGCTCCGGGTGTGGAACGCGCACGCGCCCGCCATCGCCGCGTTCGCCGAGATCGAGACCTTTCCGTTCGATCCGAACTGGATCATCGACGCCGAGTTCACCCCCGTCTCCGCGGATCGCACCGTGCCCTTCGAGCACATCCGCGACGCCGGCGGCAGCCGCGACCTCGTCGTGCCGGGCGACATCACGTTCGAGCGCGACGGGCAGCGCTTCACGCTCGCGGCCTTCGACGACGCGGGCCAGCTGCTGCTCGTCTTCGGCGACCCGACGAACGGGAAGGGCGACGCGACCGGCACCTACGGGTCGGGTCGCTTCCTGTTCGTGGAGCGCGAGGCGTCGCAGTTCGGCGAGCCGGGCCGGGTGCGACTCGACTTCAACCGCGCCTTCGTGCCGCCGTGCGGCTTCTCCGCGCAGTACAACTGCCCGATGCCGCCCGCCCAGAACCGTCTGCCGTGGCCGGTGCTCGCCGGCGAGCGCCTGCCGCGCTTCACCGGCGGTTTCGACATCTACACCGTCTGACGGCAGCACGCCCGAAGCCCCCACCCATCATGCGAAGGAACCCCATGCCCTCCCTCAAGAACTCAGCGCTCGCCGCGATCGGGGCGCTCGCCGTCGCCGCACTGGCGCTCGCCGGGTGCGCCTCGAACGGCGGCGCCTCCGCCGGCGGCGAGGACGCCACGATCCGCATCGGCTCGCTGTACGAGCCGGTCAACCTCAGCAATACGGCCGGCGGCGGCCAGGGCGTCACCGAGGCCCTCACGGGCAACGTCTACGAGGCGCTCTACCGCCTCAACGACGACGGCACGACGGAGCCGCTGCTCGCGACGGGCTACGAGGTCAGCGACGACGGGCTGACGTACACGTTCACCCTCCGCGACGACGTCGCCTTCCACTCGGGCAAGGCCCTCACCTCGGCCGACGTGAAGTCGAGCGTCGAGCGCGTCACCGCGCCCGACTCGCAGTCGGCGCGCAAGTCGAGCATGGAGGTCGTCTCCGACATCGCCACGCCCGACGACCAGACGGTGGTCTTCACGCTGAAGCAGCGCTCGATCTCCTTCCCGTACCTGCTCACGTACATCTGGATCGTGAACTCGGAGGCGACCGACCTCGAGAGCGCCGAGGACGGCACGGGCCCGTACACCCTCGGGGAGTGGAAGCGCGGCAGCACGCTGACGCTCGAGCGCTGGGACGACTACTGGGGCGACGCTGCGAAGAACGCGGAGGTCGTGTACACCTACTTCACCGATGCGACGGCTGAGGACACGGCGCTGCAGAGCGGCCGCATCGACCTCATCACCAGCGTGCAGAACCCCGATTCGCTGCCGCAGTTCGAGGAGTCGGGCACGTTCACGATCACGGACGGGCAGTCGACCACGAAGGAGCTGCTCGCCTTCAACGATCGCGTCGCGCCGTTCGACGACGCCCGCGTGCGTCAGGCCGTCTACTCCGCGATCGACCGCGAGAAGCTGCTGAACGCGATCTGGGGCGATTACGGCACCGTGATCGGCTCGATGGTGCCCCCGACCGACCCGTGGTACGAGGACCTGAACGATCTCAACCCCTACGACCCGGAGCGCTCGCGGGAGCTGCTCGAGGAGGCCGGCCTGGGCGACGGGTTCGAGTTCACCCTCGACACCCCGAGCTACGATCCGCACCCGGCCGTCGCCGAGTTCGTGCAGTCGGAGCTCAAGCAGATCGGCGTGACCGTGAACATCAACACGATCAGCGCCGACGAGTGGTACACGAAGGTGTTCCAGGAGCACGACTTCGAGGCGACCCTGCAGGAGCACGTCAACGATCGCGACGTGGTCTGGTACGGCAACCCCGACTTCTACTGGGGCTACGACAACGCGCAGGTCGGGCAGTGGATCGCCGAGGCCGAGCAGGCCGGGAGCGAGGAGGAGCAGGCCGAGCTGCTGAAGCAGGCGAACCGCCAGATCGCGAGTGACGCGGCGAGCGCGTGGCTGTACCTGTACCCGCAGATCGTGGTCGCCGCCGACACGGTGACCGGATACCCGGTGAACGGCCTGAACTCGCAGTTCTTCGCCTATAACATCGTCAAGGAGTAGTCGCGTCGGAGCCGGGGGAGCGCCCCGGCTCCGACGCGCATCGATCACCGGCGCCGCGCACCGCGCACGAGCGTCCAGACACCGCAGGGGAGGGCGATGCTCGGGTATCTGATCCGCCGCGGCCTCCTGCTCGTCGCATCGTTCGCCATCGCGATGGTGCTCATCTTCGTGCTGCTGCGCCTGCTCCCGGGCGACCCGGCCAATGCGCTGCTCTCGGTGAATGCGACGCCCGAGCAGATCGCGGCCGCCCGCGAGCAGGTCGGCTCCGATCGGCCGATCCTGGTGCAGTTCGGCGACTGGGTGGCGCAGCTGCTCCGCTTCGATCTCGGCGAGTCGCTCATCACGGGGGCGTCGGTGGGCGACGAGATCTCCGCCCGGTTGATCGTCACCGTTCCGCTCACCCTGCTCGCCTTCCTGCTCGCCGTCGCGGGATCGCTCATCGGGGGCGTCACCGCGGCGGTGCGGGCGGATCGCTGGTACGGGGTGCTGCTCTCGGGCGTGGCGCAGCTCGGCATCGCCGTGCCGGTGTTCTGGGTCGGCATCATCCTCGTCTGGGTCTTCGGTCTGCTCCTCGGGTGGTTCCCCACGGGCGGCTTCCCGGTCGACGACTGGGGCGATCCCGCCGGCGCCCTCTCGTCGCTCGCGCTCCCCGCGATCGCGATCGCCTGCGTGATGGGGGCGTCGCTGACGCGGTACGTGCGTTCGGCGACGCTCGACGTGCTCGGCAGCGACTACCTGCGCACGGCTCGCGCGCACGGGTCGGGGTTCGGCGAGGCGCTGTGGCGCCATGGGCTGCGCAACGGCTCCGTGCCGGTCATCTCGGTGCTCGGGATTGAACTGGCCTCGACCCTGCTCGGCGCCGTGGTCGTCGAGAGCGTCTTCGCCCTCCCCGGCCTCGGCAGCTATCTCGTCGACGGCATCGCCCGGCACGACTTCTCGGCGATCCAGGGGGTGCTCGTCGTGACCACGCTGCTGGTGCTGCTCGTCGGCTTCGCCGCCGACGTGGCGCAGCGCATCGTCGACCCGCGCCTCCGCCGCACGGTGGGGGTGGGGGCATGAGCGCCCGGCGCAGTGCGACGCTCGTCGCGGGGCTCGTGCTCGTCGGCATCGTGGTGCTCATGGCTCTGGTGTCGCTCGTCTGGCTGCCGTATCCGCTCGACGACACGAGCGGCGGCCGGCTCTCCGCGCCGAGCGCGGAGCACCTGCTCGGCACCGACAAGCTCGGCCGCGACCTGCTCAGCCAGCTCATGGTCGGCGCGCGCATCGCGCTGCTCGTCGGGGCGGGGTCCGTGGCGATCGCCGCGGTGCTCGGCATCGTCATCGGCTTGGTGGCGGCACTCGCGGCGCCCTGGATCGACGATGCGATCTCCGCGTTCATCGACGTGGCGATCGCCTTCCCGGTGCTGCTCACCGCCATGCTGATCGTCGCCCTGCAGCCGCCCTCGCTCGGCTCGGCCGTTCTCGCGATCGGCCTCGCGATGTCGGCGATCGTGGCCCGCGTCTCCCGCATTCTCGCGAAGCGCGCCGTCGGCTCGCAGTACGTGATCGCCGCGCGCACGAGCGGAACCCGCACGCTCGGCATCGTGCGCCGCCACCTGCTGCCCAACATGGCCCCCACGCTCGCGGTCACCCTCGCCCTCCAGTTCGGCGCGGCGGTGCTCGCCGAGGCCAGCCTGTCGTACCTCGGCCTCGGAGCCCCGCCGCCGAACGCGTCGTGGGGGCGTCTGCTGCAGGAGGCGCAGGGCACGGTGCTCACCGCCCCCATCGGGGCGATCGCGCCGGGCATCGCGCTCGTGGTGCTGGTGCTCGGGGTGAACTTCGTCGCCGACGGCCTGCGCGATGCGACGGATCCGACGCGACGGGGGAGGCGCGCATGACGGAATCTCTGCTGAGCGTGCGCGGGCTGACCGTGCGCGCGGGCGACGCCGCGCTGGTGAGCGGCATCGACCTCGACGTCGCACCGGGCGGCCGGGTCGGCCTCATCGGGGAGTCGGGATCGGGCAAGTCGCTCACCTCGCTCGCGGTCACCGGCCTCCTCCCCGGCGGCCTCCGTGCATCGGGGTCGGTGCGCCTCGCCGGGGTCGAGACGGTGGGGGCCGACGAGTCGACGCTCCGCCCGCTCCGCGGACCGGTCGCCGGGGTCGTCTTCCAAGAACCGCTCACCGCCCTGGATCCGCTCATGCGCGTCGGGAGGCAGATCGCGGAGCCCGTGCGGCGGCATCTCGGCCTGCGCGGGAGCGCGCTCGACGACGCCGTCTCGGCGGCCCTTGCGGAGGTGCGCCTCGACGAGCCGCGGTTCGCGCGCGCGTTTCCGCACGAGCTCTCCGGGGGCCAGCGCCAGCGCGTCGCGATCGCCATCGCCCTGGCCGCGCGCCCCCGGCTGCTCATCGCCGACGAGCCGACCACCGCGCTCGACGTCACGGTGCAGTTCGAGGTGCTCGACCTCCTCGACCGGCTGGTCGCCGAGCGCGGCATGGGCCTGCTCTTCGTCAGCCACGACCTCGCCGTGGTGTCGCGCATGACCGACCGGGTGCTCGTGCTGCAGCGCGGCGTCGCCGTCGAGCAGGGCGACGTGCGCGAGATCCTGCGCGCGCCGCAGCACGCCTACACGCGGCAGCTCGTCGCGCACGCGCGGGAGCTCGACGCGGCGCTCGACGGCGCGTCAGGCGGTCTCGCGAACGGATCGGAGGGCGCGCAGTGAGCGTGATCGAGGCGAGCGGCGTCGACTTCTCCTACGGCAGTCGGCGCATCCTCACGGGCGTCGACCTCGCGGTGGAGCCGGGCGGATCGGTCGGCATCGTCGGGGAGTCGGGCGCGGGCAAGTCGACGCTCCTCTCCCTCCTGCTCGGGCTGGCGTCGCCGCAGCGCGGCGAGATCCGCTTCGACGGCGCGCCCCTGCGACTGCGGGATCGTGCGCTCATGCGGCGGTTCCGCAGCGGGGTGCAGGCCGTCTTCCAGGATCCGTACTCCTCGCTCGACCCGCGGCAGCGCATCGACCGCATCGTCGCAGAACCGCTCGAGTCGCTCGGCCTCGCCCGGGGCGCCGAGGCGCTCGAACGCGTGCGCGCCGCGCTCGCATCGGTCGGCATGCCGGCCGACGCCGCCCGCCGCTACCCGCACGAGTTCTCGGGCGGGCAGCGGCAGCGCATCGCGATCGCCCGGGCGACGGTGGTGCGCCCGCGGGTGCTCGTCGCGGATGAGCCGGTGAGCGCCCTCGACGTCAGCACTCGCACCCAGGTGATCGAGCTGATCAACCGGCTCCGCGCGGACCACGGTCTCGCGCTCGTCATGGTGTCGCACGACCTCGGCGCGGTGGCGGCGACCTGCGATCGCACGGTGGTGCTGGAGGGCGGCCGCGTCGTCGAGTCGGGCGCGACGGGGACGCTGCTCGCGGCCCCGCGTGAGGCGTATACGCAGCGCCTGATCGCGGCGATCCCGCGCCTCCCGCCCGCCTGACGGGCCCGCCCGCCTCCGCCATCCCTTCCCTTTGGAGCGGGGTCGCTTCCCGTGCGTGTCGCGCTCCCGACACGCACGACAAGTGACCCCGCTCGCAGGGTGGGGCAAGACGGGGCGTCGCGCTCAAGCCGCCTGCGCGTGCTCCTCGCACGGGGACCCGGCGTGGGCGTCGCACACCACGAAGCGGTGCGTGCAGGCCGGGTCGGAGCAGTTCGACACCGCGTTCGAGGGTGCGCCGCACACGCGGCAGCGGCCGATGACGGCGGCTCCCGGGGCGAAGTCGAGCGCTTCGCGCCCGTCGAAGACGGCGAGCGATCCCTCCCAGAGGCCGTCGTTGCCGAAGGCCTCGCCGTACTTCACGATGCCGCCGTCGATCTGGTACACCTCGTCGAATCCTCGGGTGCGCATCGCCGCCGAGAGGATCTCGCAGCGGATGCCGCCGGTGCAGTAGGTGACGACCGGTCGCCCCTTGAGGTCGTCGAAGTCGCCGGCGTCGATCTGCGCGATGAAGTCGTGGGTCGTTCGGGTGCTCGGCACCACCGCGCCCGCGAACCGCCCGATCTCGGCCTCCCACGCGTTGCGGCCGTCGAAGAAGACCACCTCGTCGCCGCGTTCGGCCACGAGGTCGTTCACCTCCTGGGGTGAGAGGTGAACGCCTCCGCCCACCACCCCGTCGCTGTCGACTCGCGTCTCGTTCGGAATGCCGAACGCGACCAGCTCATCGCGCACCTTCACGCTGAGGCGCGGGAAATCGGTGATGCGCTGCCACCGCGCCCCTCGCTCGACGCCGTGCAGCCGCTCTTCGGGCGCGTCGACGAGCGCAGTGCCCTCGCTCCACTTGGGTTCGAGCGCCGCGAACGGCGGGTACTCGCGAGTGCGCCGCAGGTACTGCTTGCACGCGTCGAGCTCGCCGCCGACCGTGCCGTTGATGCCGTGCGGCGAGACGATGATGCGTCCGCGCAGACCCAGTGACTCGCAGAGCTCCCGCTGCCACAGGCGCACGGCCTCGGGGTCGGCGACGGGCGCGAAGACGTAGTACAGCAGGATCTTGGGCTCGCTCACCCGACAATGCTACGCGGCCCGCGTGCGGGCGGCCGAGCTGCGGCTCGCCCGGTGCGGGCGCTTGACCGTGACGCTACGTCAACCCGTAGCGTTGCGGTCGAAGCGAAGGGCACCATGATGAACCACCACGAACGACTCCACGCCGTGCAGGCGGTGGCGCGCGCTGCGGGCACGACGTCGCGCACGCTGCGCCACTACGACCGCATCGGCCTGCTGCCGCCGACACGCGTCGGCGCGAACGGGTACCGCTACTACGACGACGGCGCACTGCTGCGACTGCAGCGCATCCTGCTGCTCCGCGAGCTCGGGCTGGGGCTCGACGCCATCGCGCGGGTGCTCGCGGCGCAGGACGCGCACGGGGCCGGAGCGGATCACGGGGCCGGGCCGGATCACGGCTCCGCTACGAGCAGCGGCACGGGAGCCCGCGTCGGCGAGGATCGCGGTGCCCCGCCCGAAGCGGCCGGGATCCTGCGCGCGCACCTCGCGATCCTGCAGGGCGAGCGCGAGCGCGTCGACCGGCAGATCGGCGCCGTGGAGCGCACCATCGCAGCGCTGCTGCGGCAGAACGGAACACCGGATACGAGAGGAGCACTGATGTCAGAGAACATCTTCGACGGATTCGACCAGGCGCAGCACCGCGCGGAGGTGGAGCGGCGCTGGGGCGCCCGCGCCGCCGACGCGGGCGACCGCTGGTGGGGCGGGCTCGACGCCGACGGCCGAGCGGCGTGGCAGCGCCGGAGCGCGGAGCTGGGAGCCGCGTGGGCCGACGCCGCCCGGAGGGGCGAGGATCCCGCGGGAGCGGAGGCCCAGGCGCTCGCCGCTCGGCACGTCGCCTGGTTGCGCGGGATTCCCGGCACGCCGGCGGCGGATCCGGCCGGCGACGCGGCGGGGTACGTGCGCGGGCTCGGCGAGCTGTACGTCGCCGACGAGCGATTCGCCGCGAATTACGGCGGGCAGGCGGGGGCGGAGTTCGTGCGCGATGCGCTGCGCATCTACGCGGACGCGGAGTGGGCGGCGGAGCCCGGTTCCGCGGGGTAGCCGCCGCCGGGCCGCATCCGCGCGGCGCGCCGGGCCGACTCAGCTCGGCGCCTCAGCTCGGCGCGTCGTGCGGCTCGCGCTCGTCGAGCAGCGCCGCCGCCGAGGCGTACGCGTCGGTCTCCTCGTGCACGGGCAGATCGAACACGCGGGTCGGGCCCGCGCCGGCCGCATCGGCTCCCCAGCCGGGCTCGCCGTCGCGCGCGAAGCGCACCAGTGCGCCGTGCACGGCATCCGCGAGCGCCTGCGGGGGCGCCTGCCCGGAGACGCGCTCCACCCCTGGCGCGTCGAGCCGGTCGAAGACGAAGGGCACGTCGCTGCAGTGCCCCGCGATGCGGGGCGCTCCGGTCTCGGTCTCGGGGGCGTGCCACGAGAATCGCGAGGTCCAGGTCGCCCCGGCGGCGTCCGATGCGGCGCGCGCCCGCGAGATACGGGGCACCCACGAGCGGAACACGGCGTCGGTCGCGTAGCGCCCGACGAGGGCGACGCTGCTGGCCGTGGCGCGGATCTCGTCGATCGCCAGCCAGCGGTCGACCGCCGCGGCGGAGGCTCCGAGTCCGCGCAGCACGGCGCGCCGGGGTGCGCGGTCGAGGATCGGGCGCGGGGCGAACAGGCCCATGAGCTCGTCGTCGGCGGTGCACAGCGCGAGCGGCACGTGCGCGCTCGCGCCGAGCGCGGCGCCGTGCACGGCATCGTGGGGCACGATCTCGCCGTCGGCCAGAGGGCCGATCATGAGCCCGTCGCGCAGCAGGCCGTGCACGTCGCGCAGCAGCCGGGGTGCGGCGGGGGCGGTGATCCGGCGCTGCAGTTCGAGGATGCGCGCCTCGGGCAGCGCCGAGACGCCGGCCGCGTCGGGGGTCACTCCGGCGAGCCGGGCGAGGTGGCGGGTGCGCGCCGCGGCGGCCTCCACGGAGGGGGCGGCGATGGCGGCGGACATCGCGTACCCGCCGCGGAGGAGGCCGCGCGCCGCGGGAACGCCGAGCAGCGTGAGCACGGCTCCGCCCCCGGCCGATTGCCCGGCGACGGTCACGCGATCCGCGTCGCCGCCGAACGCCGCGATGTTCTGCCGCACCCATTCGAGTGCGCGCACCCAGTCGAGCACGCCGCGGTTCGCGGGGGCGCCGTCGAGCCAGCCGAAGCCGGTGAAGCCGAGGCGGTAGGAGACCGTGACGAGCACGATGCCGTCTCGGGCGAAGGCGCGGCCGTCGTACCAGGGGCTGGCGGGCGAACCCGAGATGAATCCGCCGCCGTGGATCCAGACGACGACGGGCAGCTGCGCCGCGGGGCTGGGGTCGGGGGTCCAGACGTTGACGTTCAGCGTGGCGTCTCCCGGCACGGAGTGCTCGGGGATGAGCGTGATACCGGCGTCGCCGCGCTGCGGAGTCGGGCCGAAGTCGGCCGCGTCGCGCACCCCGTCCCACGGGGCGGGGGGCTGCGGGGCGGCGAATCGGAGCTCGCCTACGGGAGCGGCGGCGTAGGGGATGCCGCGGAACACCGCGGCGCTCGCCCCGGTCGGCAGTGCGGCGTCGATGGGCTCCCACACGCCGCGAACGGCTCCCGCGTCCGTTCGCACGAGCGGGCGCGGCGCTCCGCCGGGTGCGCTGCCGGGCATCACGAGCGGGTCAGGGGCGAGCCTGGGCCTCGGCGCGCGCGAGCACGTGATCCTGGGCCATCTGCGCTTCGTCGATGCGCTGCTGCTGCTCGGGGGTGCGAACGAGCGGCGGGATCACCTCGTGCTGGTCGTTGACGATGACGACGTCGTGGTCGACGTGGTTGACCATCGCGTGCACGGCGTCGATGAAGTCGCGGCGCCGGATCGCGTCGAGCACGCGCGCGTGGTCGCGCTCCATCTCCGCTCCGGTGGCGACGTTCGCGAGGCGCCCGCGATGCTCGGGGGTGCGGAGGCGGTCGTTGATGCCCGCGTACAGGGCGGCGAGCAGGCGGTTCTTGGCGGCGTCGAAGACGAGGCGGTGGAATCGGCTGTCGAACGCGGTGTCGACGTCGGCGGCGAAGCCGAGCACGGGGCAGCGCGTGCAGCCGACCTCCTCGATCGCGGCGCGTTCGAGCGCCGCGATGTCCTCGTCGGTGCGGTGCAGGGCGGCCTGCTGGGCGGCCTCGATCTCGAGTGCGCGGCGGTAGCTGAGGATCTCCTCGAGCGTGAAGTCGGTGAGGAACTCGTTGAGGAGCGTGCTCGTCGGCGCGGCCGAGCGCACGAAGGTGCCGCGGCCCGGGAGGGTCTCGAGCATGCCGATGCTGGCGAGCGATCGCACGGCCTCGCGCACGGTCGACCGCCCCACCCCGGTCTGCTCGGCGAGTTCGGGTTCGATGGGGATGCGTCCGCCGACGGGCCACTCCCCGGTGGTGATCTTGCGACGCAGGTAGGCGAGCGTCGCGCGTGCTCGATCTGACCCTGTGGTCGCTGCCATGATCACTCCGATTCGTCGGGCGCCTGGTGCGCCGATGCCGAGCATCCAGTATATCGAGCGGGAGCGGCGCCGGCCGGGGAGTCCCGGTGGGTGGGAGGGCGTCTCGGCGCGACGGTTGGCGCGGCGGGTCGCCGACCGTAGGCTGGTGGGCAGCAACGGGCCGCAACGGGCAGGGTCGGTCAGTACACGAGGGGGTGCCATGACGAACGGGAATCCGAGTCGCGGCGACATCGATCCGTATGCGCGCATGCGGCGGGTGCCGAGTTTCTCATTGCGCAGCACCGATATCCAGGATGGCGAGCCGCTGCCGGCGGAGCAGTTCGCCGCGGCGGCCGGGGGGTCGAACCGATCGCCGCAGCTGAGCTGGGAGGGGTTCCCCGACGGCACGCGGAGTTTCGCCGTCACCTGCTTCGACCCCGACGCCCCGACGGGGTCGGGGTTCTGGCACTGGGCGGTGGCGAATCTGCCGCTGAGCACGCGCGAGCTCGCCGCGGGGGCGGGCGAGGCGGGCGCTTCCGGCGGTGAGCTGCTGCCGGCCGGGGCGCTGACCCTGCCGAACGAGCGCCGGCAGCGGGCCTACGCGGGCGCCGCACCGCCGCGGGGCACGGGTGTGCATCACTACTGGTTCGTCGTCCACGCGCTCGACGTCGATCATGTCGACGTCGACCCGGATGCGACGCCGGCGGTGCTCGGGTTCACGATGCGGGATGCCGTGCTGGCGCGGGCGATCATCGTGGCCACGGGCGAGTTCGGGCAGGTCAACTGACCGACCGATCGGTCAGGAATTACAACGCCTCGGTCACGAAGCCGGCTCCGAGTTGCTCCCGCGGGGGGATGGCGGTCTACGATGCTTGAAGTGGCGGGGGCTCCCGCCGACCCGCTCAGTTCGCCGATGCACTGACCCGGCGACACCCCTGCAAAGGATCCGATACCCATGCGACAGACCTCGTTCCGCCGCCGCGCACTCGCCATCGCCGGCCTCACCGCCGCCGCAGCCCTCACCCTCAGCGGCTGCTCCTCGTCCGACTCCTCGGGGGAGGGCGGATCGGCGGAGACCTTCAACATCGGGATCAGCCAGTTCGTGCAGCACCCGGCGCTCGACTCGGCGACCGAGGGCTTCAAGCAGGCCTTCATCGACGCCGGGTACGTCGAGGGCGAGACCGTCAACTTCGACGAGCAGAACGCGAACGCCGAGCAGGCGACCGCGGTCACCATCGCCCAGGGCTTCGCGACCTCGGACAACGATCTGGTGCTCGCCGTGGCCACCCCGGCGGCCCAGGCTGCAGCCCAGGCCATCACCGACAAGCCGATCCTCTTCACCGCCGTGACCGACGCCGTCTCGGCCGAGCTCGTCGACTCGAACGAGACCCCCGGCGGCAACGTGACGGGCACGAGCGACCTCGCGCCGCTCGACGAGCAGCTCAAGATGCTGCAGGAGATCGTGCCCGACGCGAAGAAGGTCGGCATCGTCTACGCCTCGGGCGAGGTGAACTCGGAGGTGCAGGTCGAGGCGGCGCAGGAGGCCGCGGCCGACCTCGACCTCGAGATCGTCACGAAGACCGTCACCACCGCGAACGACATCGCGCAGGCGACCGAGGCCCTCGGCGACGTCGACGCCATCTACGTGCCCACCGACAACCTCGTCGTCTCGGGCATCGCGTCGCTCGTGCAGGTCGCCGAGGAGCAGCAGATTCCCGTGATCGGCGCCGAGGCGGGCACCGTCGAGGGCGGCGCGGTCGCCACGCTCGGCATCGACTACGTCGACCTCGGCCACCAGACCGGCGAGATGGCCATCAAGATCCTCGAAGACGGCGCCGATCCGGCAGAGCTCGCCGTCGAGACCTCGAAGAGCTTCACCTACGTGGTCAACCCCGGCGCCGCCGAGCGCATGGGCGTCGAGATCCCGAAGGAGATCCTCGACCAGGCGGAGACCGTCGAGTAACCCGGGTACCCGGCCCCCGCGGCCTCCCACCCGCTCGACCTCCCAACGAACGATACGAACAGGATGACCATCGCATGATCGGCGCGCTCGAACTCGGCCTCATCTACGGGGTGATGGCACTGGGCGTCTACCTGACGTTCCGGGTGCTCAACTTCCCGGACCTCACGGTCGACGGCAGCTTCACCACGGGCGCCGCCGTCGCGGCAGCGCTGATCACGACCGGGCAGAACCCCGTCCTCGCCACCCTCGCCGGTGGCGGGGCGGGGCTCGTCGCGGGTATCGTCACCGGCCTGCTGCACACGAAGGGGCGCATCGACGGCCTCCTCTCGGGCATCCTGACCATGATCGCCCTCTGGTCGATTAATCTGCGCATCATGGGCACCGCGAAGGAGGACACGGCCGTCGCCGCCAACCTCCCGCTGCTGCGCGCCGACACCGTGTTCACCCCGCTCCGCGACGGCGACCTGCTCGGCACCTGGGGCGGCGTCGCCATCATCCTCCTCGCCGTGCTCGTGCTGAAGTTCATCGTCGACTGGTTCCTCTCGACCAACCTCGGCCTCGCCATCCAGGCGACGGGCGACAACGGCCCGATGATCCGCAGCTTCGGCGTCAACACCGACCGCACCACCATCCTCACCCTCGCGATCTCGAACGGGTTCGTCGGCCTCTGCGGAGCCCTCGTCGCCCAGTACCAGGGCTTCGCCGACATCAGCATGGGCGTCGGGCTGATCCTCGTCGGCCTCGCATCGGTCATCCTCGGCCAGGCGATCTTCGGCCAGCGCTTCATCTGGCTCGCCAGCCTCGCCGTGGTGCTCGGCGCCGTCATCTACCGACTCATCATCTTCTTCGCCCTGCGCGCCGGCCTCGACCCGAACGACATGAAGCTGATCACGGCACTGCTCGTGATCGCCGCGCTGCTGCTGCCGCGCTGGGGCTTCCTGCGGAGGATCCCGATGCTGCGACGCACAGACGGCCGGGTGGTGCTCGAAGACGTCACGGCGCCGGCATCCGCCGCCGCGACGACCGGGGCCGACGACACCGCCGCCCGCGGCGGAGCGCCCCGGGGCGACGCCGACGCAGCCCCGATGACCGCCGGATCCTCCCCGGAACCCGACACCCACGCCGGAAGGTAGCCGCATGCTCACCATCGACCGCATCGAGAAGACCTTCTTCCCCGGGACCGTCAACGAGCGCCGCGCCCTCGGCGGCCTCAGCCTGCGCCTCGACGAGGGCGACTTCGTCACCGTGATCGGCTCCAACGGCGCCGGCAAGTCGACGCTGCTGAACGCCATCTCCGGGCGCTACACCGTCGACTCCGGCAGCATCGAGATCGACGGCAGGCGCGTCAACCGGCTCCGCGAGTTCCAGCGGGCGAAGTACATCGGCCGTGTGTTCCAGGATCCGATGGCGGGCACCGCGCCCGACCTCACCATCGAGCAGAATCTCGCGCTGGCCGAGCGCCGCGGCAGGAGCCGCGGTCTGGGGCTCGCGCTGAGCCGCACGCTCCGCGATCGCTTCCGCGAGGAGCTCACGTCGCTCGAACTGGGGCTCGAGCACCGCCTCACCGCTAAGGTCGGGCTGCTCTCCGGTGGCCAGCGGCAAGCCCTCTCGCTCCTCATGGCCGGGTTCACGCGACCCCGCATCCTGCTGCTCGACGAGCACACCGCGGCGCTCGACCCGCAGCGCGCCGCCCTCGTCACCGAGCTCACCGATCGCATCGTCGCGCAGGGGTCGCTCACCACCCTCATGGTCACGCACAACATGGAGCAGGCGCTGCGACTCGGCAACCGCCTCATCATGATGCACGAGGGCGACATCGTGTTCGAGGCGTCGGCCGCCGAGAAGCGGCAGCTCACCGTGCCGCGGCTCCTCGAGGAGTTCGCGAAGATCAAGGGCGCCCAGCTCGACGACCGGGCGCTGCTCGCCTGACCCCGACCCTGTTCGGCGCGCGCTCCCGGTAATCGCGCAAGACCCTCATACAGTGGGGTCATGGCAGCTGAACCCATCGCCCCGGCGTCGGTGTGGGACGCCGTTTCGGATCGCTCCGAAGCGCTCGTGCACGCGTGGATCGAGGCGCTGCGCGACCGCACGCCCGACGGTGCGCTGGAGGGGCGCGGATCGGCGCATCTGCTCGAAGGGCTGCGCCGCGACCCCGACAGCTTCGAGTTCACGCGTCGGCTGCTCGACCTGGTCGCCGGCACGGAGGATGCCTTCGCCTCGGCGCTCGGTCTGCACGCCGTCTCCCAGGAGGTGCCCGATTCCCTCCCGGCGCGCGACCGGTTCGCGGTGCGCGCCGGCGGGGCGACGTCGCTCGGCCTCCCGTGGGCGGTGATGCCCGTCGCTCGCAAGTGGCTGCGGGATCGCGTGTCGGGGCTCGTGCTCGCCGCCCGGTTGCCGAGCGGGGTCGGCGGCACGGGTGGTGCGGGCGGCACGGGCGGCACGGGCGGTGCGGCGCCCTCGGGGCGCTTCGCCTCCTCCGCCGGATCGGCGCTCGCGGAGGCGCACCGCCGCTGCACCGACGCGGGCATCACCCCCGTGACGCAGCCGCTCGGCGTGGGCGTGCACGGCCCCGTCGGCGCGGTGCGCGAAGTCGAGCGGCTCGTCGCGCTGGCCGCGCACCCCGCGGTCGCCCATCTCGTGGTCGATCCGCAGCGCATCGCCCCCGGCGGCTCCGACTGGTCGTTCGACGACGATGTCGAGCGCGCGGCGGTCGCACTCGAGCCCGTGCTCCGCGCCTCGGTGGAGCACGGCACCACGATCCATCTCGCCGCCGGCAGCGTTCGGTGGGCGCGCATGCTGCCCGAGATCGTCGTGCGGGCGCTGGTCGATCCCGCACTCGACCGGGCACGGGTCGGCGTGCAGCTGCTCGCGGAGCTGCCCGAATCCCGTGAGTACTACGGCCGCTTGAGCCGGTGGGCGCAGCGCCGGGTCGCCGACGGCGGTGCGCCGGCGGAGGTCGTCATCGGAGTCGGGGGCGTCGCGGGGGCGGAGCGGATCTCCTCGATCCAGACAGGCCTCCCCGTGCCGGTGCTGGAGGACCGGGCCGACGTGCTCGCCCAGCTCCTCCGGCTCGTCGAGCTCGCCCTCCACCCGGGCCGCGCCGCGGTGCTGCGGCCGGTGCTCGCGACCGAGGACGTGTTCGTGCTCGCCTCGGCGATCGCGCTCGCCGAGGAGCTCGGCTCGCTCGAGCTGGGGGCCGTGCAGGTGCGCAGCGGTGTCGCCCCGGGTCTCGCGACGGCGCTGCGCGGCGCCATGTCGCACGTGCGCGTCTCAGTGCCCGTCGTCTCCCCGAAGGAGTTCGGGGGCGCCGTCGATCTGCTCGTGGGGATCGCGGCCGAGGCGGCCGATCCCGATTCCAGCCTCTCCCGGCTCGAGGCGCTCATTCCGCAGCACGACGACTCCGACGGTGACGGAGCGGACCCGGGAGACGAGGATCCGGAGGCCGGCGCGGAATCGGCGCTCACCCGCGCATTCGCCGAGTTCCGCACGGCGCTCGGCCGGGCCTCCGAACCCGCGCCCGGCTCGCATCGCACGCAGGATCGCGCCCGCGAGTGGGACCCCTCGGAGCGCGACAGCGCGCTCTTCTACCGTGCCCCCGACGAGCCTGCGCGCTTCGAGACCGGCGGTCTCACCGCGGCGGTGCTCGGACTGACGCGGGGGTCGACCGGGGAGTTCACGCTCGAGGCGGTCGCGCCGCCGCGCGCCATCCCCGCCGTCTCCGAGTCGGGATTCGCGAACGAACCCGGCACCGACGCGACCGTCGCCGGCAACCGCGAGTGGGCGCGCGAGTTGTTCCGGGCGGCTCGCACCGAGGCCGATGCTCTCGACACCGCGAATGACACGGTGGCGCTCTCCGCCGCCGATCTCAACCCCGACCACGTCGCCGCCGAGGCCCGGTCGCGCGCCGAGGCGTGGTCTGCGCAGCCGTTCCGCACGCGAGCGTCGCGCCTGCGCCGGTCCGCGCTGGCGCTGGTCGCCGCGCGCGATCGGCTGATCCAGCTGCTCGCCACCGAGACGGGCGCTCCGGTCGCGGAGCTCGATGCGGAGGTCGACGACCTCGTCGATGCGGCCCGCTACAGCGGCCAGCTCGCCGAGGCCCTCGGCGCCGTGCGCGGGGCGACGTTCGTGCCCGACCCGCTCGTGCTCGTCGCCGCCGACGCGCCGACGCCGCTCTCGGTGCAGGCGGAGGCCGTCTTCGCGGCGCTCGCCGCGGGGAGCGGAGTGCTCTGGATCGTGCCGCACCGTCTGCGGGCATCGGCCGCCGCCGTGCTCGAGGAGTGCGAGGTCGGCGGGCTCACCCCGGGGGTGGTGCGGCTCGAGGCGGCCGTCGTCGGGCAGACCGTCGCCGAGCTCGCGGCGCACCGCGGTGTGGATCGCGCCTGCGTCATCGGCTCGCGCGCCGACGCGCTCGAGCTGTCGCGCCGGCGCCCCGACCTCCGGGTCGAGGGGCGGTTCCGCGCCCGGGGGTTCGTACTCGTCACCCCCTCCGCCGATCTCGATCTGGCGATCGCCGACGTGGTCGCCTCGGCGTTCGGCGGGGCGGCCGGCGATCTGCGCGCGGCCCGCGGCGTGATCCTGCTCGGGAGCGTCGCCCGTTCGCGTCGGTTCCGGGAAGGCCTCGCCGATGCGGTGCACGCGCTCCGCGCCGGCGACAGCGGGCGCGACGTGGACTCGGATGTGCTCGGTCTCCAGGTCGGCCCGCTGCACGCCGCGCCGAACGCCGCGGAGCGGCGCGCCCTGACCGAGCTCGCCCGCGGCGAGGAGTGGATCGTGACGCCTGCTCCGCTCGATGCGGAGGAGCGGGTCTGGTCGCCCGGGGTGCGGTCGGGCGTGGCGGCCGGGGCCGCCTTCTGGGATGACGCGCGCACGGCTCCGGTCATCGGGATCACGACGGCGCACTCGTTGAGCGAGGCGCTGGCGCTGCAGAACAGCCCGGGCAGCGGCGGAGTCGCCGCGATCCACTCGAACGACGCCGACGAGATCGCCGCCTGGCTCGACGGCGTCGAGGCTGCGGCGGTGTCGGTCAACCGCACGACGACGCGGGCGCGGGTGGAGCGCCAGCCGGGAGGCGGGTGGAACGATGCGGGCATGGGGCTCTCGGGCCTCGCCGGCGGACCGAACCGGTTGATCGCACTCGGCTCGTGGCGGCTCCGGGAGGGGAGCCGCAGCGAGACGCTGCACCTGCGCGGGCTCGAGCCGGAGGTGCGCCTGCTCATCGAGGCGCTCCAGCCGGTGCTGCCGTACCAGGCCTTCGACGAGCTGCGCCGTGCCGCGCTCGCCGACGCCCTCACCTGGCGCACGTCGTTCGGGGTCGACCGCGATGCGATCGGGCTGGGCATCGAGCGCAACGTCATGAGGCACCGCCCCGTCGCCACTCACGTGCGGCTCGCGGAGGGCGGCGCGGTCGTCTCGCTCGCGCGGGTGGTCGCGGCGGCGCTCCTCGCACGCGCGCCGATCACGATCTCCACGGGCGAGGTGCTGCCCGCGGAGCTCGCCGACTTCCTGGAGCGCTACGACATCGAGGTGTCGCTCGAACGCGACGACGACTGGCTCGAGCGGTTGGCGGTCGCCGGGCCGGTCGCGGCGGACGGCACGCGAGCGCTGCGTGTGCGTCTCATCGGCGGGGATCGCGTGCGCGCCGCGGAGTGGCTCGGCCAGCAGGATCGCGTGGCCATCTGGGCGGAGCCGGTGACGATGGCCGGCCCCGTCGAGCTGCTCTCCCTGGTGCGGGAGCAGGCGGTCTCCGCGCGGGCGCACCGGCACGGACTGGCGGTGACGGTGCCCGGGCTCGACGACGCGATCGAGCCCTGAGGGGTCAGCCCAGCCGCATGGGGGTGTGCGGAATGCCGTCCTCGAGGTACTCGTCGCCGGCGCTCGCGAAGCCGAAACGGGCGTACCAGTCGACGAGGTGAGATTGGGCGTGGAGCTCGATCGGGCGGCCGCCGCACTGTCGGATGGCGGCCTCCAGCAGGGCGGCGGCGACCCCGCGCCCGCGCCACGCGGGGGCGGTGACGACTCGCCCGATGCTGCGCGCACCGTCGGGGGCCGCGCCCTCGTCGAGGATGCGCACGGTCGCCGCGATCGCGCCGTCGGCGTCCTCCGCCCACAGCTGCACCGAGCCCTCCTCGAGATCGCGCCCGTCGAGGTCGAGGTAGACGCAGTTCTGCTCGACCACGAAGACGGTCTGTCGCAGAGCGGCGAGGCGGTAGAAGGCGGCGGGGGGCATCTCCGAGACGTGCGCGGAGCGGAGCACCAGTGGTTCGGGGAGGTCGGTCATGCTCCGATCCTGTCACGAAGCGCGCTTCCGTCGTGTGCGGGATCGGGCCCGCTCGATTTCCGTTCGAGCAGTGGAGCCGCTAGGGTGGGTTCCTGGTCGCCCTGGTGCGACCGATGGCGGGTTACCCGAGCGGCCAAAGGGGGCTGACTGTAAATCAGCTGGCACTGCCTACGGGGGTTCGAATCCCTCACCCGCCACCACTGACAGGCCCCGTCCTCATCGCAAGCGCGACGAGGACGGGGCCTGTCGCGTTTCATCGGTGATCTGAGGAGGGCGTGGACGCGGTCCTTCCGACGCGATGGCGCGCCCCTGCATGGAGGCGCGCTCGCCCCTTCGATTCCGGCGCCCGGCCCGCGCTCCGAGCGGGCCCGGTTCTCGGTGTTCGCGGGCCGACGTGGGCGGACACGCCCGGGATGTGGGCCGCAGTTGCCCGGTGGTGCGGATCGGCGTAATGTATTCCCTTGTCAGCGAAACGGAAAACGGCGCGAAAGCGGCCGAGATTCGGTTCGGACTTCGGCTCTCACGAGATCACCGAGAGCAGGACTTGCGAAAGTCTTGCTCGGGCGTGTACAGTAAGAGATCCGATCTCACCGCAAGGTGGACACCCGAAGGGTGGTCCAACTGGAGCGCTTGCTGCTCCCGGCGGTTGATGACAGGTTGCTGTTCGGAGCTCTCTTGGTTGGGGGTGACGGGTGGTGTCTGGTCTTTGAGAACTCAATAGTGTGCACTTAAATTGTCATATGCCAATTTGATGTAAAATCCCCGGCACTCGCACGTTGGTGCGGGTGCGGGAGATTCCTTTTTTGGATAACAAGAATCGTCAGTTTTGATGGTTCTGTTGCCAGATTGAACTCGCTTCCCGGTGGCTCGTTTTTCCCGAGTCCGGGGGGCAATCGTTTTTTACGGAGAGTTTGATCCTGGCTCAGGACGAACGCTGGCGGCGTGCTTAACACATGCAAGTCGAACGCTGAAGCTCCCAGCTTGCTGGGGGTGGATGAGTGGCGAACGGGTGAGTAACACGTGAGTAACCTGCCCCGAACTCTGGGATAAGCGCTGGAAACGGCGTCTAATACTGGATATGTCCTATCACCGCATGGTGTGTAGGTGGAAAGAATTTCGGTTCGGGATGGACTCGCGGCCTATCAGCTAGATGGTGAGGTAATGGCTCACCATGGCGACGACGGGTAGCCGGCCTGAGAGGGTGACCGGCCACACTGGGACTGAGACACGGCCCAGACTCCTACGGGAGGCAGCAGTGGGGAATATTGCACAATGGGCGCAAGCCTGATGCAGCAACGCCGCGTGAGGGATGACGGCCTTCGGGTTGTAAACCTCTTTTAGTAGGGAAGAAGCGCAAGTGACGGTACCTGCAGAAAAAGCACCGGCTAACTACGTGCCAGCAGCCGCGGTAATACGTAGGGTGCAAGCGTTGTCCGGAATTATTGGGCGTAAAGAGCTCGTAGGCGGCTTGTCGCGTCTGCTGTGAAAACCAGAGGCTCAACCTCTGGCCTGCAGTGGGTACGGGCAAGCTAGAGTGCGGTAGGGGAGATTGGAATTCCTGGTGTAGCGGTGGAATGCGCAGATATCAGGAGGAACACCGATGGCGAAGGCAGATCTCTGGGCCGTAACTGACGCTGAGGAGCGAAAGCATGGGGAGCGAACAGGATTAGATACCCTGGTAGTCCATGCCGTAAACGTTGGGAACTAGATGTAGGGCCTGTTCCACGGGTTCTGTGTCGTAGCTAACGCATTAAGTTCCCCGCCTGGGGAGTACGGCCGCAAGGCTAAAACTCAAAGGAATTGACGGGGGCCCGCACAAGCGGCGGAGCATGCGGATTAATTCGATGCAACGCGAAGAACCTTACCAAGGCTTGACATATACGAGAACACTGTAGAGATACAGGACTCTTTGGACACTCGTAAACAGGTGGTGCATGGTTGTCGTCAGCTCGTGTCGTGAGATGTTCGGTTAAGTCCGGCAACGAGCGCAACCCTCGTCCTATGTTGCCAGCACGTTATGGTGGGAACTCATGGGATACTGCCGTGGTCAACACGGAGGAAGGTGGGGATGACGTCAAATCATCATGCCCCTTATGTCTTGGGCTTCACGCATGCTACAATGGCCGATACAAAGGGTTGCGATACCGTGAGGTGGAGCGAATCCCAAAAAGTCGGTCTCAGTTCGGATTGGGGTCTGCAACTCGACCCCATGAAGTCGGAGTCGCTAGTAATCGCAGATCAGCAACGCTGCGGTGAATACGTTCCCGGGCCTTGTACACACCGCCCGTCAAGTCATGAAAGTCGGTAACACCCGAAGCCGGTGGCCTAACCCTTGTGGAGGGAGCTGTCGAAGGTGGGACTGGTGATTAGGACTAAGTCGTAACAAGGTAGCCGTACCGGAAGGTGCGGCTGGATCACCTCCTTTCTAAGGAGCACTCGGCACTTGGTGTCGCAGATTGGCTCGTTCACAGGCGAATGTTCTGTGCGAGTCGCTCATGGGTGGAACATATGACGAGAGTGCGGTTCGGGTGTTTTGCTGGAGTACGCCGTTTCCGTGAGGGGATGGTTGGAACAGGTGAGATGTTCGGGCTGTGCTTGTGAGTGCATGCTATTGGGTCCTGGGAGACCAGCCGGCTGAGCCTTTTGGGTTTGGTGGACTGGTTCCTGACCCGCTGTCGGAGGACGTGTTGTCTTCGGTGGTGGGATCGACCGTACGTTGAGAACTACACAGTGGACGCGAGCATCTTGCAGTGTCAGATCATGGATGCCGGATCACCTTTTGGGGTGTGAGGGTGTGTGTGGTGTGGTGCTGCTGATACTAATAATTTCATTGGTCGCACATGCCGTCCCGTTCGCGGGGGGTGTGTGTGTTTCAAACATACTTATGTGATTTCAAGTTTCTAAGAGCAAACGGTGGATGCCTTGGCATCTGGAGCCGAAGAAGGACGTAGTAATCTGCGATAAGCCTCGGGGAGCCGATAAACGGGCTGTGATTCGAGGATTTCCGAATGGGGAAACCCCGCCAGGGCGCGTGCGTACCTGGTGACTCCCGCCTGAATATATAGGGCGGGTAGAGGGAACGTGGGGAAGTGAAACATCTCAGTACCCACAGGAAGAGAAAACAATAGTGATTCCGGGAGTAGTGGCGAGCGAAACCGGATCAGGCTAAACCGGTCATGTGTGATACCGAGCAGGGGTTGCATGGTCGGGGTTGTGGGACGTGCCGTGAAGGGCTGCTTTCCTTCGAGCGTGAGAGTGAAGCTATAGGAGAACGCCTTGGAATGGGCGACCGGAGTGGGTGAGAGTCCCGTATCCGAAATGGTTTTACCGCGTGGTGTGTATCCCAAGTAGCACGGGGCCCGAGAAATCCCGTGTGAATCTGTCAGGACCACCTGATAAGCCTAAATACTTCCAGATGACCGATAGCGGACTAGTACCGTGAGGGAAAGGTGAAAAGTACCCCGGGAGGGGAGTGAAATAGTACCTGAAACCGTTTGCTTACAATCCGTCGGAGCAGGCTTTGTATCTGTGACGGCGTGCCTTTTGAAGAATGAGCCTGCGAGTTAGCGATATGTGGCGAGGTTAACCCGTGTGGGGTAGCCGTAGCGAAAGCGAGTCTGAATAGGGCGGTTCAGTCGCATGTCCTAGACCCGAAGCGAAGTGATCTATCCATGGCCAGGTTGAAGCGACGGTAAGACGTCGTGGAGGACCGAACCCACTTAGGTTGAAAACTGAGGGGATGAGCTGTGGATAGGGGTGAAAGGCCAATCAAACTTCGTGATAGCTGGTTCTCTCCGAAATGCATTTAGGTGCAGCGTTGCGTGTTTCTTGCCGGAGGTAGAGCTACTGGATGGCCGATGGGCCCTACAAGGTTACTGACGTCAGCTAAACTCCGAATGCCGGTAAGTGAGAGCGCAGCAGTGAGACTGTGGGGGATAAGCTTCATAGTCGAGAGGGAAACAACCCAGATCACCAACTAAGGTCCCAAAGCGCGTGCTAAGTGGAAAAGGATGTGGAGTTGCTGTGACAACCAGGAGGTTGGCTTAGAAGCAGCCACCCTTGAAAGAGTGCGTAATAGCTCACTGGTCAAGTGATTCCGCGCCGACAATGTAACGGGGCTCAAGCACGCCACCGAAGTTGTGGCATTCATATATCAGGTAGGCCTTCGTGGTCCAGCCGTATGGATGGGTAGGAGAGCGTCGTGTGGCGAGTGAAGCGGCGGTGTGAACCAGTCGTGGATGCTACACGAGTGAGAATGCAGGCATGAGTAGCGAAAGACGGGTGAGAAACCCGTCCTCCGGAAGACCAAGGGTTCCAGGGTCAAGCTAATCTTCCCTGGGTAAGTCGGGACCTAAGGCGAGGCCGACAGGCGTAGTCGATGGACAACGGGTTGATATTCCCGTACCGGCGGTAAACCGTCAAAGACCTAACCAGTAGTGCTCAGCTATCCAAAGCCTGTTACGGATCCTTCGGGTGATGTGCGGGTGGCGGTTGCGAACCCGAACTGGGGTGGTGAGCGTGAGGTGTGACGCAGGAAGGTAGCCTGTGCCGGGCGATGGTTGTCCCGGTGTAAATGTGTAGCCCGTCGATTATGAATAGTTTTCGGCTTTGGGTGAGACATGATGCGGACCCGTTAGGGGAAGCAGGTGATCCTATGCTGCCAAGAAAAGCATCGACGTGAGGTTTGCTGTTGCCCGTACCCCAAACCGACTCAGGTGGTCAGGTAGAGAATACTCAGGAGATCGAGATAATCATGGTGAAGGAACTCGGCAAAATGCCCCCGTAACTTCGGGAGAAGGGGGGCCATCCACTTATACGGATTTACTCCGGAAAGGGTGTGGTGGCCGCAGAGACCAGTGGGAAGCGACTGTTTACTAAAAACACAGGTCCGTGCTAACACGCAAGTGGATGTATACGGACTGACGCCTGCCCGGTGCTGGAAGGTTAAGAGGAGAGGTTAGGCCTTCGGGTCGAAGCTTTGAATTTAAGCCCCAGTAAACGGCGGTGGTAACTATAACCATCCTAAGGTAGCGAAATTCCTTGTCGGGTAAGTTCCGACCTGCACGAATGGCGTAACGACTTCCCAGCTGTCTCCACCGTGAACTCGGCGAAATTGCAGTACGAGTAAAGATGCTCGTTACGCGCAGAAGGACGGAAAGACCCCGTGACCTTTACTACAGCTTGGTATTGGTGTTCGGTGTGGCTTGTGTAGGATAGGTGGGAGACTGTGAAGCTCAGACGCTAGTTTGGGTGGAGTCGTTGTTGAAATACCACTCTGGTCATATTGGATATCTAACTACGGACCCTGATCGGGTTCTGGGACAGTGCCTGGTGGGTAGTTTAACTGGGGCGGTTGCCTCCCAAAAAGTAACGGAGGCGCCCAAAGGTTCCCTCAACCTGGTTGGCAATCAGGTGGCGAGTGTAAGTGCACAAGGGAGCTTGACTGTGAGACTGACAGGTCGAGCAGGGACGAAAGTCGGGACTAGTGATCCGGCAGTGGCTTGTGGAAGCGCTGTCGCTCAACGGATAAAAGGTACCTCGGGGATAACAGGCTGATCTTGCCCAAGAGTCCATATCGACGGCATGGTTTGGCACCTCGATGTCGGCTCGTCGCATCCTGGGGCTGGAGTTGGTCCCAAGGGTTGGGCTGTTCGCCCATTAAAGCGGTACGCGAGCTGGGTTTAGAACGTCGTGAGACAGTTCGGTCCCTATCCTCTGCGCGCGTTGGAGATTTGAGAGGATCTGACCCTAGTACGAGAGGACCGGGTTGGACGGACCTCTGGTGTGCCAGTTGTTCTGCCAAGGGCATGGCTGGTTGGCTACGTTCGGGATGGATAACCGCTGAAAGCATCTAAGCGGGAAGCCGGCCTCGAGATGAGATCTCCGTACACCTTGTGTGTGTGAGGCTCCCAGTAGATTACTGGGTTGATAGGCCAGATGTGGAAGCGCAGTAATGTGTGGAGCTGACTGGTACTAATAAGCCGATGACTTGATTTCTTCCCACCCTCGGGTGGGGCATGATGTGTGTTTGTAACGATTGTTTCGCGTCCACTTTGTGGTTCTAGACGTACGGCCACGCAGTCACCCGTTGGGGGTGGGTGTGGTCATATGTGAATAGAGTTACGGCGGCTATAGCGTCAGGGAAACGCCCGGTCACATTCCGAACCCGGAAGCTAAGACTGACTGCGCACCTGA
>NZ_LDRK01000057.1 GCF_001477055.1 Leucobacter chromiiresistens
AACCCGGCCCCCGAGACGAACCCGACCGACGAGACGAACCCGACCGACGAGACGAACGGAGACCGGCGATGACCGATCGTTCACGACTGCTGCGCGGCGGAGCCCGTGCGGTCACCGGGCTGCTCGTGGTCGCTGCCGCCGCCGCGGGGGTCGTGCTCCTCGGCAACGTCCCCCTCCCGGCCGTCGCCCGCGAACCCCTCGCGCTGACCGTGGACACGACCCAGAACACCAACCGGTCGCTCGTCTGCGCCGGGTCGTTCTCGGAGCTCGGGGCCGATCCCGAGCAGCCGGGAGTCGCGATCCCGGTCGGAGAGGCGACCGTGGCGACCTCGGGAGCGGCTGCGGAGACCGCGACTCTGGCGCGCAGCGCAGGATCGGGCCTGCCGGTCGTCGTCTCAGCGCCGATGGCCGATCCCCTCGCCAGCGCCCAGCTGCAGTCCATCGACTCGGAGAATCTGCGAGGCGCAGCCGCGAGCAGCTGCTCCGAGCCGAGCAACGAGCAGTGGCTGGTCGGCGGTGCCACGTCGCTCGGGCTCGCCACGACGCTGAGCCTCGGCAACCCCGGCACCGTGCCGGCCACCGTCTCGATCACCGTGTTCGACGAGAACGGCGAAGTCGACGCGGTGCAGACCGCCGGCGTGATCGTCGCCCCCGGCACGCAGCAGACCGTGTCGCTCAACGGCTACGCCCCCGACCGCGAGCGTCTGGCCGTGCGCGTCGAGAGCACCGGCGCCCCAGTCGCCGCGCATCTCGGCGTCGCGCAGAGCTCGGGCATCACTCCGTTCGGCATCTCCGGCGTCACTCCGCAGACCGACCCGGCCACGTCGCTCGTCATCCCCGCCGTCGAGAACGCCGACGGAGACGGTCGCGGGCCGAACGACTCGGGGGAGGGCGACGCGTTCCCGGCGATCGTGCGGGCGCTCGCGCCCGGTGACGCGGGAGGCACGGCGACCGTGCGCGCACTCGACCAGAACGGCACGAGCACCGATCTCGGCACGATCGAGCTGGCGCCGAAGGCGGTCGGCGAGCTGAGCATCGCGACGCTGCCGGCGGGCACGAACGCGCTCGTCGTCGAGGCCGACGTGCCGGTGATCGCGGGCGCGCTCGGCTCGGCCGAGGATCCGGACACCCGGGAGCACGACTTCGAGTGGTTCGCGCCGGCGCCGATCATCGCCGCCGACACGGAGGTCGCCGCGCCGCTGATCTCGGGAGGTCGGCTGGTCGTCGTCAACCCGTCGGACGCGGAGGCGGAGATCACCATCGTGCGCGCCGATGGGAAGGGGAAGACCACCTCCGCGGCGGTCGCCCCGGGCGCTGCAGCCGTCATCTCCGCTCCCGCGGGCGCAACGATCACGAGCTCCGAGCCGGTGCACGCGGGGGTGCGCGCCGTCACCGAGACCGCCATCGCGGGCTACCCGATCCTCGCCCCCGACCCCCGCGACGGCACGCTGACCGTCTACCCGCGGTAGGCGACGTACACTGAAGGCATGTTCGGTCGTCGACGCTCCCCCTCCCGCGGCGTGCCCGCGGTTCCCGCCCGCGCGCGGGCCTCGCGTCACGGTCGGCGGCCGATCCGGTCCTCCCTCACGGGTCCCACGCTGCCCGATCCGGAGGGGCGATTCCGGCGGTTCGAGGCCGATGCCCGCGCCGCCGTCGAGGTGGTCCAGGGGTACCTCCCCGACGAATTGCAGGGGGTGCGCTTCGGCTTCCAGACCGCCCCTTCGGGCGAGGGCGAGAGCCAGCTTCCGCTGCTGTACGCGATCGACCGGCCGTCGAAGAGCATCGTGCTCTACCGCATGCCGATCCAGAGGGCGAAGACGCTGCACGTCGACGATGCCGAGCACCGGCGCGCGTTCCTCGAGTTCTGCGTGTACCGGGCCGTGTGCGAGTACCTCGGCGCCGACCCCTGGGATCTGATCCCCGGCCGGTTCGAGCACTACTGATCCGGCGATCGCCGATCCCGCGGGCGGCTCCGGCGGTGCGACACTCCGCGGATCCTGCAGCTTTGCCGACATAATGGAGCCATGAGCGCGCGCATCTTGGTGGTTGACGACGACAGGGCTCTGGCAGAGATGCTGGGGATGGTGCTGCAGGCCGAGGGGTTCGTCACGGAGCACTCGGCCGACGGGGCCGACGCGGTCGAGCGCTTCCGCGAGATGCGCCCCGACCTCGTGCTGCTCGACGTCATGCTGCCGGGGCTCGACGGCATCGAGGTCGCCGAGAAGATCCGGGCCGAGTCGGGCACCCCCATCATCATGCTGACCGCCCGCACCGATACGCGCGACGTGGTGCGGGGTCTCGAGGCGGGGGCGGACGACTACGTCGTCAAGCCGTTCAACCCGGCGGAGCTCATCGCCCGCATCCGCGCGCGCCTGCGCGAGCCCCAGCAGGAGAGCGCCGAATCGCTGCGCATCGGCGACCTCACCATCGACGTGTCGGCGCACGAGGTGCGCCGCGGCTCGCAGCCCATCCCGCTGACCCCGCTCGAGTTCGATCTGCTCGCGATCCTGGCGCGCAAGCCGCAGCAGGTGTTCACGCGCGAGGTGCTCCTCGAGAAGGTGTGGGGCTATCAGTACAAGGCGGACACCCGGCTGGTGAACGTCCACGTGCAGCGGCTGCGCGCCAAGATCGAGCAGGATCCCGATCACCCGACCATCGTCACGACCGTGCGGGGCGTCGGGTACCGGGCCGGCACCGCCGTCGAGTAGGGGAGCGCCATGACGCGCGCCCGCCGCTCCCGCCTCATCACCGCGCTGCGGCGGTTGCGCCTGCGCTGGCTGCGGTTCTCCGACCCGGTGCTGGGCCGCTTCCGGGCGCGCTGGCGCCGATCCCTCATGGTGCGCACCATGACTGTGACGGGCCTCGTCACCGGATTCATCGTGCTCACCGCGGGGCTCTTCATCCTCGGCAGCGTCGCCAGCGACCTCTACTCGTCTCGGCAGGAGCAGGCGCTGCAGGACTCCGCGCGCGCCACCCTCGCCGCCCAGCGCCAGATCGACGCCTCGGAAGCATCCGATCGGGGCGCGCTGTCGACGCTCGCCGCGTCCGTGCGCCGCACGGTGCGCGACACCACGTCGAGCCAGATGATCTACCTGCGGAGGCAGGCCGGGCAGGAGCCGTTCGCTGATGCGCCGCCCCCGTCGTTCACGAGTGCGCTGCTGCCGGAGGCCGTCACCCCCGAGCTCTCCCACGCCGTCGAGGAGGGGAGCGCCGCGCAGCACTGGCAGCCGGTCACGTTCATCGAGGAGGACGGTTCCCCGGCGCCGGGGATCGTCGTGGGGTCGAGCGTCACCTTCCCCGCGGGCGCGGGAACCTACGACCTCTTCATCGGCTACAACCTCGCCGATACGCAGGACACGCTGTCGTTCGTGCAGCGCACGCTGCTGATCACGGCAGCCGCGATGATGGCCTTCATCGGCGTGCTCGTGTGGATCATGTCGCGGATCGTCTTCCGGCCCATCCGCTCGGCGGCGGCGGCGAGCCGCCGTCTCGCCTCGGGGGAGAGCGATGCGCGCATGCCGCTGCAGAACGACGAGCACTTCGACGTGCTGTCGGAGGGCTTCAACGACATGGCGGAGACCCTGCAGATGCGCATCCGCGAGCTCGACCAGCTGTCGGAGATGCAGCAGCGGTTCGTCTCGGACGTCTCGCACGAGCTGCGCACCCCGCTGACCACGGTCCGTCTCGCCAGTCAGGTGCTCCAGGGCAGCACGCAGGGCCTCGAACCGGGTCAGCAGCGCGCCGTCGAGGTGCTCGGCGCGCAGATCGACCGCTTCGAGTCGCTCCTCGAAGACCTGCTCGAGATCTCGCGGTACGACGCGGGGCGCGTCACGCTCGAGACGGAGCCGACCAACCTCGTCTCGCTCGCGACCGAGGTGGTGGAGGGATTGCAGCCGCTCTCGCGCGGCATCATCGAGGTGCGGGCGCTCGGCGGCTACGCCCCCATCGATGTGGACGCCCGTCGCATCCGCCGCATCGTGTCGAACCTGGTCGGCAATGCGATCGAGCACGGCGAGGGACGCAGCATCCTGGTCTCGATCGACTCGAACGCGAGCGCCATCTCGCTCTCGGTGCGCGACTGGGGCATCGGCATGCGCGAAGAGGATCTGGCGCACGTGTTCGACCGCTTTTGGCGCGCCGACCCGTCGCGCAAGCGCACCCTGGGCGGCACGGGGCTCGGGCTCGCGATCGCTCAGGAGGATGCGGCGGTCCACGGCGGCATCCTGGAGGCGTGGTCGCAGCTCGGCGTCGGAACGAACTTCAGACTCACGCTGCCCCGCGGCGAGAGCATCACGAACTTCATGTCGCCGTTGCCGCTCATCCCCGACGACATCGCCGCCGAGCAGGGCGATCCGCGGGTGACCGGCGGGTGGCTGCGGCGGCCGGGCCGACGCATTCGGAAGGAAGGCAGAAGATGAAGCGGTTCCGAAGCCGTGCGCGAGCGGCAGCGGTCGTCATCGTCGCCGCCGCCTCGCTCATGCTCACGGCGTGCAACGCGATTCCGAGCTCGGGGCCGGTGCGGGCCGGGGCGGAGGATCTGCAGCAGGCCGAGCAGCCCGTGCAGTTCAATGCGGCCGGCCCCGCGGCCGGCTCCTCGCAGGAGGACGTCGTGCGCGGGTTCGTGCTGGCGGCCGTCTCGAGCGCAGACGACTACGCCACCGCCCGCGAGTTCCTCGCCCCCGACTACGCGAAGCAGTGGGACCCGTCCTCGAACGTGCTCGTCGACGACGGCAGCCGGCCGTACACCGCGAACGACGACGGGTCGGGAACCCTCGAGATCTCCGCGCAGGCCAAGGTCGACGCCGAGGGCTTCATGCTGCCGGTGGAGCCCGGGGCGAACACCGAGCTGCGCTTCGAGTTGGAGCGCGTCGGGGGTGAGTGGCGCATCGCATCGGCGCCGAACGGCATCATCCTCGATACGACGACGTTCACCACCATCTGGGCCCCGCATCAGCTGTACTTCGTCGGCCCGGGCGAGATCATGGTGCCCGAGACCCGCTGGTTCATGACTCGAGCGGCGCTGCCGACGGAGATCGTCGGCGCACTGCTCGGGGGTCCGGGGGAGCGCATGTCGGGCGTGCTGCACAGCGGCTTCCCGACGGGTACGACGCTCGTCACCGGCTCGGTGCCGATCGAGAACGGCCGAGCGCAGATCGATCTCTCCGGGAATCTGCTGGAGGCCAGCCCGACCGCGATGGCGGAGGTGCGGCAGCAGCTGCGGCTGAGTCTGCAGACGGTGCAGAGCGTCAACGGCTACGATCTGTCCGCTGAGGGCACGGAGATCCGCTCCGAGGCGCGGACCGATCAGGGTGTGCCGCGCCTGCTCAACGACGTCACCGATCCCGCGCTGCTCGTCGGCGACCAGTTCGGCACGATCGTCGCGGGGCAGTTCGTCGCGATGACCGGGTTCGCGACGTCGCTGAGCGAGTACGAGCCGAGTGCGATCACGCTGAACGCCGACGCGACCGCGGCGGCGATCCGGAACGCCCAGGGCGTGACGCGGGTCGACGCCCTCGGTGTGGTGCCGATCGATCCGCGACCCGGCCTGCTCGCCCCGATGTTCGACGTCTTCGACTACGTCTGGACGGTGCAGGCGTCCTCCGCGCAGACGCTGCGAGCGACCACCCGCGATGGCACGGTGACGGATGTGCCCGCCCCCTGGCTCGCCGGCCGCACCCCGGTCGCGGTGCGGTTATCGCCCGACGGGATGCGCGTGGCGGCGCTCGTGAGCGACGAGCAGGGGAGTCAGGTGCTCGTCGCCGGCGTCGAGCGCGACGCCGAGGGAGCCCCGGTGCGCACCACGGACGAGGCAGACGTGCAGCTCTGGACGACCGGGGCCCCCGTCGACCTGGATTGGGTGGGGCAGACGCGCTTCGCCGCGCTCTCGAAGGTCGACGCGACCAGCCGGGTCACCATCGGGGGCGTCGGCCTGATCCCGGTCGAGCAGGGCGGCGTGCAGGGCGGTGCGCAGGTCGCCGGCGGCTCCGCTCGGTCGCAGCTGCGCGTGCTGAGCGCGAAGGGCGATCTCTACGCCTCGCAGGGGAGCGGGTGGCAGCGTGCGCTGACGGGCATCGAACTGCTCGCCAAGCACGGCTGAGCGCGTCTCTTCGGCGGCGCCCGGATCGCCGGCGGCGCCCGGTTCGCCGGCGGCGCCCGGATCACCGCGCACAGGGCGACCGCCGCCGCTCATCACCGCGGTCGTCCACCGCTCCCGCGCATCGGCCGGATCGGGCGGCGGGGCCCGCGATGCTGGAGGCATGACCGCTCGCACTCCGCTCCCGTCTCCGTCGCCGCCTGGGGCCCGGCTCGCGCTCCCAGGCCGGCTCGCGCTGCCGCTCCGCGAGCTGGCACTCGATCTCGCCGCCCTCGTGTGGCCGACGACGTGCGTCGGCTGCGGCGCGGCCGACCGGGAGTGCTGCCGGTCGTGCCGAGCACGTCTGAGGGAGGCCCCCGAGATGCTCGTGCGCGAGCTCGACGGACTGCCCTGCGTCGTGCGCGGCAGGTACGAGGGGCCGCTGCGTGCCGTGCTCGTCGCGTTCAAGCACGGCGGGCGCGCGGGCTTCCGCCGCATGCTCGGCGAGGCGCTGCGCGCTCCGCTCGTGCGCGCGATCCGCATCGCCGCACTCGCGGCATCGGGCAGAGCGTCGTGCGCAGCGGGTGCAGCGGGTGCAGCGGGTGCAGCGGGTGCGCCGGGAGCGCCGGGAGCGCCGGGCGCGTCGGGGGCGCCGCTCATCGTCGCGATGCCGTCCCGCCCCCGCGGGGTGCGCGAGCGCGGGTACCGGCACCTCGACGTATTGATCGCCTCGGCGCTCCGCCGTCAGCGCGCACCCGCGCTGCGCGTGGCTGCGCTGCGCACGACCCGGGGCAGGGTCGGCCAGGTCGGCCTCAGCGCAGCGCAGCGCGAGCGCAACGCGCGCCGCATCGCCGTCCGCCGCTCGGCCCGCCGCATCGTCCGCGGCCGGCTCGTCGTGCTCGTCGACGACATCATCACGACGGGCGCGAGCGTGCGCGCAGCACGGGTCGCGCTGGAGCGCGCGGGCGCGAGCGTCGTGGTGATCGTCGCGCTCTGCACTGCCGAACGGCTCGACTCTGCGGGCCTTCCTGCGAAGTCGCGGATGAACATCTGAGGAGGTGGAAACGCGTCGCGCGAGTGGAGTAGAGTTCGAGAAAGGCGTAACGGTGCGCCAGATGGCACACCCGCCCGAGTACTCAGGGAGGTCACCATGGACGTGAACATCCGCGGCAAGAACGTCGGGATCACCGATCGCTTCGAGAGCTACGTCGAAGCGAAGACGGAGAAGGTGGAGGGGCTGCTGCCCCGCGCGCAGGCGTTCGAAGTGAGAGTCTCTCGGCAGAGCGACCGGAGCCCCCAGCACGGTGATCACGTGGAGATCACCCTCATCGGACCGGGGCCCGTGATCCGCGCAGAATCGGCCGGAGGAGACAAGTACTCGGCGTTCGACATCGCCTACGGGCGCGTGCTCGAACGCATCCGTCGCATGAAGGACAAGCGACAGGATCGCCGAGGCCGCGGACGCACCTCGCTGGCGGACGCCGCCGCGAACGACTTCGAGATGATCGACGTCACCCCCGCTCCCCTCGAAGTGCTCGAGGCCGTCGCCACCGGTGAGGTGCCGGTGGTGAACTCGGAGGAGCAGGACTACTCGCCGGTCGTCATCCGCACGAAGGAGTTCCCCGCGGAGCGCATGGCCGTCGAAGACGCCGTCGACCGCATGGAGCTGGTCGGCCACGACTTCTTCCTCTTCATCGAGGAGGAGGGCGGGAGTCCGAGCGTGGTCTACCGCCGCAAGGGGTGGAACTACGGCGTGATCTCGCTCTCCGAGACCGCCTAGCGCCGGCCGAGCCGCCGCACCACCGCATCACCGCACCGCCGGAGGGCATTCGGAGCGGGGTCGCCGCAGGGCGACCCCGCTCCGTCGAGTTCAGCGGGCGGTGCCCCGCCCCCGCCTGGCCCGCCAGCCCCAGCGCACGACATTGCCGAACGCCTCGAGCACGATGCCGAGCGTCATCTTCGACCGGCCGTCGGCGCGTTCCACGAAGGTGATCGGCACCTCGGCGATCGGGCAGCCGAGCTGCTCCAGACGCCAGGCGGTCTCCACCTGGAAGCCGTACCCCTGCGAGTCGAGCGCGTCCAGATCGATGCGGCGCAGCCAGGCGAGCTCGATCACGCGGAACCCGCTCGTCAGATCGTGCAGCTGCGACCCGAGCACCGCGCGCGCGAAGCCGGTGCCGCCCCGCGAGATCCAGCGGCGGATGAGCGGCCAGTTGACGATGCGCCCGCCCGGGATCCACCTCGTGCCGATCACGAGGCCCGCGCCGGATCGCGCGGCGGCCAGGAGCGCAGGCAGATCCTCGGGGCGATGCGATCCGTCGGAGTCCATCGAGACCACGAACCGGTATCCGCCGCGCTCTGCGGTGCCGAAGCCGTGCACGTACGCCGACCCGAGCCCGAGCTTGCCGCTGCGATGATGCACGGCGACGTGCGCGTCCGCGGCGGCCAGCTCGTCGGCCGCCGCGCCCGTGCCGTCGGGGCTGTCGTCGTCGACGATGAGGATGCGGGCGCCCGGCTCGTGGGCGCGGATGCCCGCCACGACCGAGGCCAGCGACGCCCGCTCGTTGTACGTGGGGAGCACCACCAGTACCTCACCCGCTGCAAGCGGCATGGCGTCCTTCCTTCCGAGATGCGCGACGCGGGCACTCGCGCTCCGGAGGGCGGAAACGAATCCCGACTCCATATTGGCATCTCCTCAGCCGGGGAGGAGCATGCCGTTGCTAAGCTGAGGAGTTGTCACATTGTGGCAACGGCGGTGACCCCGAACCATGGGCAACCACACCGCGCGGAACGTACAGGAGAGACAACGTGGCGACAGTTCTCGAGAAGCTTCTTCGCGTCGGTGAAGGACGGATCCTGAAGAAGCTCGAGCGGCAGGCGAAGCTCGTGGCGAATCTGGAGAGCACCTTCGCAGACCTCAGCGATGAGGAGCTTCGCGACGAGACCACGGAGTTCCGCGAGCGGCTCGAGAAGGGGGAGACGCTCGACGACCTCCTCCCCGAAGCGTTCGCTGCGGTACGCGAAGCCGCCAAGCGCACCATCGGGCTCAACCCGTTCCCCGTGCAGATCATGGGCGGCGCGAACCTGCACAACGGCAACATCTCCGAGATGAAGACCGGTGAGGGCAAGACCCTCGTCGCGACGATGCCGGCCTATCTGAACGCCCTCGCCGGCAAGGGCGTGCACATCGTCACGGTCAACGACTACCTCGCGACCTACCAGAGCGAGCTCATGGGCCGCGTCTTCCGCGCCCTCGGGCTCACGACCGGCTGCATCGTCTCCGGTCAGGATCCCGCGACGCGTCGCGAGCAGTACAACGCCGACATCACGTACGGCACGAACAACGAGTTCGGCTTCGACTACCTCCGCGACAACATGGCCTCCTCCGCGGCGGAGCGCGTGCAGCGCGGCCACTTCTTCGCGATCATCGACGAGGTCGACTCGATCCTGATCGACGAGGCCCGCACCCCGCTCATCATCTCCGGCCCCGCCTCGGGCGAGGCCAACCGGTGGTTCGCCGAGTTCGCGCGGATCGCACGCAAGCTCGAACCGGGCGTCGACTTCGAGGTCGACGAGAAGAAGCGCACCGTCGGCGTGCTCGAGCCCGGCATCGAGAAGGTCGAGGATCACCTCGGCATCACCAACCTCTACGAGTCGGTGAACACTCCGCTCATCTCGTTCCTCAACAACTCGATCAAGGCGCGGGCGCTGTTCACCCGCGACAAGGACTACGTCGTGCTCAACGGCGAAGTGCTCATCGTCGACGAGCACACCGGCCGCATCCTGGCGGGGCGCCGCTACAACGAGGGCATGCACCAGGCGATCGAGGCCAAGGAGGGCGTGCAGGTCAAGGCCGAGAACCAGATGCTCGCCACCGTCACCCTGCAGAACTACTTCCGACTCTACGAGAAGCTCTCGGGCATGACCGGTACGGCCGAGACCGAGGCGAGCGAGTTCATGTCGACCTACGGGCTCGGCGTCGTGCCGATCCCGACGAACCGCTCGATGCAGCGCAAGGACCAGCCCGACCTCGTCTACAAGAACGAGGAGGCGAAGTTCGCGCAGGTCGTCGTCGACATCGCGGAGCGCTACGAGAAGGGCCAGCCCGTGCTGGTCGGCACCACGAGCGTCGAGAAGAGCGAGTACCTCTCGCGCCTGCTCGCGAAGGCCGGCGTGCGCCACGAGGTGCTGAACGCGAAGAACCACGCCCGTGAGGCCGCGATCATCGCGCAGGCGGGCCGGCTCGGCTCGGTGACGGTCGCCACGAACATGGCGGGCCGAGGCACCGACATCATGCTCGGCGGCAACGCCGAGTTCCTCGCCGTGCAGGAGATGGCCTCCCGCGGCCTCTCGACCGACGACGACCCCGACGCCTACGAAGCCGCATGGGACGATGTCTTCGCGGCCGTCAAGGAGACGGTGAGCGCCGAAGCGGAGAAGGTCATCGAGGTCGGCGGCCTGTACGTGCTCGGCACCGAGCGCCACGAATCGCGGCGCATCGACAACCAGCTGCGCGGCCGCTCCGGCCGACAGGGCGACCCCGGCGAGAGCCGCTTCTACCTGTCGCTCGGCGACGACCTCATGCGCCTGTTCAACTCGGGCGCCGCAGCGGCGCTCATGAACCGCGACAGCTTCCCCGACGACCTCGCCATCGAGTCCAAGGTCGTGTCGCGCGCCATCCAGAGCGCGCAGAGCCAGGTCGAGCAGCGCAACGCCGAGATCCGCAAGAACGTGCTCAAGTACGACGACGTGCTCGACCGCCAGCGCAAGGCGATCTACAGCGACCGCCAGCAGATCCTCGACGGCGAAGAGATCGAGCCGCGCATCGACGCGTTCCGCGAGCAGACGATCGACGCGATCCTCGACTCCCACGGCCGCGACGGCGAATGGGACTTCGACGCCCTGTTCAACGACCTGCGCCAGGTCTACCCGGTGGGCCTCACCATCGACGAGCTCGTCGCCGAGGCCGGCGGGGCGCGTCGCGTGGATCGCGCGTTTCTGCGCCGCGAGATCCTCTCCGACGCCGAGGTGGCCTACGCCAAGCGCGAGGAGACCCTCGGCAGCGAGGCGATGCGCGAACTGGAGCGCCGCGTCGTGCTGGCCACCATCGACCGCCGCTGGCGCGACCACCTCTACGAAATGGAGTACCTCAAGGAGGGCATCGGCCTGCGCGCGATGGCGCAGCGCGACCCGCTCGTCGAGTACCAGCGCGAGGGCTTCACCCTCTTCGAGGGCATGATGGGGCAGATCAAGGAGGAGTCCATGGGGCTGCTCTACAACCTCGAGGTCAAGGTGCGGCCGGCCGAGGGCCCGCAGGATCACGTGCACCTCGAAGGCGGCGGCCTCGAAGCCGAGCAGGCGACCGACCAGTCGAAGCTCAGCTACAGCGCCCCGAACGAGGACGGCGCCCCGGCGGTCACCGGTGCCGACGAGCCGAAGGCGGGGGCCGGCAAGCCCGCGCAGCAGACGCGCGGCGCCTTCGGGCAGCAGTCGGGCAACGGATCCACGAACCGCGCCGATCGCCGCTCCGCCAAGAAGAAGTAGGGCGCCCGCGCCCCCGATCTGATCCGTGATCCGCTCCGGCGGACCGACTGAGAGAACACCCATGGCACACGAGACGAACCCCCGTCCGACGAAGAACGAGCGGCGCGCCCAGGCGCGCGCCGACGCCGCCGCAGCGCGGGAGCAGGAGAAGAAGCGGGAGAAGCGCAACCGCCTCTTCCTGCAGGGCGGCATCGCCGTCGGCGTGATCGCCGTGCTCGCGATCGTCGCCCTCGTGCTGACGCAGTCGATCAAGCCCGCCGGCCCCGGCCCGGAGAACATGGCGTCGGGCGGCGCGGTCTTCGGCAAGGACCTCAAGGTGGTCACCGGCCCGGCGCTGCCCGCAGGCGAGGAGCGCGTCGCGCCCGAGCAGAATTTCGACGAGCTCCCCGTCGAGGTCACCGTGTACGCCGACTACATGTGCCCCTACTGCGGCCAGTTCGAGCAGCAGTACGGCACCATGCTCGAGAACTACGTGGGCGCGGGCGACGTCGAGATGACGATCTACCCTCTCAACTTCCTCGACAACGCCTCGCTCGGCTCGAAGTACTCGACGCGCGCCGCGAACCTCTTCGCCTGCGTCGTCGACCAGCAGCCCGACTACGCGTTCAAGCTGAACAACGCGCTGCTCAGCGCCGAGGTGCAGCCCGCCGAGAGCACCACCGGCCTCACCGATGATCAGCTCATCGAGCAGGCCGAGGCCGCGGGCGCAGAAGCTGACACGGAACTGCGCCAGTGCGTGAAGGATCGCACCTTCGCGAGCTTCATCTCCGCGAATTACAAGCAGGTCAGCGAAGTGGGCATCCAGGGTCTCGCGAAGGGTGCGCAGTTGCTCGGCGCCGACGGCGTGACGCCGCAGGACGCCGACGAGCCGCAGCGCCTCGTGAGCACGCCGACCGTCATCGTGAACGGCCAGCAGTGGAGCCAGAGCCGCGACGGAGACCTCGAGTCGTACCTGCTGAAGGTCAAGAGCGAACTCGAGCAGCAGAACGCATCGGCCGAGGCGCCCGCCGACTCCGAGTAAGATTGACCGGGGCGGCCGAGCCATCGTCCGCCCCCACGCCGCCTTAGCTCATCTGGTAGAGCAGCGCCCTTGTAAAGCGCAGGTGGTCGGTTCGAGTCCGACAGGCGGCTCCACTCGCTCCACTCGCCGCGCGCGACGCCGGCGCGCGACGCCGGCGCGATCCTCGCCGAACCCCCGCCCGTTCGCCGAATCCCTGTCGGGAGGACGCGATCCCGACAGGGGCTGGGCGTTCCGGCAGGGAATCGATGCAGGTGTCGGCGCTCGGGCGGCTGCGTCAGAGGCCCGACCGCAGTCGGAGTAAGGTGTGAGGGGTGCCGAACTCCTCGATTCCCGTCTGGGCCGCCCTCATCGGTTCGGGGCTCGCCGGCGTGCTGGTCGCCGTGCAGTCCCGCATCAACGGAGGGCTGAGCCAGGAACTCGGCAACGGCTACGTCACCGCCGCCGTCTCATTCGGGTCGGGGCTCATCGTCATGTGCATCGCGGTGCTCGTCACGCGGCGGGGACGTACGGGGCTCGTCCGCCTGCGCAGCGAGGTGCGATCCCGGTCGCTGCCCGTGTGGACGCTGTTCGGCGGCGCCGGAGGGGCCTTCTTCGTGCTCGCGCAGGGGCTGGTCACGCCGATCATGGGGCTCGCGCTGTTCACCGTCGGCATCGTCGCCGGGCAGGTGCTCGGCGGACTGCTGCTCGATCGCGCGGGCCTCGGCCCGGGCGGACGCATCGACCCGACGCCGATGCGCGTGTTCGGAACCGTGCTCGCGATCGTCGCCGTGGCGCTCTCCGTCGGCTTCGGCGGCGTGCACGGCGCCTGGCTCATGGTGTTCCCCGTCATCATCGGGGTCGGCGTCTCCGCGCAGTCCATGGTGAACGGCCTGGTGCGTGCCGCAGCGCAGAGCGCGGTCACCTCCACCTTCGTGAACTTCGTCGTCGGCACGGCGATCCTCGTCGTCATGGCCGCGATCTCCGTCACCGTCGACGGCTGGCCGACGGCGTGGCCGACGGCGCCGTACCTCTACATCGGCGGAGTGATCGGCACGCTGTTCATCGCCATCGCCGCGATGCTCGTGCGCACGGCGGGCGTGCTGCTGCTCAGCATGTCGAACGTCGCCGGGCAGCTGATCGCCTCGGTCGCGTTCGAGGCGGGCGCCCCCCTCGCCGGCGGGCTGACGCAGGGCATGATCGCCGGATCGGCGGTCGCCCTGCTGGCAGTGGTGATCGCCGCGCTCCCCTCGCGCCGCAGGCCGACGGAGCGCTAACCCGGTCCGCTGAGATGCCGTGCGAGATCCAGCGGCTTCCGCGGCTTCTCCGCTCGATCGCGCTCCGGGATCCCGCCCACGTGCAACCAGCCGAGCAGATACTCCGGCTTCCGCACGCCCAGGGCTTTGCGCACCGCCTTGCTCCGCGTGTGCGTGCCGCTCTTCCAGATCGAGCCCCACCCCGATTCGTGCAGCAGGAGCCCCAGGAGATGGGCCACGCCGCTCGCGACGGCCTCCTGCTCCCAGAGCGGCACCTTCCGGGTATCGCCCGGACTGACCACGATGACGAGCACCAGCGGGGCGCGAGTCATCTTCGCGACGTGCTTGCCGCGATCCTCACCCGAGGCCTTCGCGATCCCCTTCGCGAGCTTCTTGCGATCCTTGCCCCGCAGCTCGATGATGCGCCACGGGCGCATGCGGGAGTGGTCGGAGACGCTCGCCATCGCCGCGACGTACGCCTCCAGCTCTTCGCGGCTCGGCGCCTCCTCCGTGACCTTCGAGTGCGAGCGGCGGCGCCGGAGTGCGCGATACGCCGGACCCCCGAACTCGCTCATGCGCCTTCGGGCTGCCCGTCGGGCTCGTCGCCGGGCTGCGCTCCGGGCTCGAAACTCAGCGAGAGCGAGTTCATGCAGTAGCGGTCGCCCGTCGGGGTACCGAACCCGTCGGGGAAGACGTGGCCGAGGTGCGAGCCGCAGCGAGCGCAGCGCACTTCGGTGCGCACCATGCCGAGGCTCCGATCCTCGAGCAGCTCGACCGCGCCGGGCCGCACGCTCTCGTAGAAGCTCGGCCAGCCGCAGCCCGAGTCGAACTTCGTGCCGGCGACGAAGAGCTCGTTGCCGCAGGCGCGGCAGCGGTAGAGGCCATCGCGCTCCTCGTCGAGCAGTTCTCCGGTGCCCGCGCGCTCGGTGCCCTGGTTGCGCAGCACGGCGTACTCGTCAGGGGCGAGGCGTTCGCGCCACTCGCTCTCGCTGAGCTGGAACGGGTAGTCGGCCGAATCGATGGGCTTGCTCATGGCGACCTCCGGTGTCGTGATTGGCTCGGCCAGTGTACGCCCGAGACGTGTGCGGGCGCAGGGCGCGCCGTTCGCCCTGCGCGGAGCGGGTGGGTGCAGTCGATCATTCGTGAGAACCACCTGTGCGATGCCTGGACTCGCGGAAGGAGTTGCAACGTCTGATGAAAATCGTCAGACTATATGCGGTACTGCAGGTTAGGGGAGCCTCAGTTCGATCCGACGAGCGGGTTGCTGTTTGCGCGGCGGCCACAATCACAACAGAAAAGGAGTGCACTCTTCATGACTGCACAGAAGAAGTGGCGGCGTGCGCTCGCCACCGCGACGACGGGCCTGCTCGTCGCCAGCGGCCTGGCGCTCGCACCCGTGGCGGCCAACGCCGCTCCGGGCGACGGTGTCGTGGCGGACGCCACGCTCAGCTGGGGCGTGAAGTCGTCGTTCCGCAACTACATCACGAGCCCGATCGCGAAGGGCAAGGTCACGCTGCTCGGTGCGACCACCGGCTCGGGACCGTACGCGTGGGCCGGCGGAACGGGCACCGCGAACCTCGACGGTTCGGGTGTCGACGTCGCCTTCGGCGAGAATGACGGCGTGCACTTCCAGGGGCACGCGGAGGGCGAGAACTACATCCTCGACCTCGCGTTCACGCAGCCGCAGATCAAGGTCACGTCTCCGACGACCGCCGAGCTGTACCTCGACGTCGACGGCCGCGAGTTCGTCGACACGACGACGGTCGGCGAGACCTACTCGCTCGACGACGTGCACTTCGCCGACG
>NZ_LDRK01000058.1 GCF_001477055.1 Leucobacter chromiiresistens
TGCGGGCGCGCGCCCGCAATCGGTCCAGTCTACTGGGCGCGGTTCGCACCGCCCGGGTCGTGACGGGCGCACCGGCCGAAGCCGGGCCGATGCACGCCCTAAACTGGAGATCATGGCTGTTCTTCCCATCGTGATCTCCGGCGAACCCGTGCTGCATCGCCCCGCCGCCCCCGTCACCGAGTTCGACGCGGAGCTGCGCACGCTCGTCGACGACATGTTCGAGACCACGGTCGCGGCGCCCGGCGTCGGGCTGGCCGCCCCGCAGGTGGGCGTCGGCAAGCGCGTCTTCGTGTGGATCTACGACGAGCAGGAGGAGGCGGCGCCGCGCGGCGTCGCCATCAACCCGGAGCTGTGGATCTCGCCCCCCGAGCCCGGCATCCCCGGCGAGGACGAGGTGGAGGGATGCCTCTCATTCCCGGGCGAGCGCTTCGCGCTCCGCCGCTCGCCGCGCGCCCTGCTGCGCGCGCAGGACATCGACGGGAAGCCGTTCGAGATCATGGCGAGCGGCTGGTTCGCGCGCATTCTGCAGCACGAGTACGACCACCTCAGCGGGCTGCTCTACGTCGACCGGCTCGTGCACCCCGAGCACCGGGGCGCGCAGAAGGCGCAGCGCAAGAACGGGTGGGGGCGGCCCGGCCTCAGCTGGATGCCGGGCGTCGACGACCTAGAGGCCTGACGGCCGCGGCGGCGCCGTCGTCTCGGGCGGCCGCGACGCCGGGGTGAACGCCCAGGCGAGCGCGGCGACGCCGATGAGGGCGGCGGTCGCGCCGAACGCCCATCCGAACCCGGCGAGGTCGACGATCGCCCCGGCGATGAGCGGCCCGAGCACACCCCCCAGATCGCTGGTCATCGAGTACGCGGCGACCACCGATCCGCCGCGGCGCTGGGCGAGGACGTCGGCGAGCACCGCCTGCTGCCCGGGGTTCACGAGCGCCGACCCGGCGCCCGCGGCGAACATGACGGCGAGCGCGACCCAGAGCACGGGGGAGAACGGGAACGCGGCGTAGGCCGCGGTGAGGATGATCGAGCCGGTGATGAGCAGCGGCTTGCGGCCGATCGTGTCGTTCCACCGCCCCGACGGGAAGATGAGGATCGCGTTGCCCGCCGCGTAGGCTGCGAGCACCCACGCGGCCATCGTCGCGTCGCCGTGGAACGTCGCTGCGACGAGCAGCGGAATCACGGAGACCCGGACGCCGAACGACGACCACCCGAAGGCGAAGACCGAGAGCAGCAGGGTGCGGTACTGGGGGACGCGCAGGGCCTCGCGGAGCGTCATCCCGCTGCCGTCATCGGACGCTCCGGGCGGGGTGCGCCCCGCGAGCGCCGATCGCCGGAGCGCGAAGGCGACGACGGTGGCCGCTGCGACGAGCGTGCAGAAGTAGAACACGAAGGGTGCGCGGAGGCCGAAGATCGCGACGGCGCCGCCGAGCACCGGTCCGAGGAGCCCGCCGAGCAGGAATCCGGCGGCGTTCACGCTGGCGACGCGTCCGCGGGCCGCGGGCGGGCTGACCTTGATGAGGAGCGCGGTCGCGGCGACCGTGAACATCGCGGACCCGATGCCGCCCACGCCGCGCAGCACCACGAACTGGGTGTAGTCGGCGGCCAGCGCAGCTGCGCCCGTCGAGACGGCGACGATGAGGATGCCGATGATGTACGTGCGTCGCTCGCCGAGCCGGCCGACGACCCAGCCCGCGAGTGGCGCGGAGACGAGGCGCATGAGGGCGAACGCGCTGACGATCGCCGACGCGGCGAAGTTGGAGACGTCGAACTCGAGCGCGAACTGGGGGATCGCGGGCGCCACGACGCCGTACCCGAGTGCGACGGTGAATCCGCCGGCCACGAGCGCCCACACCTCGAAGGGCAGTTTCACTCTCGCCGGTGGGGAGGTGGGCACGCGTTCGGATCCCTTCGACGACACCGCAGCGATCGCGGAACTCTCAGTGCCTCCGGCAGGATTCGAACCTGCGACCGACGGATTAGAAGGCCGTTGCTCTATCCACTGAGCTACGGAGGCAACTCTACGAGCGTACACCGAGTTCGCGGCAGTCGCAGTCGCGTCTACTGGTGCGACTCCACTTTGCGCGCGTACATCGCTCGGTCCGCCTGCGCGACGGCCTCGGCGAGCGTCGCGAGCCCGGGAACGGCGGCCGCCACGCCCATCGCGGCCGAGACGCCGGCGCGCTCCAGCTCCGCTGAGAATTGGGCGAAATGGTCGTCCGCACCTCGGGTGGTCACGCCGTTGGCGAGGATCGCGAACTCGTCGCCGCCGATTCGGGCGACGCGGTGGGCGTGCGTCGCAGCCGCCGACAGCGCCCGTGCGGCACTCGTGAGCAGGCGGTCGCCCGCGAGATGACCCTGGGTGTCATTGACGCACTTGAGGCCGTTCAGATCGATGATCGCAACGGCGACGGGATCGCCGAACGCGTCCACGCGCTCCTGGGCGTCGGCGAGCACGCGATCCCAGCCGCGTCGGTTGAGCAGGCCGGTGAGGGCGTCGGTGTGCGCGAGGGCGTCCGCGATGGCGATGCTGCGGCGCTCGCGGTCGATGCCTCGGGAGAGTTCGAGCTGCGAGGAGAGCAGGTCGCTCAGCAGGCGGATGAGCTCCTCATCGATGGTCTCGCCGTCGGCGAGCGGGGTCTCGCGCACGCCGCAGAGCACGCCGAACAGTGCTCCGTCGTCATCGCGGATGGTGTACCCGGCGTACGACCCGACCCGCTCGGCGGCACGGAGGTCGGAGTACTGCGGATCGCGGCGCGAGTCGGGCACGACGTGCGCCGCTCCCGCCGACATCCGGCTGCAGAACGACTCGTTCCAGTCGATGCGGTCGCCGACCGAGATCACCTGGTCGTGGTGCACGTGCACGTGGATCTGCTCGCCGTTCGTCACCCGCGAGACCGACCAGTCGGTGAGGGGAGTGTGCTCGTTGAGGTAGGCGACGACGCGCTCAGCCGATCGGGTGAACGCGGCGGCTCCGTTGAGGGGACCCGTCATCAGCGTCCCCGCTCGACGGGTCGAGGGCGCGTCCCGGTCAGGAGGGCGCGGCTCATCGCGCCCGCTCCGCCTTCGCGGCCGCCTTCGCGGCTCGCTTCGTCTCGCGCACCCGCTGGAGCGTCTCCGGGGAGGTGATGTCGGCCACGCTGCGATACGAGCCGGGCTCGCCGTAGGCTCCCGCTGCCTCCTGCCAGCCCGCGCCGTCGAAGCGGAGCTGCTTGCCGAGCAGGGCGAGGAAGATGCGGGCCTTCTGGTCGCCGAAGCCGGGGAGGGCTTTCAGCCGCTTGAGCACCGTCTTTCCGTCGGGGGAGTCCGCCGTCCAGATCGCGGCGGCATCGCCGTCCCACTCGTCGACAATGGTCTGGCACAGGGCCTGCACCCGGGTGGCCATGGAGCCCGGGAAGCGGTGCACGGCCGGGGTCTCGGTGAAGACGGCGACGAGGCGATCGGGATCGGCTGCCGCGATCGCCGCGGCGTCGATGTCGCCGAACCGCTGCTGAATCTTGAGCGGTCCGATGAACGCGACCTCCATGGCGATCTGCTGGTCGAGCAGCATGCCGATGAGCAGAGCGAGCGGGTTGTTCGTCAGCAGCTCGTCGGCCGCTGCGTCGTCGGTGAGGTGCAGACTCATGGTGTCAGTGTACTGAGCGCGCGAGCTACTCGAAGCGGTTGACCATCGCGAGCGCGGCGCGCTCCACGTAGTCGCGGAAGGCGGCGTCGTGCATCGGCGGGAGCGCCACGGCGTCGAGTGCGGCGTGCATGTGGCGCAGCCACCGGTCGCGGGCGTCGGGGGTCACGGCGAAGGGCTGATGGCGCATGCGCAGGCGCGGATGCCCGCGCTGCTCCGAGTACGTCGTGGGCCCGCCCCAGTACTGCTCGAGGAAGGCGCGGAGGCGCCAGGTGGCGCCCTCCCAGTCGTCGTCGGGGTACATCGGAGCGAGCACGGGGTCTGCGCGCACGCCGCGGTAGAACTCGGCGGCGATGCGCTCGAAGGTGGGGGTGCCGCCCACCTGCGACCAGAGCGTCTCGGTCACGGCCTCGCCGCTCTCGCCCGTGCGGAGCGTGAGGCGCGGGCCCGGCTGCGGGCCGGGCTGCGGCCCGGGCTGCGGTGAATCGTTCATGCGGGCCCTCCGGGCTGTTTCGGCAGTTCATCGGCGAGGGTGATGTCGTGCTCGGCGAACTTGCGCCGCAACTCGGCGCGCACGCCGCGCTGCACCTCCCACTGCGCCTCGGGCCGCGTCTTGACGAGGAGCCGCAGTGTGGCGCGGTCGCCGAAGATGCTCTCGAGTCCGAGGAGCTCGGGGGAGCCGGTGACCTTGCGGGCGTACTTCTCCGACCGCAGCAGGGTGCGCGCCGCGTCGAGCGCGACGTCGGAGACCCGCGACATGTCCTGCCGCGCATCCACGGTGAAGTCGATGACGGCCTGTCCCCACCCCTGCGACGCGTTGCCGAGCGTCAGCACCTCGCCGTTGCGGATGAACCAGAGGGTGCCGTCGATCGCGCGCACCTGCGTCACGCGGATGCCGACGTCTTCGACCGTGCCCGTGATCGCGCCGATCGTCACGATATCGCCGACGCCGAGCTGATCCTCGAACACCATGAAGATGCCGTTCAGTAGGTCTTTGACGACGTTCTGCGCGCCGAAGGCGAGGCCCGCCGCCACGATTCCCGCAGACGTGAGCAGCGCGCCGAGATTGACGCCCAGCTGGCCGAGGATCAGGATCAGCGCGATGACGACGATGGTCCACGTGATCACCGCGCGACCCACGGTGCCGAGGGTGCGCGTGCGCTGCACCGCTCGCGCGCTGACGTAGGGCGCCGCGCGCATCTCGGAGGTCGTGTCGACGTCCTGCGCCTTCTTCACCCCGCGCACCACGTGCGTCACCGTGCGCATGAGCAGCTTGCGCAGGATCCAGTTCAGCAGAAGCGCCGCGATCACGATGACCGCGATCGCGAGCGGCACCTGGTAGGTGGTCAGGAAGCTCTGGAAGGCGTTCCCGACCACCTGCTCCACGTCATCGACGCCGTCCATTCACACCTCCCGGTCTGCCGCCTGCACGCGCAGCGCCCGTTCGACGCCGGCGAGGTGCTCGGAGACCATGCGGCGGAGCGCCGCCGGCGCGTCGGTGTGTCCGTCGAGCCAGGCGCGCGTCGCCGCGGCGAGGGGCTCGCTCGCGAGCTCGGCCGGGTAGAAGCCCTCGACGAGCTCCTCCGCGATCGCGTAGCTGCGCGACTCCCACACCGGCAGCAGGGCGTCGAAGAAGCGCTCCACGTAGGGCTCGAGCAGCGCGAGGTCGTGCACGCGGGTGAAGCCGGCTGCAGTGGCGCGCACGATCGCGTTCGGCTGGTCGTCGGCGTCGAACACCGAGGCCCAGGCGCGAGCCTTGTCGTCGGGGCCGGGCAGTGCCGCGCGCGCGTGCGCCGCAGCCTGGTTGCCGTTCGCGGTGCGATCCCCGGCGAGGCGCTCGTCGATCTGGGCGGGCGTCGCGCGGCCCCCGGCGGCGAGCGCGAACAGCAGCTCCCAGCCGAGGTCGGTGTCGATCGCGAGGCCCGGGAGCTCTCGGGCGCCGTCGAGGAGCGACTGCACCGTGTCGAGCTGCGCGTCGGTCGCGGCGAGGTGCGCGAACGACTTCACGAACTGGAACTGACGATCCGACCCGGCCTCCGCATGCTCGGCGAGCGTCCACAGCGCGTCGGCGACCCGCTCGAGCGTCGCGGCGCGGCGATCGCGCGCGACGTAGCTCGCCGACGCCAGCGACAGCTGCCCGAGCAGCGTGCGCAGCGTGGTCGAGCCGGTCTCGTGGCGCACGTGGTCGAGCACGATGTCGATGAACCGGCTGGCCGGGAACTCGCCGTCGCGGGTCGCGTCCCACAGCGTCCCCCAGAGGAGTGCACGCGTCAGCGAATCCTCCGCGGCGCCGAGATGCCGCGCCGCGGTGTCGAGCGAGCGCTCGTCCAGGCGGATCTTCGCGTAGGTGAGGTCGTCGTCGTTGAGCAGCAGCAGGTCGGGCTGCGCCACGCCGACGAGCTCGGGCACCTCGGTGCGCGCGCCGTCGACGTCGAGCTCGATGCGCTGCGTGCGCCGCAGGGCATCGCCCTCGAGCGCGTAGAGGCCGATCGCGATGCGGTGGGGGCGGATCGTCGGGTGATCGGGGGCGGCCGACTGCTCGACCGCGAAGCTCGAGTAGCGCCCCTCGGCGTCGAGCTCGAAGGCCGGGCGCAGCGTGTTGACGCCGGCCGTCTCCAGCCACAGACGCGACCATTCCGAGAGATCGCGGCCGCTCCGCGCCTCGAGTTCGGCGAGCAGATCGGGCAGCTCGGTGTTGGAGTGGTGGTGCTTGACGAAGTAGTCGTGCACGCCCTGCATGAACGGCTCGCGGCCGACCCACGCGACCAGCTGCTTCAGCACCGACGCGCCCTTCGCGTAGGTGATGCCGTCGAAGTTGACGAGCACGTCCTCGAGGTCGCGGATGGGGGCGACGATCGGATGCGTCGAGGGCAGCTGATCCTGCCGGTACGCCCACGACTTCTCGGAGGCGGCGAACGTGGTCCAGCACTCCGTCCACTCGGTGGCCTCGGCGACGCCGAGCGTCGACATGTACTCGGCGAACGACTCATTGAGCCACAGGTCGTTCCACCACCGCATGGTGACGAGATCGCCGAACCACATGTGCGCGAGCTCGTGGAGGATCGTGACGACGCGGCGCTCGCGCATGGCGTCGGTGACCTGGCTGCGGAAGACGTACGCCTCGGTGAAGGTCACCGCCCCGACGTTCTCCATCGCACCCATGTTGTACTCGGGCACGAAGAGCTGGTCGTACTTGTCGAAGGGGTAGGCGTAGTCGAACTGCTCCTCGAAGAAGCCGAACCCCTCGCGGGTCTTCTCGAAGATGTAGTCGGCGTCGAGATGCGGCGCGAGCGACTCGCGGCAGAAGACGCCGAGCGGAATCGTGCGGCCGTCGCGGCTCGTGAGCTCGGAGCGCACGACGTGGTACGGGCCGGCGATGAGGGCGGTGATGTAGCTCGACATGACGGGCGTCGGCTCGAACGACCAGGTGGCGATCGCCTGCTCGGGCCAGTCGCCGCCCTGCGCGCCCGCCCGCGCTCCGGCGTCGACCGGCTCGGGCGTGGGCTGGTTGCTCACGACCTGCCAGCGCGCGGGCGCCGTGATGGTGAAGGCGAACGTCGCCTTGAGGTCGGGCTGCTCGAACACCGGGAACATGCGGCGGGAGTCGGGCACCTCGAACTGGGAGTAGAGGTACACCTCGCCGTCGGCGGGGTCGACGAAGCGGTGCAGGCCCTCTCCGGTGTTCGTGTACCGCTGCGTCGACGCGATCCGCAGCACGTTCCGCTCGGCGAGGCGCGGCAGGCGCACGCGCGAATCGGCGAAGACCTCGGCGGGATCGAGTGCCTCCCCGTTGAGCTCGACGCTCTCGACCGAGTCGGCGATGAGATCGATGAAGGTGTCGGCTCCCGGGGTGCCGCTGAAGTGCACGGTGGTGACCGCCGAGAACTGCTCGGCTCCGGTGGTGAGGTCGAGCGCCACCTCGTAGCGCTCCGTCGAGACGACGGCCGCGCGCTCCTGGGCCTCTGCGCGGGTGAGATTCGTTCCTGGCACTGATGCTCCTGACGACGGTGGACAACGTATGGGGTCCAGCCTAGGCCCGCCCGCCGACGCCGGTGATGAATCCGCTGAGTGCGCCGTGTGAAGCGGCGGTGCGGGGCTGCCGGGCGCCCCTCGCGCCCCTCTACAGTGGAGCGCATGGATCGCACCCTCGGCACCTCCGACCTCCATGTCTCCGCAGTCGGCCTCGGCTGCAACAACTTCGGGCGCCCCGGCGCGTTCACGGAGGACCAGCGCGGAACCGACGCCGTCATCGGCGCGGCGATCGACGCGGGCATCACCCTCTTCGACACGGCGGACCTCTACGGGTACGCCTTCGGGCGCAGCGAGGAGATGATGGGGCGCGCGCTCGGTGCGCGTCGCGATGCCATCGTGCTCGCGACCAAGTTCGGCCACCCCGACGCCGATGCGCCGTACTCGGGGCGTCGCGGATCGCGCGAGTTCATCCGCGCCTCCGTCGAGGGCTCGCTCGCGCGCCTGCGCACCGACCGCATCGACCTCTACCAGATGCACGTGCCCGATCCCGAGACCCCGATCGCCGACACGCTCGTCGCGCTCGACGAGCTCGTGCGCGAGGGGAAGGTGCGGTGCATCGGGCACTCGAACTTCTCGGCCGAGCAGATGCGGGAGGCCGCCCGGGTCGCGGCGGAACTCGGCACGACGGCGTTCGTCTCGGCGCAGAACGAGCTCAGCCTCGTGCAGCGGGAGGCGGACCGGGCGGAGGTGCCGGCGGCGCGCGACCTCGGCCTCGGCTTCCTCCCCTTCTTCCCCCTCGCGAACGGTCTGCTGACCGGCAAGTTCGCCCGCGACCGCTTCCCCGAGGACACCCGCATCATGCGCCAGCGCCCCCACGTGGCGCAGAACGCCGACTGGGATGCGCTCGACGCCTACCGCGAGCACTGCGCCGACTGGGGCGTCACGATGCTCGAGGCGACCTTCGGCTGGCTGCTCGCCCACGAGCCGGTCTCCAGCGTGATCGCCGGCGCGTCGACGCCCGAGCAGGCGCGCCAGAACGCGCTCGCGGGGGAGCGGTGGCGCCCCGACGAGGCGCAGCGCGCGCGCATCGAAGCGCTCTTCCCGGTGCCGGGCCTCTGAAGAGTAGGCTGACCGCATGAGCATCGAGCGCAGCGATTCCGCACAGCCCTCCGTCGAGTTCTGGTTCGACCCGATCTGCCCGTGGTGCTGGATGACCAGCCGGTGGATCTCCGATGTGGCGGCGCAGCGCGGCTTCGACATCGTCTGGCACCCCGTCAGCCTGCAGATCATCAACGAGGGCAACGACCCGGGCGAGCACGCCGAGGGCATGCGCCAGGGGCACCGTCTCGGCCGGGCCGCGGTGGCCGCCGGGCGCACGCACGACGCGAACGTCGTGGGGCGCCTGTACACCGAACTCGGCACCGCGATCCACCCCGGCGGCCGCACCGATTTCGACGCGATCCTCGCCGACGGGCTGGAGGCGGCGGGGCTCGACGCCGCGCTCGCCGCAGCCGCCGACGATGAGCAGTACGACGCGGAGCTGCGCGCGAACACCGCGCATGCGCTCGACATCGCCGGCCCCGACGTGGGCGTGCCGGTGATCTCGGTGGACGGCGTCGCGTTCTTCGGCCCCGTCGTCACCCCGGCGCCGCAGGGTGAGCAGGCGCTGCAGCTCTGGGACGGCATCGTCGCGGCGGCGAGCGTGCCCGGCTTTTACGAGCTGAAGCGCGGCCGAACCGCCGGTCCGCAGTTCTGACCCCGCCGCACCGGTAGAATCGGGCCCATGCGCATCCACGTCGCCACAGACCACGCCGGACTCGAATTCAGTCAGCAGCTGCAGGATCACCTGCGCGCCCAGGGCCATCAGGTCATCGACCACGGCCCCGCCGAATACGACGCACTCGACGACTACCCGTCGTTCTGCATCAACGCGGCGATCGGCGTCGCGCGCGACGAGCGCGACGGCGTCGAGGCGCTCGGCGTCGTCTTCGGCGGATCGGGCAACGGCGAGCAGATGGCCGCGAACAAGGTCGCCGGAATCCGCGCCGCGCTCGTGTGGAACGACGCGACGGCGACGCTGGCGCGCGAGCACAACAACGCCAATGTGATCTCGATCGGAGCGCGGCAGCACGACGTCGCGGATGCGATCCGGTTCATCGAGATCTTCATCGACACCCCCTTCACGGGAGAGGAGCGCCACGTGCGCCGCATCGCGCAACTCGGCGAGTACGAGCGCACGGGGGCGATCGACGGCAAGCACGTCGACAGCCTCTGATGCCCGAGGGGCACAGCGTCCACCGCATCGCGCGTCAGTTCGCGGTGAACTTCGTCGGCACCGCTCCCGAGGTGACGAGCCCCCAGGGGCGTTTCGCGCAGGGGGCGGCGCAGCTCAGCGGCCGCGAGATGCTCGATGCGCGCGCCGTCGGCAAGCAGATGTTCCTCGAGTTCGCGGGGGAGCGCTGGCTCCGCGTGCATCTCGGCATCTACGGCGCGTGGGACTTCGCGGGCGACGTGCGCGTCGACCCGTCGATCCAGATCCACGGGCAGGCTCCGGGGCGCACGAAGCTCGGGCAGACGGGGGAGTACTCCCGGCCCGAGAGCGCTCGGCCGCTCGACCGCGACGGCGAGGACTCGGTGGCGTCGATCGGCGCTCCCCGCCGCACCCGGGTGCGCATGGCGGAGTCGGATCGCGAGACGGCCGCCCCTGCGGCGTTCCCGCCGGAGCCGGTCGGGCAGGTGCGGGTGCGCCTGCTGAACGAGCTCGTCTGCGCCGATCTGCGCGGTCCGAGCGCGTGCGAGGTGCTGACGCCCGGCGAGGTCGACGCCGTGATCCAGCGACTCGGGCCCGATCCCGCGAACGTCAACACCCCGGCGGAGCGCGACCGCTTCGTGGAGCGCGCCCTCCGCAAGCGGACGCCCATCGGACTCGTGCTGATGGACCAGTCGGTGATCGCCGGGATCGGCAACGTGTACCGCGCCGAGATGCTCTTCCGCGCCGAGCTGAACCCGCACACGCCGGCGAACACCATCGATCGCTCCGTGCTGGAGGCGCTCTGGGACGACTGGGCGCACCTGCTCGAGATCGGCATCACCGTCGGGCAGATGATGACGATCGACGGCTTGAGCGGCGAGGAGTACCAGCGCGCGCTCGTCGACCGCGATGAGCGGCACTCGGTCTACAAGCTCGAGGGCACGCCCTGCAAGCGCTGCGGCACGAACATCGTGCTCGAGGAGTTCGGCGCCCGCAAGCTGTACTGGTGCCCGGGCTGCCAGACCTGACGCGTCGCGCCGAATCAGAGGGTTCCCGCCGAGACTGAGGGATTCTCACCCGCATCTTCCGTCGCGCTCGGCGCCAACCCTCGTGCTCGCGCAGGTTCGTGCGGCAGGCTGGGCGGGTACCGGCGACGATCGAAGGAGCTCAGCATGACCCGCACCGTCTTCTACACCGCGACGACCCTCGACGGGTGCATCGCCGACCCCGACGACTCGCTCGACTGGCTGCTGCGCCAGCCCCAGGAGGAGGGCGGTGCCGGCGACTACGCGGAGTTCATCGGGGGCGTCGGCGCGCTCGTGATGGGATCGACCACGTACGCATGGGTGCTCGCGCACGAGCAGGGGGTCTGGCCCTACACGCTGCCCGCGTTCGTGCTCACGCACCGGGAGCTGCCGCTGCCCGCGAGCGCCGCTTCGGGGGAGCCCGCCGACGTGCGCTTCCGCAGCGGAGCCGTCGTCGACATGCTGGCGGAGTTGCGCGGCGCAGCGGGCGCGAAGGATCTCTGGATCGTCGGCGGCGGCGACCTCGCCGGGCAGTTCGCCGACATCGGCGCGCTCGACGAGACGGTGGTCTCGATCGCGCCGGTGGTGCTCGGCGCAGGCCGGCCGCTCCTCCCGCGCCGACTCGATCTCGAACTCCTCGAGGTCGGCCGCAACGGCTCATTCGTCGTCGCGCGGCACCGGGTGATCGGCGCACTCGCGGAGGATCGCGAGAACGGGTAGCGCCGCGCGTTCGCCGCGGGGCGGAAGTGTGACATAATTGATCCTTGTGCCACGGTGCGGTACTGCCGCGAGGGTCCGCACGGACCGTGAGCCGAACACCTCAGTACTTTTCGATATCCGCGTTCCCGACTTGCGGCGGGCGCAGAGAGTAGACAATCATGCAGAAGCTCGACCTGGTCGACGCCGCGTCGCTCAAGAGCGACATCCCCGAATTCCGCGCCGGCGACACCGTCAAGGTGCACGTGAACATCGTCGAGGGCAACCGCTCGCGCGTGCAGGTGTTCCAGGGCGTCGTGATCTCCCGCCACGGCGAGGGCGTTCGCGAGACCTTCACCGTGCGCAAGATCAGCTTCCAGGTGGGCGTGGAGCGCAAGTTCCCCGTGCACTCGCCCGCGATCGAGAAGATCGAGGTCGTCAGCCGCGGTGACGTGCGTCGCGCGAAGCTCTACTACCTGCGCGGCCTCACCGGCAAGAAGGCGAAGATCAAGGAGAAGCGCGACCGCTAGTCGCGTTTCGCGGGCCGCTCGTCGCGCGCCCGACGCGCTCTCAGGCTCCCCCCTGGAATAGGGTGGGAGCCTGAAGTGTCTCACCGGGGCGGGTGGGACCAGGAGCGTCAGCTCCATCGCAGTACCGCTCCCACCGACAGGGGAACCCATATGAGTGAAGCCGAGGCATCGACCTCTCCGCAGCGGACGCGTCGAGGCGGGGTGCTCGGGTTCCTGCGAGACCTGCTCGTCATCCTCGTCGTGGCCTTCCTCGTCTCCTTCCTCCTGAAGACCTTCCTGGTGCGCAGCTTCTTCATCCCCTCCGAGTCGATGCAGAACACGCTGCAGATCGACGACCGCATCCTGGTGAACCAGCTCGTGCCCGACCTCGTCGACGTGCAGCGCGGCGACATCGTCGTCTTCAAGGATCCGGGCGGATGGCTCTACCCGCGCAGCACGGAGCCCCCGCGCGGCTTCGAGCGCGTGCTCCAGGCGGTCGGACTCGCCGCCGATACGAGCAACGAGTACGTCGTCAAGCGCGTCATCGGCGTCGGCGGCGACCGCGTCGAGTGCTGCGACGCGCAGGGACGCGTCATGGTGAACGGCGTGCCGATCGACGAGCCGTACGTCGTGATCCCCCCGGGCGAGACCCGGGCCTCGGCCATCGACTTCGATGTGACGGTGCCCGAGAACTCGCTCTGGGTGATGGGCGACAACCGCTACCAGAGCAAGGATTCCCGGTACAACCAGGATCAGCCCGGCAAGGGCTTCGTGCCCGAGGACGAGGTGGTGGGTCGCGCGTTCGTGCTGAACTGGCCGCTGAACCGCTTCACCTGGCTCGGCACGCCCGAGGGGACGTTCACCGGCGTCGACGCCGCGAAGGAGAACTGAGCGATGGCGGTCGCGGCGGTCGCGGTCGCGAAGGATCCGACGCTCGTCGTCGAGCAGGAGTACTTCGCGGCGGGCGCCGAGATCGTCATCGGCGTCGACGAGGTGGGACGCGGTGCGATCGCTGGCCCGGTCGCGGTCGGAGTGCACGCCGTCGTCGCGGGCACCGTCGCCTTCCCGGAGGGGCTGCGCGACTCGAAGCTGCTGAGCGAGAAGCGGCGCGACGGGATCGCTCCGCTCGTGCACGCCTGGGGATCGGGTGCGGTGGGGTTCGCGAGCGCCGAGGAGATCGACGCGCACGGCATCACGACGATGCTCGGCCAGGCGGCGCGCCGTGCGCTGCTCGAGCTGCGGGCCGCGGGGGTGCCGGTCGAGCGCTCGGTGATCCTGCTCGACGGCGCGCACGACTGGCTCTCTTCGGTGCTCCGCGGCCCGCTCGACGTCCGCACCCGCGTGGGGGCGGATCGCGCCTGCGCGAGCGTGGCCGCCGCATCGGTGCGTGCGAAGGTCGCGCGCGACGCGCTCATGCGGGAGGCCGACGATGCGCATCCCGAGTACGCGTGGGCGTCGAACAAGGGGTACGGGGCGAAGGCGCACTTCGCGGGGATCGCGGCGCACGGTCTCACCGAACTGCACCGGCACACGTGGATCAAGCTCTCGGCGGTCGGCTCCGGTAGTCTGGAGCGGTGAGTTCGCAGCAGCCCGACGCGTTCGCCCCGATCGGGGTGTTCGATTCCGGAGTCGGCGGTCTGACCGTGGCGCGCGCGATCCGGGACCAGCTTCCCGGCGAGGCGATGATCTACGTGGGCGACACGGCGCGCGCGCCCTACGGCCCCCGCCCCATCGCGGAGGTGCGCCGATTCGCGCTCGAAATTCTCGACGGGCTCGTGGAGCAGGGCGTGAAGATGCTGGTGATCGCCTGCAACACCGCGTCGGCCGCAGTGCTGCGCGACGCGCGCGAGCGCTACGACGTGCCGGTGGTGGAGGTCATCGGCCCCACGGTGCGCAGCGCCGCCGCCATCACCCGCACCGGCAGAGTGGGACTGATCGGCACGCGGGGCACGATTCAGTCGCGGGCGTACGACGACCTCTTCGCGATGCGGCCCGAGATCGAGCTGAGCTCCGCCGCGTGCCCCCGCTTCGTCGAACTCGTCGAGGCCGGCGAGACGAGCGGCCCCGCCGTGCACGAGGTCGCCCGCGAATACCTCGCCCCGCTCGTCGCCGAGGGCATCGACACGCTCGTGCTCGGCTGCACGCACTACCCGTTCCTGCGCGGGGCGATCCGGCAGGTGGTCGGCCCCGACGTCGCGCTCGTGTCGAGCGATATCGAGACGGCGAACGTCGTGTTCCAGGAGCTCACCGAACTGCAGCTGCTGCGCCCGGCGGGCTCGCCCGACCCCGAACTCCGTTACGAGGCCACCGGACCCGACACGGCGGGCTTCGTCGAACTGGCGCGCCGCATGCTCGGGATCGGCATCGACAGCGTCGATCATCTCGAGACCGGCGCGATCCGCCTCCCGCGCTGACGCGGGACCGACGCGCAGCCCGACTTCCCGAATCCCGCAACGTCAGGAGACCTGAATGACCGACACCCTCCGCGCCGACGGGCGCACCCCGCAGCAGACCCGTCCGGTTGCGATCGAGCGCGGATGGAGCGCGCAGGCCGAGGGCAGCGCGCTCATCTCGTTCGGCGGCACGAAGGTGCTCTGCACCGCCTCCTTCACCCCGGGAGTGCCGCGCTGGCTGACGGGCAAGGGCACCGGATGGGTGACCGCCGAGTACTCGATGCTGCCCCGCTCCACGAACGAGCGCATGCAGCGCGAGTCGATCAAGGGCCGGGTCGGCGGGCGCACGCACGAGATCTCGCGACTGATCGGCCGCAGCCTCCGCGCGGTCATCGACACGAAGGCGCTCGGCGAGAACACGATCGTCATCGATTGCGATGTACTGCAGGCCGACGGGGGCACCCGCACCGCGTCGATCACGGGCGCGTACGTCGCGCTCGTCGACGCGATCGAGTGGGCGCGCGAGCGCGGATTCATCGCGAAGCGGGCGCAGCCGCTCACCGACAGCGTCGCAGCGATCTCCGTCGGCATCGTCGACGGCGTGCCGCTCACCGACCTCGCGTACGTCGAGGACTCGCGCGCCGAGACCGACATGAATGTCGTCGTGACCGGATCGGGCGACTTCGTCGAGGTGCAGGGCACCGCCGAGGGCGCGCCGTTCAAGCGCTCCGAGCTCGACGCGCTGCTCGATCTCGCGCTCGTGAGCACGACCGAGCTCGCCGAGCTGCAGCGCGACGCGCTCGCGGAGGGGCGCTGATCATGACGACGGTGGTGCTCGCGTCGCACAACGCGCACAAGCTGGAGGAGCTGCGCCGCATCCTCGGCCCGCTGATCCCCGGGATCGAGCTGATCGGATACGACGGGCCGGAGCCCGTGGAGAACGGGCTGAGCTTCGAGGAGAACGCGTTCATCAAGGCCCGCGCCGCTGCGGCGCACACCGGGCTGCCCGCCATCGCGGACGACTCGGGCATCGCCGTCGACGTGCTGGGGGGCTGCCCCGGCATCTTCTCGGCGCGCTGGGGCGGCCCGGCCCGTGACGATCGCGCGAACCTCGAGCTGCTGCTCTGGCAGCTCACCGACGTGGGGGACGACCACCGCGACGCGGGATTCGTGTGCGCCGCAGCGCTCGCCCTGCCGGGGGAGTCGCGCGACCGCGATGTCTGCGAGCTCGGGGTCTGGCCGGGCCGCGTGCTGCGACAGCCCGCCGGCGAGCACGGCTTCGGCTACGACCCGATCTTCCAGCCCGAGGGGGAGACCCGATCGGCCGCGGAGCTCGCTTCGGCCGAGAAGGACGCCCTGTCGCACCGCACCCGCGCGTTCACCGCGCTCGCTCCGGCGATCCGGAGGCTCATCGACTGACCCCCGCGCCCCAGACGTCGGCTTGTGCGGCCCCATGGCCCGAGCCCGAGTGCCCCGCCCCCGCCCCATCGATCGGTGCGGGGGCGACGCGGCACCCAACACACGAGTGACATCACTTCGACATCAGAGATGGAGATCGCACGATGAGTGACGCTTCACCGGGTGGATTGGTGCGCCCGGATGTGACCGAGGCCGACGCCCGAACGATTGCACGCGACTGCTACGGGGTGGAGGTGACCGCAGCCGAACTCGGGAGCAACCAGGACCGCAACTTCGCACTCACCGCCGCCGACGGTTCGCGCAGCGTGCTGCGGATCGACAACCCCGTGTTCGCCGACGACGTGCGCGAAGCGCAGCACGCCGCGCTCGACGCGTACCGCGCCGCCGGTGTGCCCGCGGCGGCGGTGCTGCCGGGACTGGACGGCCGACTGACCCAGCGCTGGCGGGGGTTCGCCGTGCGCCGCAGCGAGTTCGCGCCGGGCGAGCCGATGGTCGACCTCGGCTACTTCGCGCCGGCCGTGCTCGAGAGCTTCGGCGCGCTGTCGGCCGCGTCGGCGAACGCGCTCGCCGACCTCTCCCACCCGGGCCTCGATCGGGCCCACATGTGGGACATGCGGGTCGCCTGCGACGAGACCGAGCGGCTCGCCGACTCGATCGACGACGAGGATCTGCGCGAGCGCGTGCTGCGCGCGGCCCGGATGGCGCACGCGGCGCTGGCGCCGCTCGCCGAGGCGCTGCCCGTGCAGGCCATCCACGGCGACCTGACCGACGACAACGTGATGGGGGTGCGCGGCGTCGACGCCCGCGTGCACCCGCAGACCGTGCTCGACCTGGGCGACCTCTCCTACGGGTGGCGCGTCGCGGAGCTCGCGGTCACCGCGAGCTCGCTGCTGCAGCACGACCCCGACCACCCGCTCCGGGTGCTCGACGCGATCGCCGCGTTCCACCGCGCGGCGCCCCTCTCGGCGTCGGAGGCGCGGGCCGTCTGGCCCCTCGTCGTGCTGCGCGCGGCGCTGCTGGTGGCGAGCGGATACCGGCAGCTCGAGATCGACGGCGGAAACGCGTACGCGCGAGACCGCGTCGCGGGGGAGCAGGCGATGCTCGACGCGGCCACGGCGCTGCCCCTCGCCGAGGCGACCGAGCACGTGCTCGCCCGCCTCGGCTTCGCGGGCGTCGCCCACGAGGCCGGCCTGCGCCTGCTCGCCGTTCCGCAGGAAGGGGCCGCGGGCAGCGCCGAACCGCTGCGCGCGCTGCTCCCCGAACTCGCGGGTGAGACGGCCGTGCTCGACCCCGGCGTCGAATCCGATGCGCTCGCGTCGGGCGCGTGGCTCGAGCCCGACGCGGAGGAGCGTCTCGTGCGGGACGCCCTCGAGGCGGGGCGCGCGGCCGCGGTGCTCCCGTACGGCGTCTTCCGGCTGACGCGCACCCTGATCGACGCGCAGGAGGCGGGAGCGACGTGGCCGATCGCGACCGAGATCCACCTCGCCGCAGGTGGGGCTCAGCCGGTCGCGAGCCCCGTCCCGGGCACCGTCGCCTCGGCGACGAGCCGGGGCGTGCTGCTCGAGCTCGAGGGCGGCTGGCACCTCGCGATCGACGGCGCCGCCGCGGAGGTCGACGAGGGCGACTCGGTCTCCGCAGGGGCCGTGATCGCGCGCATCGGCGCCTCGGCCGACCCCCGCGCGATCTCGGCGACGCTGATCCGCGCGGACGCCGTCGAAGGCGCCGAGCCGCCGATCCTCGCCGTCGACGAACCGGAGGTCGGCCTGGCGCCGCTCGTCAGCCCCGACCGGGTGCCGGCCTGGCGCCGGTTCACCGGGGACCCGGCGGCGATGCTCGGGCTGCCGCACCTCGCACAGCGCGACGAGTCGGGCGACGAGCTCGCCCGGCGCTCCGAAATCTTCGCGAGCGCGCAGGAGCGGTACTACGAGCGGCCAATGCAGATCGAGCGCGGCTGGCGCCACCACCTGATCGACACCACGGGCCGGGCCTACATCGACATGGTGAACAACGTCACCGGGCTCGGCCACGGCCACCCGGGCGTCGCCGATGCGGTGAACCGGCAGATCCGCCTCCTCAACACGAACTCCCGCTTCCTCTACCGGGAGTTGGCGGAGTACAGCGAGCGCCTGCTCGCGCTGCTGCCCGACGGGTCGGAGCTCGACACCGTGCTGCTCGTGAACAGCGGATCCGAAGCCGTCGATCTCGCCCTGCGGCTCGCCCAGGCCGCGACCGGGCGCAAGACGGTCGTCGCATTGCGCGAGGCCTATCACGGCTGGACCATGGCGTCGGACGCGGTGACGACGAGCGCGTACGACAATCCGTACGCCCTGCAGAACCGACCCGACTGGGTCGAGGTCGCCGATGTTCCCAACCGCTTCCGCGGCACCTACCGCGGCGAGGGGACGGGGGCGCGGTACGCGGCGGATCTCGGCGACGACCTGCAGCGCCTCGCCGCGGAGGGGCGCGACGCGGCCGCGTTCATCTGCGAGTCGGTGCTCGGCAACGCCGGCGGCGTGCTGCTCCCCGGCGGCTACCTCGCCGACGTCTACGCTCGGGTGCGCGCCGCGGGCGGGCTCTGCATCGCCGACGAGGTGCAGGTCGGGTTCGGGCGCATGGGCTCGAGCTTCTGGGGGTTCGAGCAGTCGGGGGTGACGCCCGACATCATCACGATCGCGAAGCCGATGGGCAACGGGTTCCCGATCGGCGGCGTCATCACCTCGAAGCGGATCGCCGACGCGCTCGCCACGCAGGGGCAGTTCTTCTCCTCCGCCGGCGGCAACCCGCTGAGCTGCCGCGTCGGCATCGCGGTGCTCGACGCGATGGAGCGGGAGGGCCTGCAGCAGAACGCGCGCCACGTCGGATCGCGTCTCGCCGAGGGCTTCCGCGCGCTCGCCGAGCGCCACGAGATCATCGGGCCGATCCACGGCGAGGGACTCTATCTGGGCGTCGAACTGGTGCGCGACCGGCGGAGCCTGGAGCCCGCGACCGCCGAAGCGGCGGCCATCTGCGAGCGGCTCAAGGAGCTCGGCGTGATCGTGCTCACCACCTCCGAGCGCTCGAACGTGCTCAAGGTGAAGCCGCCGCTCTGCCTCACCGCCGAGAGCGCGGATGCGGTGCTCGCGGCGCTCGACCGCGTGCTCACCGAGGGCTGGTAGCACCGCTCTCTCGCGCCGAGCCCCTCCCCGCAGAACGCGAATCCGGCAGGGACTCGGCGCGCGGGGAGGGGCTCGGTGCG